>JASFVB010000109.1:0-8900 GCA_050050035.1 Acidimicrobiia bacterium | reverse complement strand
GTCTCGGCGTCGTCGGTCTTGACCATTCCGGCCAGGAGCGGGAAGGCACAATCCTCGAGCTCCATCGCCACACCGTCGAGCGCCCCGAGGGCAGGTGTGATCTCCAGCATCTGAAGGATGACGGGTTGGTCGGGACCGAGCATCGCACCTGACGCGATACGGAAGAGCAGGCTGTACCCGATCTGGCCCGCCGCGCCGGTAACAGCAACTCTGACTGGATCGTTCATGTTGATCGAGAGTACTTGGTACTTGGTACTCGGTACCGAAGCGAGCTAGAAGTCGAGCGCGATGTCGAGTTGTGGCGCCGAGTGTGTGATCCAACCCACCGAGATGAACTCCACACCTGTCTCCGCGATCGGTCGCACCGTCTCCACCGTTACACCCCCGGACGCCTCGGTCTCCATCGCTCCGTCGACCATCTCGACGGCGCGTCGCAGCGTCTCGACGTCCATATTGTCGAACAGCACTCGGTCGGCGTCGGTCGCGAGAACCTCGCCGAGCTGTCCGAGATTCTCGACTTCGACGATGACCCGCACGTCGCTCCCCACTCCCTCTCGCACCGCGGTGAGGGCCGCACCCAGACCACCCGCTGCGACGATGTGGTTGTCCTTGATCATGACTTCGTCGTAGAGACCCATCCTGTGGTTGACACCGCCACCCGCCACCACTGCGTACTTGTCGAGCACCCGCAGGCCAGGCATGGTCTTTCTGGTGTCGGTTATCCGGGCTGGCGTGCCCGAGACCGCGGCCACCAGCCGGGCCGTGGCCGTGGCCACCCCCGACATCCGACCGAGCAGGTTCAAGGCGGTGCGCTCTGCGGTGAGGATCGAGCGCGACGATCCCGACACATAGCCGATCGCCTCCCCGGCTACCACAGCCGACCCATCCTCGACCCCGGAGAACTCGAGAGTGGCGTCGACGCGGTCGAACACATATCCCGCCACCGGCATGCCGGCGATCACACCTCCGGCACGAGCGACGAGTGCTGCATGAGATGTCGCCGTCTCCGGAACGACCCATTTCGAGGTCAAGTCTCCGACGTCGGCGAGGTCCTCGGCCAGGGCTCGCGCGACGATGGGTCCGTAGTCGCTCGGTTCCATCAGGCCACCCGCCGGGTCGGAGCGGCTCCCGGTACCACGAGGGCGCGCAATGCCTGCTTGGGGTCCTCCTCCGGATAGTCGGCCCGGTAGTGGCCTCCTCGTGATTCCGAGCGGCGCAGCGCGGCAACGGTGATGAGCAGACCAAGCTCGACGGCGTTTCGACCGGCGATCGTGCGATTGAGGACCGGCTCCATCTCGATCAGCGAGTTCCTCGCCTCCCACAGCCCGTCCCCGGTCCGGATGAGCCCGACACGATCCCACATCACCTGACGCAACTCGTCGAGGACGGGACCGGCCAGAACCGGGAGGTCGAGCGCATCGTCGGGGACCTCGACGTGATCTGAGGGCCCGGCGAGGCTGCGGTCGACATCCAGAGCGACCTTCGCGCCAAAGACCAGACCCTCGAGCAAGGAGTTCGAGGCGAGACGATTGGCCCCGTGGACACCCGTGGAGGAGCACTCACCAACCGCCCAAAGCCCGGGGAGTGAGGTTCGCCCCTGTGTGTCGGCGTCGATTCCGCCCATGTAGTAGTGCGCCGCAGGGGAAACCGGGAGGAGGCTCTCCAAGGGGTCGAGCCCCACCGACATCGCGTGGGCGGTGACCGTCGGAAACCTCTCGTGAAAGTTGACGATCGAGCGCCCGTCGAGATACGCCGACGATCCCCGGTCGTATTGCCAGAAGATCGCCCTGGCAACGATGTCACGAGGGGCCAGCTCGGCCATCGGGTGGTAGCGGTCCATGAACCGGCGCCCGGAGCCGTCGACCAGCTTGGCCCCCTCGCCACGCAGCGCCTCGGTGAGAAGGGGCATGGGGTCTTTCCCGGCGTGAAGGGCAGTCGGGTGGAACTGGACAAACTCCAGATCGGCGAGCCGAGCCCCCGCCCGCGCCGCGATCATGATGCCGTCACCGGTCACGCCGACAGGGTTGGTCGTCCGAGCGAACATGCGTCCCGCGCCACCGGTCGCCATGACCACCGCCGGGGCCTTGTACACGACACGCCTCTTGCCGTCGGCCGTCACTGCGCCGACGACACGCCCACCGTGCCGGGCCAGGTCGACCACCCTCCCCTCGATCGTCTCGATGGAGTCGGACCGGCCAAGCGCTTCGGACAACGCCCGCATCACCTCGGCCCCCGTGGCGTCACCGTCGGCGTGCACGACGCGGCGGGCGTTGTGGCCTCCCTCCCGGCCGAGCACGAGGGCCCCGTCTTCGTCACGGTCGAACTCGGCTCCGATCTCGATGAGCCTGGCTATCGCCTCGGGCCCTCCCCGGGTGAGCGCCGCCACTGCCTCCTCGACGGCCAGCCCGCCGGAGACGGCGACCGTGTCGGCTGCATGCGCTTGGGGTGTGTCACCCTCCCCGACGGCGGCGGCTATCCCGCCCTGCGCCCACCAGGTCGAACCGGTCTCCTTGGCATTGATGACGACTGCGCGATCGAGCCCCAGCGCAACGGACAGACCCGCGACACCCGCCCCGACCACCAACGGGGCATCGAGACTCACCACCCTGGTCATTCGTCAATCCTGTCGGCCGACCTCGAGCATCCTCGAGACCGCTCGTCGCGCCCTCTCGGCCACCGCGTCGGGGATCTCCACCTGATGGGTCATGGTCTCGAGGGAGTTCCTGACGTTGTCGAGGGTGATTCGCTTCATGTGGGGACAGAGATTGCAGGGACGGACATAGGTCGTATTGGGCGTGGACTCGGCGACGTTGTCGGCCATGGAGCACTCCGTGATCATCATCACCTGCTCGGGCTGCTTGTCCCTGACCCACGTGATCATCCCGTGCGTGGACCCCACGTAGTCCGCCTCGGCGAGCACATCGGGTGGGCACTCGGGATGGGCGATGACCGGGATGTCCCCGCTGTCGTGCTTGTAGGCGGCGATCTCGGCGCCGGTGAACCGCTCGTGGACCATGCACGAGCCCTCCCAGAGGATCACGTCCACGTCTGTCTGGCCGGCCACCCAGCCTCCCAGGTATTGGTCGGGGGTGAAGATGACCCGGTCGACGCCCAACGACTCGACTACGGCCACGGCGTTTGAGGAAGTGCAGGTGATGTCCGATTCGGCCTTCACCTGGGCCGACGTGTTCACATACGTCACGACGGGCACACCGGGGTGTCGGCTCTTGAGGCGACGCACATCCTCACCGGTGATGCCGTCGGCCAGCGAGCATCCGGCCTCGAGGTCGGGTATCAACACCGTCTTCTCCGGCGCAGTCAGCTTGGCCGTCTCCGCCATGAAATGGACTCCTGCCAGGACGATCACGTCTGCGTCAGTCTCGAGTGCCAGTTGAGCCAGAGCCAGGGAGTCGCCGGTGATGTCGGCCGCCAGGTGATAGATGTCCGGCGTCATGTAGTTGTGGGCGGCGACTATCGCGTTCCGCTCGGTCTTGAGCCGGTCGATCTCGTCGATCGTCGGCTGAAGCGCGGCGACCTCCGCTTCGGGCAGGACATCACTGGCGCGAGTGATTTGGACAGCAGTCATGGGACCACCCGATTGTAGGTGTGCCCTCGGACCTCCTCTTTCGTACACTGAGCACATGGCCAACCCAGTCCTCAGCCGTCAGTTCGCTCCCCCCAAAAACTCAGCCGTCGCCAGCCCACCGATAGTCGACGCGGGTGACCGCATGACCATGGGCTCGGTCGTGCGCCAGACCGGGTTGCTGTTCCTGCTCCTCCTCGGCGCCGCTGTCTTCGGATGGACGCAGGTGGACGTCGAGACCTTCGGACCGGTGTTCTGGGGCTCGTTCCTGGCCGCCTTGGTGTTGCTGATAGTGACGATGGTGAAGAAGGAGTGGGTCCGCGTGACCGCCCCGCTCTATGCCATCGCCGAAGGCGTCCTGGTGGGAGCGATCTCGAAGATCTACTCCGCCGCGTGGGAGGGGATCGTGGTGCAGGCCGTCCTCGCGACGCTGTCGGTCTTCGTGGTGATGCTGTTCATGTACGCAAACCGGATCATCAAGGTGACCAACCGTCTTCGGTCGACGATCATGCTCGCCACCGGCGGGGTCTTCCTCTTCTACCTCGTCTCCATCGGGCTCTCCTTCTTCGGCGTCGACATGCCGTTCGTTTGGGACGGCGGGCCGTTCAGCATCCTGATCAGCGTCGTGATCGTCGGGATCGCCGCCTTCAACCTCCTGCTCGACTTCGACATGATCGAGCGAGGAGTGAATCAAGGCGCAGCAGGATGGATGTCGTGGTTCGCGGCCTTCGGGCTGATGGTCACCGTCGTGTGGCTCTACCTGGAGATCCTCCGCCTGCTGGCACTGACACGCGACTAGTCGGCGAGTCGGCGGCTACCACGCCCGCCGGCCCCTCGGGCCACCCCGGCA
Source organism: Acidimicrobiia bacterium (assembly GCA_050050035.1). Taxonomy (GTDB): domain Bacteria; phylum Actinomycetota; class Acidimicrobiia; order Spongiisociales; family ZC4RG35; genus JANQRA01. The sequence goes on along the minus strand of JASFVB010000109.1, from coordinate 4,467 downwards.
GAATGCCTTACATGTGGGCGATGATGGCGTCACCGAACTCCGACGTCGACACTTTGGTGGCGCCCTCCATGAGACGCTCCAGGTCGTAGGTCACCGTCTTCGCGCCAATCGCCCCCTCGAGACCGGTGATGATGCGGTCCGCAGCCTCCGGCCAGCCCAGATACCGGAACATCATCTCCCCCGACAGGATGATCGAGCCGGGGTTCACCTTGTCCTGATTGGTGTATTTCGGAGCCGTGCCGTGAGTCGCCTCGAAGACGGCGACACCGGTGTCGTAGTTGATGTTCCCACCGGGAGCGATGCCGATCCCGCCCACCTGTGCGGCGAGAGCGTCCGACAGGTAGTCGCCGTTGAGGTTGGTCGTGGCGATCACGTCGTAGTTGGCTGGCCGGGTGAGGATTTGTTGCAGCATGGCGTCGGCGATCACGTCCTGGACTAGGAGCTTGTCACCGGCGTCGCCGCCACTGTCTTCCCACGACACTGCGACGTCGGCGAACTCCTCCTTGACGAGCTCGTATCCCCAAGAGCGGAAGGCCCCCTCGGTGAACTTCATGATGTTTCCCTTGTGCACCATGGTCACCGACTTCCGATCGTTGGCCAGGGCGTACTTGATTGCAGACCTGATCAGCCTCTTCGACCCGGTGACGGAGACGGGCTTGATCCCGACGCCTGAGTCCTCCCGGATGTCCCAGTCGTACTGCTCCTTGAGGAACGCAAGCAGCTTCCGGGCGTCCTCTGTGCCCTCTTCGAGCTCCTTCCCGGCGTAGACGTCCTCGGTGTTCTCCCTGAAGATCACCATGTCCACTGCCCCGGGGTTCTTCACAGGAGAGGGGACGCCCTCGAACCAACGGACGGGCCGCACACACGCATAGAGGTCCATGATCTGGCGAAGGGCGACGTTCAGCGAGCGGATCCCCCCACCGACCGGCGTGGTGAGCGGGCCCTTGATCCCGACCAGATTCTCCCGGAACGCCTGCACGGTCTCGTCGGGCAGCCAGTTGCCCGTCTCGTTGAAGGCCTTCTCGCCTGCGAGGACTTCCTTCCAGTCGATGTGACGCTCGCCCCCATATGCGTTCTCGACGGCGGCGTCGAACACGCGCACTGCCGCGGCCCAGATATCCGGACCGATTCCGTCGCCTTCGATGAACGGGATTATGGGGTCGGGAGGGACGTCGAGGCCGTCCGGGCCCATCGTGATCGTCGTGGCCATTCGCTGTGTGCTCTCCTGGTGATTCGGGGCCGGTGACACTAGTTGCGTCGGCCTTTATCCCGGCTTTCGCCACCCTTTAGGCCCGGTTGGCGGGACTGGCGCGAGTATGAGGGTCGATGAGCAGAAACACGAAACTGTTGGTCGGCGCCCTCGTCGCCATACCGGTACTCGCCCTGGCGTGGTGGCTCGGCTCCCCGCTGTTTCTCGACACCGAGGTGAACGAGGAATTCCCGCTTTCGGCGTCGGCGGAGATCCCCGACGACATGACCGCCGAAGAAGTCGAGGCCGAGATGGAGAAGGCGGCCGAGGAGCCCGACACCGAGGTCACCGACGACATGCCCGAGGAGTCGGGCCCGGTCATGGTGTCGATTGGCGACTTCGCCGGAGTCGACAACCTCCATCAGGGGTCGGGCATGGCAACCGTCTACGAGTTGGAAGATGGATCCCGGGTGCTTCGATTCGAGGACTTCGAGGTCACCAACGGCCCCGATCTCCACGTCTATCTGGTCCCGAGCCCGGATCCCACCGGTGACGACATCGTCGACTACGTCGATCTCGGGTCACTCAAGGGGAACATCGGTGATCAGAACTACGAGATCCCTGCAGACGTCGACCCGACCGAGTTCGGCAGCGTGATCATCTACTGCGTCCCCTTCCACGTCATCTTCGCCACCGCCACCCTCGGCTGAGACCGTTCTGTGGAGTCTGGGCGCGCACTATGCGCGCCATACCTCCACAGAACGGATCAGGGACGCGCTCTGCGTGACTCGGCCGCGCGGAGGGTGTTGGCGAGCAACATGGCGCGGGTCATCGGGCCGACCCCTCCGGGAACCGGGGAGATCGCCCCGGCGACATCGACCACCGCATCGAAGTCGACGTCCCCCACCAAACCGTCGTCGGTCCGGTTGACGCCGACGTCGATGACGGTCGCACCGGGTTTGACGTGGTCGGGACCCAACAGGGTGGGCACGCCGACGGCGGCCACGAGGATGTCGGCTTCGCTGGTGACGGCGGCCAGATCGTCGGTGCGGGAATGCGCCATCGTCACCGTCGCGTCACAGCCCTTCTCGGAGAGGAGCATCGCCAGCGGTCTCCCGACGAGAAAGGAACGCCCAACCACCACTGCGCGCCGGCCCGAGGTCGGGACGTCGTAGTAGTCGAGCATTCGCATGATCCCGCTGGGGGTGCACGGCCGGAGCCCGGGTTTGCCCAACATCAGCCTGCCCAATGAGAAGGGGTGCAGACCGTCGACGTCCTTCGCCGGGTCGATCTGCTCCACGGTGGCCTCACCGTCCAGCTCCCCGGGAAGAGGGAGTTGCACGAGGATCCCGTCCACTCCATCGTCGCCATTGAGATCATTCACGAGCTCGACAAGCTCGGCCTGTGTGGTCGATGCCGGGAGCTCGTGGTGGATCGAGCTGATGCCGACGGCCTCGGCGTCACGTCGCTTCCCCCTCACGTAGGTGTGGGAGGCCGGGTCGTCCCCGACCAGGACCGTCGCCAGCCCTGGCTCATAGCCGAGAGCGGCCACAGCCGAAGCGACCTCCTCCTTGACTTGTGCCGCCACCGTCTTCCCGCTGAGTGTTCGTGCTGCCATCAGTGTCTGAAGTGTCGCTTCCCGGTGAACACCAGCACAGCATTTTGCTCGTTGGCTGCGTCGATGACCTCCTGGTCGTTGCGCGACCCACCTGGCTCCACGATGGCAGTCACACCGGCGGCGACGAGCGTGTCGAGCCCGTCCCGAAACGGGAAGAACGCATCTGACGCCGCCACACCCCCGCGGGCCCTGTCGCCCGCCTTGACCACCGCGCGCTCGGCGGCACCGACACGTGACTGATCTCCGGCTCCGACCCCTACTGCTCGAGTGCCAGAGGCGATGACGATGGCGTTCGACTTGGTATGGGCCGAGACCACCCAGGCGAAACGGAGTGCCTCCATCTCCTCGGATGTCGGGTTCCGTTCGGAGACGACGTCCCACCCGTCGAGATCGACGACGTCGCGCTCCTGAGCCAGCAACCCGCCGTCGATGCGACGCAGGTCGAGCGAGTCAGCCGACGGTGGTCCGGCGACGAGGACCCGCAGACCCTTCTTGGCCAAGAGCAGCTCGGCCGCGGTTGGAGCAACACCCCGGCAGATCACGACCTCGACGAAACGATCCACCAGTTGTGCCGCGGTCGCCTCGTCGACCTCGGCGTTGATGCCGATGACGCTCCCGAAGGCGGCAAGGGGGTCGCCGTCCCAGGCGTGGGCGAAGTTGTCGGCCAGGTCGCCGCCACGGGCTGCACCCGAGGCGTTGGTGTGCTTGATGACCGCCACGGCGCCGTCTCCGAGGTCGCACGCCAGTCGCCACGCCGCCTCTGCGTCGACGTAGTTGTTGAACGACATCTCCTTGCCCTGGGTCTGGATGGCGTCAGACCACCACGACGACCGCTCCTCACGGAGAAGCGACGCTTGCTGATGCGGGTTCTCCCCATAGCGCAACGCGGTGACATGACGGAGAGGGATCACGAGATCGTCACCCATCCAACCGACGATGGCGGCGTCGTACGAGGCAGTGTGAAAGAACGCTTCCGCGGCGAGCCGGCGTCGCAGCTCATCGTCGAGACCTCCGGACTCGACCGCCGTGGCGACCTCGTCGTACTGGTGCGGCGATACCACGACACCGACGTGGCGGTGGTTCTTGGCTGCAGCCCGGACCATGGCCGGCCCGCCGATGTCGATCTTCTCGATGATGTCGGATTCGGTCGCTTCGGGATCGGCCACGGTCTCCCGGAATGGGTACAGGTTGCACACGACGAGGTCGAAGCGCTCGATGTCGTTCGCCTCGAGCTCGGCGTCGTCGCCTTCGCCACGAGCGAGGATGCCCCCGTGGATCCTCGGATGGAGCGTCTTCACCCTGCCGTCGAGGATCTCGGGCGAGCCGGTGACCTCCTCGACGGGCGTCACGGCAATACCCGCCTCGCTGAGCGTGGCGGCAGTGCCTCCGGAGGAGACGATGTCGTAGCCCGACTGCACGAGACGTCCGACGAAGTCGACCAAGCCTGTCTTGTCGTAGACGCTGACGAGGGCCCGGCTCACTCGACGACCACCTTGCGTCCGTCGACCACCAGCCGGCCCTGCACGAACGCCGTCACCACCTCGGGGTAGAGCCGATGCTCCTCGACCTGGATACGTGCGTGAAGGGTCTCGACGGTGTCATTCGGAAACACCTCCACCGGAACCTGGGCGATGATGGGGCCGTTGTCGACCTTCTCGTC
>JASFVB010000108.1:0-9012 GCA_050050035.1 Acidimicrobiia bacterium | reverse complement strand
CGGATCTGGCAAACTCCTCTCCGTGCCCCAGGACGCCTTACGGGATCTCCCATCGGTAAACGAGCTGACCGGACGCATCAGGTCCCGTCTCCCCATGCCGCTCGTGACGATGATCGCCCGCGACGCCATCGAAGCGGCACGTGCGGAGATAGAAGCCGACGGGACTGCCGACGTGGACGCGATTGCCCAGGACCTGGCACGAGCACGGGAACGCTCGGCCGGCCTCAGCGTCGTCAACGCCACGGGTGTGCTGCTCCACACCAACCTCGGTCGAGCCCTGTGGTCTGCCGAAGCAGCGGCGAGAGCGGTCGAGACTGCGACGAGATTCACCAATCTCGAGCTGGACATCGAGACGGGCGAGCGGGGACGACGCGGCGGCTACGTGGAGACTCTCCTCACCAAACTGACCGGGGCGGGTTCGGCACTCGTCGTCAACAACAACGCCGCCGCTTTGCTCCTGGCACTCACGGCAACGGCGTCGGGGAAGTCGGTGCCTGTGGCACGAGGCGAGCTGATCGAGATCGGAGGGTCCTATCGCCTTCCCGACGTCATGAATGCGAGCAGTGCACGGCTCGTGGAGATCGGCACCACGAACCGGACCCGGGTCGGCGACTACGTCACGGCCATCCAGACCCACCAATGCGGAGCGCTTCTGAAGATCCATCCCTCCAACTACCGAGTCGAGGGCTTCCACGAGGAAGCCGGGCTCGACGAACTCGCCCGCATCGCCACCAGTGACCTGCCACTCATCTTCGACCTCGGCTCCGGTCTGCTCGACTCGGAGGCCCCATGGATTCCCAGGTGGTTGAGGGGCGAGCCGGCCGTTCGCCAGTCCCTGGGTGCGGGGGCGGACCTCGTCCTGTTCAGCGGTGACAAGCTCTTGGGTGGACCGCAGGCGGGTGTGGTCGTCGGTGACTCCTCCCTGGTGGCCGATCTGAGGGCGCACCCACTTGCCCGGGCGCTGAGAGTCGACGGTGTCACCTACGCGGCCATGGCTGCCACACTCGAGGCATATATGGACGACATGCCGTCGGCCATCCCGTTCTGGTCCCACGCACTTGCGGAGGAGTCAGCTCTCGAGCGGCGGAGCCTCCACATCGCCGATCTGGTGGAAGGCGTCGTCGAGAGAGGAGCCTCGGTCGTGGGAGCGGGGGCGGCACCGGGGGTGTCCATTCCCGGGCCGATCATCAGGCTCGAGTCTCGAGACGACCTCTTCGAGCCGCTGCTGGGACGTGATGTCCCCGTCCTCACCCGACGCGAGTCCGGCGACCTCCTGATCGACCTCCGAGCCGTCGCGCCCGGCGAGGACGACCTGGTGGCGCAGTCCGTCAGCGAATGCCTCTGATCGGGACCGCGGGACATGTCGATCACGGCAAGTCCACCCTCATCGAAAGCCTCACCGGACGTGATCCGGATCGGTGGCGGGAGGAGAAGCAGCGTGGCCTGACCATCGATCTCGGATTCGCCTGGGCGGCCCTGCCCGACGGCACTGAAGTCTCGTTCGTCGACGTCCCCGGTCATGAGCGGTTCCTCAAGAACATGCTGGCTGGGATAGAGGCGATCGACGTCGCCCTGTTCGTCGTGGCGGCAGACGAGGGCTGGAAACCCCAGTCAGAGGAGCATCTCGCCGTTCTCGACCTCCTGGAGGTCACGCGAGGAGTCGTGGCCCTGACGAAGACGGACCTGGCCGACCCTGATCTCGCCGAGCTCGCCACCGCGGAGATCGAAGAGATGCTTGCCGGCACCACCCTGGAGGCGGCGCCGATCGTCCCGGTATCCGCAGTCTCGGGAATCGGTATGTCGGATCTGATGGATGCCCTGGCGGCCGTCGTCCCATCCGGGCAGACGGACAATGCAAGACCGCGGCTGTGGGTCGACCGGTCGTTCCCGATCGCCGGGGCGGGCACAGTTGTCACCGGAAGCCTCCTCGACGGGAAGATCTCGGTTGACCAGACAATCGAGGTATACCCGGGTGGGCGGACAGGCCGCATTCGCTCGATCCAAAGCCATGAGAAGTCGTATCACACCGTTGAGAGCGGGCGCCGGGTCGCGCTCAACATCGGAGGTGTGTCTCACGACGAGATCGAGCGCGGCGACATGATCGGCCTGCCGGACCAGTGGACGTGCACCAACCGTGTCGCGGTCAGGATGAGACCGGCGCGGTTCGTCGATGAGATCGAGCGCCGTGGGGCCTACCAGATGCACATCGGCTCCTCCGCCCACCGCGTGGATATCACCGGCCTCGAGGAGGACGTCGCTGTGCTCCAGCTCGACGAGGAGCTGCCCACAGCCGTGGGTGACAGGTTCATCCTGAGGGACACCGGCCGTCAGCTGGTGGTCGCAGGAGGGCGGGTGCTCGACCCTGCGCCTGGGAGGACCAAGGAGGCTTTGTCAAAGGCCGGGGCCATCGACCCCTCCGTCGATGCAGACACGATCGCCGACGACCTCCTGGCCATCCGTGGTCACGACGACAGCGGGAGACTCGAAACACACAGCCGTGGCGGAAGACCCCGGCGGGCGTTGCTCATCGGCAACGAGGCGGTGCACCACGAGCACCTGCAGCATCTCATCGCAACGGCCGAAGACCTGGTCGAGGCCGACCACAAGAGCCACCCGCTCCGGCCCGGTCTCCCCCTGGCCACCCTGGCTGAGCAGGTCGGTGCCAGCCGTGCCCTTGCCGAGAGACTCGTCGAGGAGAGCTCGAGGCTGGGCCGCGCTGGGCCGAATGTCATGGTCGAAGGGCATTCCAATGTGTTGACGAATGCCCAAGAGCGGGCGTGGCAGTCCGCTGAGGCACGTCTGCGCGAGAGACTCGCCGTCCCGGACGAGTTGGAGCTCGGCGTCGACCAGGAGGTGATCGGCTTGAAGATCCGGGCGGGAGAGTTGGTGCGCGTCGGGCCGGGCATCGTCTATCTGCCGGAGCAGATCGAGGAGATCAAACAGAGCCTGGCCTCCTGTGGTGAGGCATTCACGGTCGCCCAGTTCCGGGATGCTTCAGGGCTGTCCCGCAAATACGCGGTGCCAATACTCGAGTGGTGTGACAAAGAAGGGCTCACCGTCCGCCGCGGTGACATCCGCAGCCTCCGGTGAGCCCAGTCGCTCGCAAGGAACCGCTAGCCAGCTACGGGGATTGCCCTTCGCTCGACCTCCGTGAGCCCGCCCCAAATCCCGAACGGCTCACGAATGTCCAACGCATGAGTCGAACACGGCTCTTGCACCGGACAGACTCCGCAGATGGCTTTCGCCTTCATCTCGCGTCGCTCCCTTTCGTCCTTCCTTTCGAAAGTCGAAGGGGGAAAGAAGAGATAGGCATGGTTCCCACGACACAGCGCTTGCAGCTGCCATTCGTCTGAGTGGGACAACCTCATTCCTCCCGCTTGCTTGCGACAACCTCAAGGAAGCTAACGAATGTTGAACAACGGCACAAGGAAGAATCTGGCAGGTCGACGGCTATGTTTCGCGGTCTGCAGCGAGTGGCTCGACCTCGAGGTACAACCCGTCGACACCGGTGACGACGATCTCCTGGCCCTCCGATATACCGGCTTCGCGGTGGGCCGTCCCCCGCCATCGCGCCCCGCGTACCTCGATGAGCCCATCCGGGTCGAAGTCGGCGAGAGCGGTGCCCGTCTCTCCTACGAGTGAGCTCCGGCCGATCGTCTCGGTGGACAGACGGGCCCGCTGCACGGTTGGCATTGCGAGAAGGAAGAAGAACAGCACAGCCAGGACCGAAGCGAGCACCAGCCACCAACGGGCGTCGATCTGACCCCCTCCGTCGATGAGGAACATGCCGGCTATCTGGAGAATCGCCGCACCGACGAGTGTGAGGACCACTATCCCTCCTCTTTGGTGCGCGGCGATCAGCAGTAGGAAAGCCACCAAGACCAGGGCGAGCGCCCACCAGGTGACCGGGAGCGTCGCCAGGCCCCAGCCGGCGAGGAGCAGCGAGATCCCAGCGACACCCGCGGCAACCCCGGGTCCCAGTGCGTAGAACTCGAACACGGCGATGCTCAAGCCGATGACGAGAAAGAAGAACGTCGCCTCCGGCGTGACCGACAGCCTGAAGAACCTCGTGACGAGACCTGGCTTGCGAAACGTCACGTCCTTGGTCGTGACACCCTCCTCGACCTGCCGGAGAGTCGACACGACGACCGGCCCATCCGAGGTCTCGAACGTGACCCCCTCGAGATCCTGAAGGTACTGACGCACCGACGGCTGGATGTCCAGCCCCGAATCCGCGGCGGCGATCTTCTCGTCGGAGACATCGGCGTCACCGAGCACCTCGGGCTCGAAGTGGCCCAGTTCGGTGCCCGGCGCCATTGCGGCGTGAGACGCCAGCCCCGGGAGACGGGCCGCTCCGGCATAGGCGACGGCCGGCCCGGGGCCCACCCAGACCGCGACGGGCAACGGGGGTGACTGGATCAGCCCGCTCAGCCGGTCGAAGGCGTCACGATCGAGCACGGCGCGAGAGTTGAGCTGGACGACCGCCAGCTCCTGGCCGAGATCCGCCCCTTGCTCGATCGAGTCGGCGACGAAGTCGAGCGCCGACGCGTCGAGAGGACCGCTCACGTCGATGACGTCGATTCCCCCGCCGGTCGGCTCCGAGCACGCTGAGAGCACGAGAAGACAGAAGAGAAGGAGGAGTATCCGGCGCACGGCACGAGACTAGGTCCGGTCCGTGTCCAACCGGCGGGCCGCTAACGTCACGTCCGATGCCAAAAGCCCTGGTCGTTGCAGACGGTTCTTGGGTCACGAACGAGGTCAGGTCTGCCTTGTCGGTCGGCTCGTGGGAGTTGGATGTGGTGAGCGATCCGCGGGCCGTCACCGACCGCTTGGAGGACTCGAGAGTCGACGTCGTCGTAGTCGACATGCAGATCGGCTCGAAGGGTGGAATGGCCGTCATCCGGTCCATCAGACAGAGCTCGGACGAGTTCAGCCGCCCCCGGATGGTCCTCCTGCTCGACCGCTCCGCTGACGAGTTCCTGGCCAGACGTGCCGGGGCGGATGCCTTCGTGCTCAAGCCGATCAACGCTGCGGAGCTACGTCGGGCCATCAGCCCGGATATGGCCTCCGTCGGCGGCGGAGAAGAGGAGTAGCCAAAGCGACGCCGATCGGCACCGAGTATCGGCGCCTCTCCCCACGGTCGGACACGCGATGGATGGTCTCACTGCGTTCCCGGCTCGAGCCTCAACCCAAACGGCAACTCCAGACGGTTCGCGGTCAGCAACTCGGCATCACTCAGCAGATCGGGGGTCGGTCCGTCGGCGCTAACACGGCCCTCATTGAGGATCACCGACCTGGGACACAGCTCCAACGCCAACGACAAGTCATGGGTGACGACGAGCTGTGTCATCTCCAGGGAGGAGAGAGTCGTGATCAACTCGCGGCGCCCGGCCGGGTCGAGCCCGGAGGACGGCTCGTCGAAGACCAGCACCTCGGGCTCCATGGCCAGGACGGTCGCCAGAGACGCTCGCCGCTTCTCTCCACCACTGAGATGATGGGGAGGCCGGTCCGCGAACTCGATTCCCTCCACGTGTTGGAGAGCCCACTCCACCCGTCTGTCCAGCTCAGGCCCCCGCAGACCGAGGTTCGCCGGGCCGAATGCAACGTCCTCACGGACGCTGGGCATGAAGAGTTGATCGTTCGGGTCCTGGAAGACCAGACCCACCCTTCTCCTCATCTCGGCCACGCTCCGATCGTCCAGCACCCGGTCGCCGATGGTGATGCTCCCTGAATTCGATCGAAGGATCCCGTTGAGGTGAAGGGCGAGGGTCGTCTTCCCTGCGCCGTTGGGCCCCAGGACCGCGACCCGCTCCCCCGGGTCGACCGCGAGGCTGACACCACGCAGAGCCTCCCGGCCGTCGGGATATGAGAAGTGCAGGTCGTCAATGGAGAAGGCGAGGCTCACGTGACCACCAGGGCGGTTGCCGCAATCGAGACGAAGGGGACTACGACCAGGGCAACCCGCACCCAGTCGGTCGCATTTGCCCGCGTGCGACCGAGATCCGGCATCACTCCCGTGTAGCCCCGGGAGACCATCGCCGCGTGAGCCCGCTCTCCACGCTCGAATGAGCGGACAAACAGCACCCCGGCCGAGGTGGCGATCGGGCGAGCCTGTGCCAGCCATTTCGGGTCGTAGGCGCGTGCTGTCATGGCCACGCGCATGCGGCCCAGCTCATCACTCACCAACTCGAGGTATCGAATCATGAAGGTCGCTATCGACGTGAAGACCACCGGCACACGAATCACCCCCAACCCACGGATGATGTCGGTCACCTCCGTGGTCGCGGTGAGCAGGATGCTCACACTGGCGCCCAGCACTGCCTTGGCGATGACGTTCCAGGCACCCCACAGCCCTTCGACGGAGAGAGCGACACCGATCACATCTACCGTCTCGCCGGCGGCGATGAAGGGAATGAAGAGGGCGAAGAGCACGAACGGGGCGACTGCGACGAGACGCGTGAGCAAGAACCGCAGCGGCACCCTCGAGGTGAGCACCAGAGCGCCGATCAGCAATGCGTAGACACCGAAGGCCCAGACGGCGCGACGGGGCGTGACGGCGACGGCGATGACCATCCCGAGGGTTGCGACGATCTTCGCCTCCGCGGCGAGACGATGTGTCGGGCTGTGCTCGTGAACGTAGAGGGCGTGTGTGTGGCCGGCTCCCATGGTCAGGTGGGTGCCGGGTGGCGGCGGCGGCGCTCCCGCATGGCGAGGAGGATGCCGGTGACGACGGCGAGAGTCACCAGGACCCCGACAACGCCGGCAACCGCCAGGCTGAGCGACTCGTTGGCGACGCCGGTAGTTGCGTAGTCGGCGAATACCCAGTCGGCGAGCACGTGGTCGGAGGCCGATGAGGCAAAGCCGGCGTCCTCGGCGACCCGTTCCAACCCATCCGGATCGGCTGAGGCAAACTGACTGATCACGGTGGCAAAGACCGCGGCAACGAGAAGACCACCGATGACGAAGACCCGTGTCTTGACCTGGCGTCTGTCCGCCAAATGGGAGTGATCGAGATCATCGGCGCCGTAGACGAGATCGGGACGTGCTGCCATGACAGCCCCTAGGGCCAGAGCAGTGATCACGCCTTCGCCAACACCGATGAGGGCATGAACGCCAACCATCGCGCCGAAGACGTCATCGAACGGCACAGGGGCAGAGGCACCAAACAGCCATTCGATCGAGAAGGCCATGGCGGCCATGACCACCGACGCCCATGCCGCCAGCCCTCCAGCTCCGACCACACCGCCAGGAGACCGCGGGAACATCCGGCGAAACAGCCTGAATACCGCGTACCCGCCGTAGACGGGGACGATCGCCATGTTCAAGACGTTGTACCCCAGCGCCGTCAGTCCCCCGTCGGCGAAGGCCAATGCCTGCACCACTACGACGACCGTGACGACGATGGCGCCAACCGACGGCCCGAGAAGCACCGCTGCGAGCGCACCCCCGAGCAGATGGCCTGTCGTCCCGGCGGCAACCGGGAAGTTGAACATCTGCGCCGCGAAGACAAACGCTGCCGTCATGCCGGCGAGTGGGACCATCCTGTCTTCGAGCTGAGCCTTTGCCTGCTTCAAGGCGAAGCCGAGCGTCCCCACACTCACCGCACCCGTGGCCACCGCCGTGCCCGCATTTAGAAAACCGTCCGGAGCGTGCATGGTCGAAGTTTAGCTTCCAATTGCGAGACGTTCGCAAGAAGGAGGGAGTCTCATCAACGATCTACCATCCTGATATGGAAGACACAGCGGAGCTAGGGGTCGTCCTCAGGGACCATGGATACCGGCTGACGAGCCCACGCTGGCTCGTCTGGTCGGTGCTCCGAGCCGCTGCGGGTCATCTGACCGCCGAAGAGATCGCCGGGCATGTGCATGAGGCCGATCCGACCGTGAGCATCTCCTCCATCTACCGCTCCCTGGCTCTCTTCGAGGATCTGGATCTCATTCGCGAGTCGCATCTGGGAATCGATAGCTCGGCGAGATGGGAGATCGCGCACCCCGATGACCACTTCCACATGGTCTGCCGGAGATGTGGCTCGGTCGACCATCATGTCGGTGAGCTCGTCGATCAGATTCGGTCACATCTGGGTGACCACCACGGTTTCACCGCCGAAGCCGTAGACCTGGTCGTCACCGGTGTGTGTGGGGATTGCGCGAGACGTCGGTAGACCGGGGTCAGTGGGCCGGCTCGAGCCGGGCACGACGCAACTCTTCGTTGGCGATCTGCAGATGACGATCGTGGGACAGCCGAAGGGCCCTCGCTCGATGTCGGTCGAGACGCTGGCACACATAGTCCCAGTGCAACGAGACAATGTCACCCGCCTCCAACCCTTCGAAGGATGTCTTGAACAGATCTCGAGTCGGCTCCGCCTCGACCAGGCGATGGTCAACCCATTCCAACCGCCGGCTCGACACCACCACCTGCCCGTCGTCGGTGCCGCGGACGACCCGACCACGGCTGATCCTGCACCGATCGAGAACCTCGACTGCCGGTTCCACGAAGCCTTCCCTGAGCAACCCGACCCACGGGTAGACACAGAAGACGTGGAATGCGTGGTTGGGCGAGCCGCCGTGGTTGAGTGCCTCGACCACCGCGGGCCAGCGGCGACCTGACTGCGCCCTGAATCGCTCGTCGACGGAGTTCCCCCAATCGTGCAGATCGACCTGCCCGAGCAGGTCGTTGCCCATCCAGTAGGCCTCCACGACGGCGGCAGAGAGAGGCGACAGCCCGGCACGCTGCGAGATGAGCTCGAGATAAGGCCAGGCCCCATGGAACGCGGCGGCGATTCTGGTCAGCTCGGCGCGCGGCGTCACCACGCCACCGGCGAGGGCCGCTACTTGCCCGGTCTCGCCGGGACCGCAGTAGCCCAACTCATTGGGTGGCCGCGCATAACGAAAGAAGAGCTCCGGGCCCGAGATCATGACGATCCCGAGCTCACCTTCGACCGGGACGCCGATCCAGGCCCACGGTTGAGTGAGGTGCCGTGCAAAGCCACAGCTCGATTATCCAAGGACATCA
>JASFVB010000107.1:0-9040 GCA_050050035.1 Acidimicrobiia bacterium | reverse complement strand
GACCTGCGTCTCGTCGGTGTTCATCACGGTGTACGTGTAACGGGCGCCGCTGCGGTGTTCGTTGTCCATTTGCTCGAGGTCCGCCAGATTGTCTTCCACGGAGAAGTCCTCCGGCGGGTACGGAGGGTCCTGCTCCCAGTGGTAGAGGAACTCGCGACTCGACATCACGGCTTCGTGGTCGAGCACCACATCGGAGGGCAGGAGCGGCCGAACGAGGAACCCCTCCCCCGCGAACCCGTCCGCCGGTTCGATCCCCTGCTCCCGAAAGCTCACGAGCGGCATCATTCCACATCGGGTCGGGCGAGAGCAGGGTGATATCGCCTGAGAGGTCGACGCCATGGGTCCCGCGGTGGTCGAGTCGTAGGACAGAGACTCAGGCCCTCCCTCGTTCGGAACCGGATCCAGATCTTGGAATTCGCGTCGTGAAGATCTTGCGTCAGCTGGCTCGGTTCTTTCGCCTCTTGTTCGGCGGTCGCGTCCGACGCCAGGACGTCTGGCACTATTCACACGTCGATGTCGGGCTACCTTGAGATTATGAGCATCCGGAGATTCCTTCGAGAGTTGTTCCGCCCGTCGCCCTCCGATAGCGGTCCGGCTCGTCACGGCGGCCACGAGCTGTCCGACCACGTCAGGGAGGTATTGGGGCCCCAGGCCGGCGGAGGAGAAGGGCGTCTCACAGGCCATTCGGTGTACAACCTGCTCGAGGACGAGGTCGCAAGCACACGCCTTGGGCAGCGGGGCACGCCTTCATAGCTGATCCGGTTAGCCGATCGTCACCCGCACATGGCCGGTCCCAACACGAAGTGGAGCAGGATCAGAGCTAGCCCGGCGACAACAGCGAGGATCAATGACGTGAACACGGCCCCCTTGTCTCCCGAGACAGTGATTCGCTCGTGATTCAGTAACAGAACAACTGAGGTAAGGGCAGTACCCATCGCCAAGCCATCAACCTCGGGGCCAAAGCGATGTAAACGCCGAAGCCGACGAGCAGCGATATCACGAACCACCACAGTCCTCGATCTGAGAAGCGCCGGCGGGTGGTGTCTTCCATGCCTGTGACCTGCGGGCGAGAGCAGATGATTTCGCCTGGGAGTGCGGTCCCGGTGGGGTCCTTGTCCTCTTGCGCCGGGACCCATCCGCGACGGACGATCGGGATGAAGGAGATGGTCGGGATGTTGACCGAGCATCGGGCCACCCAAGCGTTCCGTCCTGGGCCGCACACCGACGGGTGGCGATGGTGGATCGTTACGGGGCTCACCGGCGTGGCGTCGGTTGCACTCTGCGGGTTCGGGGCCACGACCCTTGGATTCGAGTCCGGGGATTCGTGGGTGGCGTGGGTACCGCTGGCGCTGGCAGGTGTGATCACCGGGGCAGTAGGTGGTCTGCGTGGCTGGCGGCTGCTGGTGCCGACGGCCGTTGCCCCTCTGGCGTGGCTCGGCGTGGTGTCGGGTGAGGGTGTGGTGTACCAATACATCAGCGGGTTTGGCTACTGGTCCTTGGTGATTGGGACGACGGCCGTTGCCACGGTGGTCGCCAGTTGGCTCGTCCAACGCCTTGCCCGCTATTCGCAAAGGAGGGTGACGTGACGTACGACCCCAACCTCGAGAAGAAGGGGTGGCATCGTCCGATACCGATTCGCATCTCGATGGTCCTGATCGGTCTTGCGCTGTTCCTGGCCGGGAATGTGGCGTGGGACTTGGAGTCGATGTACGGGGGTGACCCCGACCGTCAGGAGTATGTGATCGGCTGGGACGACGAGCTGGGTGGAGCGGTTGTCCTGGGCGAGAACGGAGAGATGGTCTACGAGGCGACCGACATCGACGATGCGGAGGCGTGGGTGGAAGCCCAAAGAGGGAGTCGCAACTACACGGTGCCGATCCTGCTGATTGTGGGAAGCGCCATCCTCGTTCTGGTCGGTGTCGCTCCCTCGCCTCGCAAAGAACAAGTCGACGACGGCGCGACCCCGATCGACGTGAACGCATAGGCAAGGCACCTGAACACCCCTGGCTTTGCCGTGGGCGCTAGTCGGTCTTCGCTTCAAGCGATCCGGCGAGGGTTCGGAACGCGTCCGCCGCGGCCGTCCGGAGAGGGGCGGCACGACCGAAGCAGGAGGTATCGATGTCGTACTCGGCGATGTGGCGGGTACCGGCAACGACCCTCGAACCCCGGCACCAGGCCCAGGAGAATCAACGCCTCACGCCTCTGGTCGGCCCACCGAATCTCGGATTCGACGAGGACCAGTAGCGAGCGGTTGGGCTGGAGAGGGGGTATCTGGCGATGCCGGCGACGCAATGCGCCATAGTCGCTACTCGGGACTTGGCGCAAAGGGAGGGAGGACAACGGCACGCTCGATCACGCGTATGCCACCGTCAGATAGAGGAGCGATATCGAGGACCGCCTTGTGATAGGCCTCGAGAGCGTCATCGCCGCACCCAAGATCGCGAGCCCGAAGCTCCACGGCATCGTGCGTCTCCACGAGGTCTTCAAGAATCGAACGGGCCTCGTCTCTGAGCAGATCGAAGGTCTCGAAAGCCGTTCCCACGGCGGCGTCACGGGCGTCTACGACTGCCTGCACCGCGACATCAACCAGCTCATCGCAGCCAACCGCTTCCTCTGCCGTCGCCGAAGGCTCCGAACAACCCGAGACAGCCACCAAGAAGGCCAGAAAGGTCACCAGGGACCCGAAGCGTCGGATGCTCCAACTCCTTTCTGCTGACTACTCATCTCAATCCTCGTAGGCGACACCAATGGCCGGCCAGGGCCGAAACGCCCAAACTCGAGACGTCCGATACGGCATGTGTATCTCGATTCCCCCGAACGCCCTGAGGGGAGAGCCGTGTCCTCATGACGCCTCCGATCACGTGTATACCCTCGCCGATGTGGGTCAGCAGGTCGGAGTGTTCCTGACACACGCACCCAGCGGGGATGAGACATGACAGCGTTGGCACCAGATGAGCTACGTCGCCGCGGGCTGCGGCTCGAATACCTCACCATTGGCTGGAATGTCGTCGAAGCCGTTGTCGCCGTGGCGGCAGGATTGGCGGCGAGCTCGATCGCCCTGGTCGGTTTTGGCTTCGATTCCACCATCGAGGTCGCCGCCGCCGCAGTGGTGGTGTGGCAGTTCCGCGCCGAGGCACGAGGAGGAGTCGACGAGGAGCGTGAGCGACGCGCTCTGAAGATGATCGCTGTCACGTTCTTCGTGCTCGCCGCCTACGTCACGTTCGAGGCCGTCCGGACCCTCCTCACTCGAGAGACACCGGATGTATCGACGGTCGGCATCGTCCTGGCCGCAGTGTCGCTGGTAGTCATGCCGGCCCTGGCATGGTTCAAACGACAGACCGCGTTGCGGATGGGAAGCCAAACGCTCCTCGCCGACGCGGCGGAGACCTTTCTGTGTGCCTGGCTGTCGGCGATCCTCCTCGGCGGCCTCGTGTTGAACGCGGCGTTGGGCTGGTGGTGGGCCGACCCCGTAGCCGCCCTCGGCATCGCCTACCTCGCCGTCCGTGAAGGTCTCGAAGCGTGGAGCGGAGACCACCACGACCACTGAACGCCCGGCACAACGCCGGTCAATTGCCGGGGAGGAGGAACGTCCGTCTTGCCTGCTCGGTATGCAGAACCTCGTCCGAGTAGATGCGGCTGAGCTGTTGGTTTGGCCACTCCAGCAGGTCGGGATTGCGATCTGCAAAGTCTCCCCATCCGAGTGACGGATCTTCGTCGATCCGCTCGGCAGTGAGAAAGCCCAGGGCGTAGGTGATCGTGGCGTTGTACTTGTCCGGACGACCGGCCTCTCTCGTTATGCGTTTGAGACTGGTCTCGAAACGCCGGATCGCCTCCAGTGGCCCGTGGGTGTGGATGAGCGACCAGATCACGTAGACATGGTCGGCATGAGTGAACGTCGAGTTGTCGATGGTCCCCGCTTCGAAATCGTTGACAAGAGTGTCGGATGGCATGTTGTCATGGTACCATGACAACTATGAGTATCACAGCCCAAACGGCCGAAGCCGGTCCGGTTCCGGACAGGACACAAACCGGACTTCGAATGGACCGAACCCTGCTGAAGGTCCTCAAGGGGCTCGCGGAATATCTGGACATGTCGCTCGCCGACCTGGTTGAAGGAATCCTCCTACATGGTCTGGAAGGCAAGTCCGCCATCAACGACACGCCGACCCTCGAGGCAATCGAACAGCTTCGGAAGGTCTACGGCCTGCAGCTGACAGCCGCGGACAGCCACCAGCACCCCGACGTCGACTGACACGAGAGGCTGTCAGAATCTCGATCCGACACACCCGCCGGGTCAGGGGGCACCGAAGGTTGGAGGACTCGATGAGGTCGATGCCGGTTGTGATCAGATGGCGCCTCAAGCTCCGCACCACTACCGAATTCGTTGACGAGATCTTTGAGTCGCTGCCCCTCGAGGGCGATCAGCTCGACTGCGTCATCCGTCGCCGCGCTGACGTCCGCAGAACTCGGACTACCCAGCTGCCACCAGGAGCCAGACGACCGCCAGCCCGGGCAGCCCGATGAGGACTCCGTAGCGAGCAGCCGGGCTGGAGAGGAGGTATCTGGCGATACCGGCGACCAAGCCAACGAAGCCGGCACCGACGAGCCAGGCAATGACCGCAATCGGAGTCACCAGATCCTCCAGCCAGCCGCCACCTTGGTTCGCCGACAACCACCACAGGACGACCCAGGACCAACCAAAGAGCCAAACCATGGCGACAGCCTTCTGACCTCCAGACAAGCGATTCCTGTCCCCGGCGGGAGTGTTCACACTCATGGAAGACATTGAAAGGCTGATCTGGTCACGGGTCCATCGGGGAATACCCCTAGCCAAACGGACACGTGCCATCCATCACGGAGCAGTAGACACCCGCAACGTAGAGTGATATGGGTGATGGAATGCCGACGGTTTGGCGCATCCTGGATGATGGCTGTTCTCGTCCTGATCGCAGGCTGCGCCCCGGACACGACCGAGATGACGGTGGTCACGACGGCTTCCGAACCGACGCCGGAGCCTCTCCCCGACTTGGCCGGCCCGGATGAGTTGGAGGAAACGCTGATCTCATTCGGGGAATGCGTCGAGGAGAGCTTCCCCATCGCCATGAGGTTCAGGACCGACGCGTTCATCGGGCTCGAGACAGCGGTGAGCTCACGGTTCGAATCGGAGGGCGACCAAGTGGACGCCGTGACCTCCGACTGCAATGCCCGGTTCGATCTGGACAGACGTCTCGGGGCATACGAGGGCCAGCACGAGCTCTCGCAAGCCGACCGGCAGAAGCTCGTCGACGGGTTCGTCTCGTGCGTCATGGGTGTGTCTCCCGAAGTGTCGGACCGTGTCTCCAAGGCGGGTCTCGAGACACTCGGCGACGCGCACAGATACGTGTCCGCACTGCACCCGCTGAACAGCGGGCTAACGAGGGACGAGCTGGGTGGCATCAGCGAATGTCAGTCTGAGATGACCGGCCCCGAGCTGGTGTTCGCCGAGGGTCACCCCTGGTTCGAGGAGTAGTGCACGCCTCCTTGGTGACTAGTCCCCCTGGCACTGACACGCTGCCCCCCTGTCCCGAACTGCCCGCTTCGACTAGATTCATACATGGGATGGCACAATTCACTGGGCGGCTACAGGGACCGAATCTCGTTCCGAGCACGGTCTGGATCGACATAGGCGAAGGGCGGATGCGTATCTCCGCGGGTCGTCGTCACATCGGATCGTGGTCACTCAACGTGATCGATGCGGAGCGCACCTCGATATACAAGTTCTCGTTGGACATCGAAGGCGAAAAGTTCGAGTTCTACCCCGACGACCCCTCCGAGTTCTCCGACTCGGTCGGTGCGATCATCGACCTCACCGAGGCGAAAGGCCGTTTCGGGTTGCGTCAGCGCATAGAGAAGACCTACAGCCCGTAGCCAACCTCGCCGCAATGCCACAATGGCCCACATGGTCGGGACAATTCTCCGCCGCGGTCTCACCTTCGGAGCAGCCGTCATCGGTCTCGAGGCGGTCTACGCGGTCCTGAAGCCGGCGCCGGTGCTCGACCGGCACGACCCGTCGGCCGAGTTCGGTGACCCCGCCAACCCGGTACTCGAAGTGGCGGCTCTCGGTGACTCTTCGATCGACGCCCCCGGCATCGACGACCCCGCCCAGATCTGGGTGGCGTTGCTGTGCCAGCGTCTAGCCGTCGACCGTCACGTGATCCTTCGCTCCTACGCCGTCGGCGGCTCCAGGGCGAGGGACGTCCTCGCCGACCAGGTAGATCCGGTCATCGAGGCCGACCCCGACTTGATCATCGTCTCCGTCGGGGCGAACGACGTCATCAAGGGTGTGCAGCTCGCCGAGTTCCGGAGGAATCTCGACACGATCGTCGAACGTCTCCAGAGCACCGGGGCGCAGATAGTGCTGGCCGGTGTCGGCGTCATGGGCACCATCCCCCGTCTATACCCACCTCTCAGCACGCTCATGTCGCGGAGGGCGAGACGATTCGACCGGGCCCACTGGCAGGTCGCCTCCCGGCACGGTGCGGTCATGATCGACCAACGCAGCGACGACGCGGCCGTCTGGAACACCGACCGCTCGCTGTGGGCCGAAGACCACTTCCACGTGAGTGCGGCCGGCCACGCCAGATGGGCGGAGACCGCCTGGAAGACGGTCGGCCCGCTGATGAACGGCTCGAGTGGATCGCGCTGAGGGCCTGAGGCGGCTGGCGGCGGCACCCTCCGGCCATCTCGGGACGGTCCGTCCCGACGGCCGACCCCACGTGGTCGTGGTGACCTTCGCCATGGTCGACGAAGAGGTCGTCACCGCCATCGACCAGAAGCCGAAGACGACCGACCGTCTCCAGCGTCTGGTCAACATCGAGGCCAACCCGTCGGTCACCTTTCTCGTCGACCACTACGAGAACGACTGGACCCGGTTGTGGTGGGTTCGCATCGACGGACTGGCGGCGGTGCACCACTCCGGCCGGTCACGTGACGAGGCCATCGCCGCACTGGTCGCCAAGTACGACCGCTATCGGGAGACGCCACCCGACGGCCCGGTGATAGCGATCACACCCGAACGCGTCATCTCCTGGGAGCACACTCCATGACACCGAGCTCGGTCGCCAGCCAGCCGACCGGGACGTCGTGGTCCTCGACGGGCACTTCGTCGACGAGCCGAGACTCGGTGGTCACACCTATCGCCACCGCGTCGGCGCGTTTGTTCGAAAGCACCCCGTCGTAGAAACCCCCTCCCTTGCCTAGTCGGCGACCGGCCCGGTCGAATGCCAGCCCGGGGACGAGGAACACGTCGATCTGATTGAACGGTGTGATCACACCGAGCTCGGCGGGTTGGGTCATGCCAAAGGGGTGGACTTCACGGGGAACGTCGCGATCGCGGAAGGTCAGCGACTTGTCGTCTTCGACGCGGGGAAGCACCCAGTTCCACCCGGGCAGCTGGTCGAAGAGGGTGGCCACGTCGACCTCGATGGCCATGGCGAGATATGCCGAGATCGTCCCGGGGAGACGGGCCCCCAGCCAGGAGCGCAGACCATCGACGACCTTCGCCCCGACGTCGGGATCCACCGCACCCACAGCCTTCATCCGGCCGCGAAGCTCATTCTTGTCCATCGACTCAGCGTATCTCCCCGCCACTACCCTCGAACCGATGTCCCTGGTTGTGACCCTTTTCCGCACAATCGCCACCTGGGTTGTCGGTGTCCTCGCCACCATCGTCGGGGCGATCTCCGTGCTGGTCGTGGTATTGGTCGACGCCGACTCACCCCGAATCGAGCGAGTGATACGGGTGTGGAGTCGAGCATGGCTGGCGGCGTCGGGGACGAAGCTGACCGTAACCGGCCGGGAGAACATCGACCCAAATCGCTCATACGTGGTCGTCGCCAATCATCTGTCCACCTTGGACATCATGGTGTGTTTCCTCTCGCTACAGCTGCCGATCAGGTACTTGGCCAAAAAGGAGCTGTTCCGCATCCCCCTGCTGGCGCAGGCAATGCGTGCGGTGGGCATCATCGAAGTCGACCGGGCTGCCCGCTCGGCTATCCACCAGTCGGTGAACCAGCAGGCAAGAAAGCTCATCGCCCACAAACGCAGCCTGATCATCTACGCCGAGGGAACACGGCCCCGCGACGGTGTCATGAAAAGCTTCAAGAAGGGCGCGTTCACGATGGCCATCGCCAGCCAGCTCCCCGTCTTGCCGCTGTCGATACATGGCACCTACGAGGCTGCCGTCCCCGGCAAGCCATGGTTCCGCGGGGGACCGGTGACCGCGGTCATCGACCCTCCAATCGAGACGACCGGCATGACACATGCCGACGCCGACGAGCTTCGCGACCGGGTACGTCGGATCATCGCCAAGAGGGTGACTGACATGGGTGGCCCGGTCAGCTGAGATCAGGGGTCAAGACCGCCTCCTCGGTTCCGATACATATCCGCAGAATCGGCTGGTCAAGAGTCCGTCCGTGAGATCCCCCGCAAAAACAAAACGACACACCACGCTCCGCAGCGAGATCCTCGGCGGAGCATTCCTCATACCCCTTACGCTCCTCGTCGCCCTGGGTGCCATCACCTACTTCCTGGCACGCTCCACGAGGACCGAAGAGGCGCTGAGCTCGCTGGAGACGTTCGCCGTCGTCCAGGAGCATCGCGTGGAGACGTACCTCGACACCGGGGTCTCGAGCTTCGCGTTGATCACGTCACAGACACGCACCAAGGAAGCCATCGACGGCTACCAGCTGACCCGAGAGCCGCTTCTCCGGGCCGAGGCGGTTGAGGCGCTAAACGAGAGCGTGACCTCCACGCCGGATCTCACATCGGTCACAGTCTTTGACACACAACTGCAACCGCTCGTGTATGCCGGGTCGGCAGAGACCCGTCCGGTGATACCCGCCGGCTTCTTGGCGGCGGCCGAGGACGACATCACCTATGGGCGTGTGACCGACACCGAAGGCGAGGAGCTCGTCAACCTGGTCGGTGGGCCGCTCTATCTGAACGACCAGCTCATCGGCGTCGCCGTGGCAGGCCAGTCGATGGAAGCCCTGTACGAGGT
>JASFVB010000106.1:0-9087 GCA_050050035.1 Acidimicrobiia bacterium | reverse complement strand
GTTCGTCACCGACCAGCACATGGGCGTTGGGACCCGGATGGAAGTCGAGACCACGGTTGGGCCATTCCGCACCGTTGACGAGATGACTGTCGTGGCTTGGGATGAGGGCAGATCGATCGAAGTGGTCCACACCGGTCTGGTGACTGGGCGAGGAACCCTCAGCGCCAGCCGGCGGGGCCAAGACACGTTGGTGACCTGGGACGAGGTCATCCGATTCCCCTGGTGGCTCGGTGGTCGGCTGACGTCGACGCTGGCCAAGCCGGTTCTCGGGCGAATATGGCGCGGCAACCTCCGAAGGCTCGAAGAATCCCTCAGCTCCCCTTGAAGGCGGCCTCTCTCTTCTCCACGAAGGCGTTGACACCCTCGGCGGCGTCGTCGCTGGCGAAGGTCCGCGTGAAGCCCTCCTCTTCGATCGCCAGTGCCTCGTCCAACGGGACACCGCGACCATCGGCCAGCGCCTTCTTGGCCGATGCAATCGCGAAGGTGGCCTTTGTCGCCCATTCCGCAGCATCGCCCAACGCCGCGGGGAGAACCTCGTCGGTGGGCAGGACCTTGTCTGCGTAGCCGATGGCCAGAGCCTCCTCGGCGCCGACCTGACGTCCGGTGAACACCATTTCCTTGGCCCTCTGAAAGCCGACGACGCGTTGCAGACGCTGTGTTCCGCCTGCGCCGGGGATCAAGCCGAGAAGGATCTCGGGTTGACCGATCTTGGCGTCATCCGCCATGTAGCGGAAGTCGCATCCCAGCGACAGCTCACAGCCACCGCCCAGGGCGTATCCGTGAACGGCGGCGATCGTCGGCTTGGGCAGCTCGTCGAGGGTGGCGATGGCATCGAGCAACCTGTTGGCGGTCCTCTCCTTGCTGCCGGAATCGAGAGTCTCCTTGAAGCCCTTGATGTCGGCTCCTGCCGCGAAATGAGGTTGACCGGTCACCACGACGGCCCGTATGGCGGGATCCTGGCACCGGGTGAAGGCTTCCTCGAGCTCTTCGGCGAGCTCTGCGGAAAGTGCATTCACTGGGGGGCGATCGAGACGAACCAGCGCTACCGGCCCATCTACAGAGACACTGACGAATTCCATGATCGGACCTTATCGAGTGTTTCCAGACGTCGTAGGGACGACATTTCGTCCCTACAGCATTAGGAACGAGGTGGGTTGGAGGTGACGCCGGGGAGATCTCGCATCGAGGGAAGCCGGGAGGGCGGGACCGAAGCGATGCGCATCCGCGCGTCCACGACACAGACACCGTTGCCGGGCGCCATCACCTTCACCGGGTTCAGGTCCATCTCGACGATCTCGGGGACGACGCTCACCAGGCCCGAGATGGACTGCAAGGCCGACTCCAATGCGCTCATGTCGCCGGCCGGGGTGTTGCGGTATCCCTCGAGGAGCTTGTGGCTCCGTGTCTCCCTGATCATCTCCGAAGCATCCACGTCGGTTATCGGGTGGAGACGAAAGGAGACATCCTTGAGAAGCTCGACATAGACCCCACCGAGACCGAACACGACCATCGGACCGAAGTTCGGGTCCTGAGCGACGCCGATCAGCACCTCGTGGCCCTCGGCCACGTACTCCTGGACCAACACGCCCTCGTGGCTCGAAACAACCGATGTGACGCTTTGGTAGCCGTCGGCGATGTCCGTCTCCCCTTCCAGCCCCAGAGCCACTCCCCCGATGTCTGACTTGTGCAATGCCTCGTCGCTGATCACCTTGAGGGCGACCGGCCCGCCGATTGCGGCCGCCGCCGACTTCGCCTCATCGAGGTTCCGGGCCACACGGGTGGCCGGGGTGCGGAGCCCACTTGCCTGCAGGCAACCCTCGACCTCCTCGGCCTCCAACCACCCACCTTCGGGCCCGAGTCTCTCCAGGGCCCCTTCCACGATCTCGCGGATCCGGGCTTCCGCCGTCTCCGGCAGCTCGGCCGCCACACCCGGATCACGAAGCCGCCATTCGCCGTGACGTGAGGCCCGAGCCAATGCATGCGCCGCGTCCTCGGGGAAGGTATACGTTGGAATCGATCGTCTCCCTTCGCTTCCCATGAGAGACGCGGCGGCGCTCTCCGACTGCATGAACACGGAGAGCAGGGGCACATCTCCCTCGTAGTCGTCCTGACACCGGCGAAGGGCCGCAGCGATATCGGAAGCTCCCTCCGGGGAGGTGGGGACGTATATGACCATCACCGAGTCGACCTCGAGCGAGTTCAAGAGATGCGTCGTGGCTTGCTCGAACTCCGCGGGCCCTCCCGAGGCGATGAGGTCTATCGGGTTCTTCGTCGATGCCTCCGCCGCCAGGCCCTCCGAGATCGCCTGCTGCAACTCGGTGGACAGCTCGGGGATGGTCAAGCCGTAAGCCTCGAGTGCGTCGGCGGCGAGGATTCCGGGCCCTCCGGCGTTTGTGACGATGCCGACTCTCCTCCCCGCGGGAATCGGCTGGTTGGCGAGCAGACTGGCGACGTCGAACAACTCCTCGATGGTGTCCACCCGTATCACGCCCGCCTGCCTGAACAGAGCCGTCACCGCTTCGTCCGATGACGCAAGGGCTCCGGTGTGGGACGAGGCCGCACGACTTCCCGCTGCGGAACGACCCGACTTCACGGCAATGATCGGCTTGCGGACCCCGACTCTCCTGGCCAGCCGGGAGAACTTGGCCGGGTTGCCGAACGACTCCAGGTAGAGCGTGATCACGTCGGTCTGAGGGTCGTCCTCCCAAGCCATGATCAGGTCGTTGCCACTCACGTCCGCTTTGTTGCCTACCGACACGAACTGGGAAATGCCGATGTTGCTCTGTCGGGCGTAGTCGAGAATGGCGATCCCCAGCGCACCCGACTGCGATGACATCGCCACGTTGCCGGCCGGTGGGTACACCGGGGCAAAAGTGCCGTTCAGGCGAACCGCAGACGACGTGTTGAGCAGGCCCATGCAGTTGGGGCCGACCATCCGCATCCCTGACTCTCTGACGATCTCGAGGAGCCGGGCCTCGTCCTCGACGCCCTGCCCACCGACCTCGGAGAAACCCGCCGATATCACCACGATCCCGCGGACGTCGGCAGCGGCACACTCAGACACCACGTCGACCACGAAACGCTGTGGGACGACGATGAAGGCGAGGTCGATCTCGTCGGGGATGTCCCCGACGGTGGGATAGGCCCTGACCGACCTGACGACCTTGGCATTCGGGTTCACCGGGTAGACCGGACCGGTGAATCCGCCTGCGAGCACATTGGCAAACAGCCTCCCGCCTATGGACGCCGCATCGTTGGAGGCCCCGATGACCGCTATGGACCGGGGGAAGAAGAGCGGGAGCACCGACGCTGCCACCGCGCGCTTCTCCCGGTCCGCCTCGGCAGCCAACGACGACTCGCTCTCCTCGACGGGGAAGTCCACCGTGTACACGCCCGAGTCGAGCGTCCGGTTGAGCTCGTACCCGGAGTTGCGAAAGACACGCATCATCTGACGGTTCTCACCTAGAACGAATGCCCGGAATCCCTCGATGCCGTGAGTCCGGGCATACGAGGTGAGCAGTTCGAGGAGCATCGTCCCCAGACCCCGGCCCTGCTGGTCGTCCGCGACGGCGAAGGCGACCTCGGCAACAGTGGGGTCGGAGCGGTCGCGGTCGTAGCGCCCCACACCCACCATCTCACCTTCCTCGAGGGCGATCAGAGCCATCCGATCCGCATAGTCGACGTGGGTGAAGTACTCGATCTCCTCGGGTTCCAGCGTGTTCTTGACTCGAAAGAACCTGTAGTAGCGGGACTCCGGGCCGAGACGCTCGAAGAAGTCCCGAATGTGGTGCCCGTCGTCCGGTTTGATCGGTCGGACCCGGGCACCAGCTCCGTCCCGAAGGACCACGTCGAGTTGGTATTCAGCGGGGTATTCGGCCATGTGTTCTCCCGGTGCGCACGGTAACGGCCTCGCCGCTACATCAACGACTCTGTAGGCTTGACACCGCGGGGTCGACAGGAGGGAGTGTTTTCGGGATCTGAGACACGATTCGACTACCCGTGTCCTCGTGGGATCCGGGTCCGGTTCCTCTCCCCTCCCCCACCCACCGGCCCGGGTCCCACGTCCTTTCTCGGTTCGTGCCCGGGGTGGGAGTCGAACCCACACGAGCCGTAACCGGCTCAAGGGGGTTTAAGCCCCTCGCGTCTGACCTATTCCGCCACCCGGGCAGGGTGTCTCTGCTCGTTCGAGGGTCAGGGTACGGCGACCAGCTCCGAGGCGAGACCATCGAGCGAGTCCCTCTCACTGACGAGGGCACTGGCCACACCCGCGATCTCGAGCACACAGCCGGCCACCACCGCACCGGCGAGTATCACCGGGGCACGGGCCGGGTCCAGCGAAGGGATCGCCCCGGTCTCTTCGAGGGTCATCGCTGCGAGACGCCCGATCATCTCATCGAGGGATGCCCGGTCGATGTGGCGATGGTGAACGAGCCTGCGGTCGTAGACCGCCAGACCGAGATCGATGGCAGCCAGACTCGTCCAGGTCCCGGCGACACCCACGACGTCGGCCCCCTGGGTGTCGACCCCATCGAAGAGACCGAGGACGTGCTCTCGAGCCGATGCGACCTCCGACGGGCGGGCCGGTCTGTCGCTCAGCATCCGATCGGTCAGCCGGACCGAGCCGATGTCGATCGAGCGAGCCCACGAGTTGGTGACGAACTCCGTGCTGCCACCACCGATATCCGACACGACCCACTCTGCCCCGGGCGGGAGATCGAGGGTTGCACCGGAATAGGACAGCCGACCTTCCTCGGCGCCGCCGATGACACGTGGCGTCACACCGAGTGCCTGGGTGGCCCGATGCAAGAAGTCGTCGCGGTTGGCCGCGTCTCTCGTCGCCGAAGTGGCCACGGCCGCACGTCGCTCGACTCGGTTGTCATCCATCAAGGCGCCGTAGCGCCCCAGCACCTCGATCGTCCTGGCCATCGCTTCATCGGAGAGGGCACCGGTGGCATCGACCCCCTCGCCCAGCCCGGTGACGACGACCCATCGACCCGTCTCGGATTCGCCGTCCGTGATGAGAAGCCGCATCGAGTTCGTCCCTATGTCGACAACGCCGACGTTGGGTCGACCGATGCTCACGGTTTGGCGGTCCACTTCGGGTTGAGACCTCCGTCGTGGACGCAGGGCACCTCGCAGTCGAGCGGCTCGACCCAGCCCGCCACCAGCTCACCGACCGGGTTGTCCCTTCCCGCGGCGAAGTGGGCGTAATGAGCGTGCAGGCACTTCACTCCCTTCGCCGCTCCCCCGACTCCCCCGGAGGGGTTTGGGCCTGTCTCATCGACGATCAGCGCATCACGCTCGGCCGCATACGCCGCGTGGGCCTCGGTGAGAGCCGCGCCAAACCCTGGCTCCGACCGGGCCTTGGTCTCCATCCGTCTCACTCCCCCTGACCCCTCGAGACGCCCGATGCGGGCGGCTGCCAAGGGACAGGTGAGCCAGAAGAGTGTCGGGAAGGGCGTCCCGTCGTCGAGATGGGGCGGCACCTCCACGACCACGGGCAACCCGAGATGACAACGCTGCACGACCTCGGAGGGGGCGCGAAGAGGACGTCCGATCTGGGCTTCGATGACGCGGCGGTCATCCTTGGAGCTCATTGTCAGGAGCTTAAGTCGGCCCCCGTCAGGAAGTCCCACACCTTGTCGACCCAGGTCTTCGGCACCGGCTCCGGGGCGGGCTCGACCGGCTCGATCGAGTCGGGTGTGCCCGGTGGGTCGAGCACCACGTAGGCAGTCTCACCCGGTCTCACGTACCCCAACTTCTCCCGTGCCAGCTTCTCGATCTCCGCATCAGTGCCGAGAGCGGCAACATCCGCTTGAAGCGCCTGGTTCTCGGACTCCAGCTCGGCGAGCCGGCCACGGGCATCGGCGACCTGGCGTCTCGAGTCGATGATCTGGCCGTAGGGCACGACCTGGGTGACGAACGCCGCACCCATCAGCAATATGAGAAGGGTGGCCACGGCCGGCCCGGGACGACGGAGCAGAGTCATCGGAACGTCCCCCAACCGGCGAATCTGGCTTCGTGCCCCAGTCTCTCCTCGATGCGGAGCAGCTGGTTGTATTTGGCGGTGCGCTCACCGCGTGCCGGCGCCCCCGTCTTGATCTGCCCCGCATTTGTCGCCACGACGAGATGGGCGATGAACGTGTCCTCGGTCTCCCCGCTGCGATGGCTGACCATGCGGCTGAAACCGGCTTCCTGTGCCGTCTCCATGGTGTGAAGCGTCTCTGAGACGGTCCCGATCTGATTGACCTTGATGAGGATCGAGTTGGCGGCCGCCTCGTCGATTCCACGCCTCAAGATCTCCTCGTTGGTGACGAATAGGTCGTCGCCGACGAGTTGAGTCGCCGACCCCAGACGCGTGGTCAGTGTCTTCCAGCCGTCCCAATCATCCTCCGACATACCGTCCTCGACCGAGACCAACCGGTGCTTGCCGGTGAGTTCCTCGAGGTAGTCGACCATCTCGTCGGAAGTCAGGTCTTTGCCTTCCAGGTTGTATCGACCCTCCCGATAGATCTCGGTGGCTGCCACATCGAGGGCGATTCCGATCTGATCCCCGAGCCGGTAGCCGGCCGCCTCGATCCCCTCCTCCAACAACTCGATGGCAGCCTCGTTGGTGGCTAGATCGGGAGCAAACCCACCTTCGTCACCCACGTTCGTCGCAAGTCCGCGACCTGCCATGATCCGCTTCATCGCGTGATAGACCTCGGCCCCGGCGCGCAGGGCCTCCGCATAGGTGGGCAAACCGGCCGGGACGAGCATGAACTCCTGGATGTCGACCGAGTTCGCCGCGTGAGCGCCACCGTTGAGAACGTTGAGACAGGGAACCGGCAACAGACGAGCCGAAGGCCCGCCCAGGTACCGGAAGAGCGGGAGGTCTGCGCTGGCCGCGGCGGCCCGGCAAACCGCCATCGACACGGCGAGTATCGCGTTGGCTCCGAGATTCGCCTTGTTGGTGGTCCCGTCGAGATCACACATGAGGAGGTCGATCTCCTCCTGTCGGGTGACGTCCCTGCCGACCAGGGCGGGGGCGATCGTGTCGAGGATGTGGCCAACTGCCTTGGTGACGGCCTTGCCGCCGTAGACGTCTCCGCCATCCCGAAGCTCCACTGCCTCGAGCGTGCCAGTAGAAGCCCCCGATGGGACCATGGCGCGCCCGAACCCGGCGTCGGTGAAGACCTCGGCCTCGACCGTGGGGTTGCCACGGGAGTCGAGAACCTGCCGCGCGTGCACTCGCTCGATGGTGAAGCTGCTCATTGTCGGTGGACCGCTCTTGCCTGGCCGACCCAAGCTAACAGCGCCGAGCCTGTCTTCAGACGACTATGCGTCTTCCACACCCTTGGCGCGCTCCCAACGCTCGTTGAGGTCGTCCAGCTCCAGACCGTCCAGCGAGCCCTCCCGTTCCATCGCGCGAAACCTCCGCTCGAAGGTCGCTACCGAGCGTCTCAGGGCCAACTCGGGGTCGACTCCGAGATGACGGGCGACGTTTATGACCGTGAAGAGGAGGTCACCCAACTCGGCCTCGGTGTCACCCCCGTCGTCCATCGCCTGTGTCAGCTCGGCCAGCTCTTCGGCGACCTTCGCCAGCACCTCTCGCGCGTCGGGCCAATCGAACCCGACCTTGGCCACCCTGTTCTGGAGCTTCGAGGCACGCTGCAGCGCCGGCATTCCGGATGGGACACCGTCGAGGGCCGACTCCCTGCTGCCTCCGGCCTCGGCCTCCTTGATGCTGTCCCAGTTGCGCTTGACCGTCGAGGAATCATCCGCCACCACGTCGCCGAAGACGTGGGGATGTCTCCTCACCAGTTTCTGTCGCAGTACCTCGGCGACACCGTCGATGTCGAACGCTCCTGCCTGACGGGCAATCGCCTCATGGAATAGAACCTGCAACAGCACATCTCCCAGCTCGTCCTCCACCGCCGAGTAGGCAACCCAGTCGTCCCCAACGGAAGACATCGAGTCGATCGCCTCTATCAACTCGTATGCCTCCTCCACCAGGTTCGGGACGAGTGATCGGTGCGTCTGCTCGCGGTCCCACGGACAACGCTCTCGCAGAATTCGCATCACCTGAACGGCGCCGAGCAGGCCCCCCGGCTCCTGATCGACGAACAGGCTGGTCCGCAGACCGGCCAAGTCGGCATCGAGTTGATCCGGGCGAGCGGTGACGATGTCGGCATCCGGGTCTCCCGCACGGGCGAGCAGGGTCACCTCCCCATCCTCGGGGATGACCCTCGAGACTGCTGCAAGGACGTCGGCTAGCGCCTCGGCACGATCCAGATGCCCGATGATCGTGGGTTTGTCGACCACCAATGGGTCGGGAAGGTCGTGGCCGTTGATGATCTGGAGACCGCGGTCGAGCGGGTCGTAGCCAACGGTGGCACATATGACATCGATGAATGACTCACCGGCGATCACCTCCACATCGCCCCCGGTCTCGACGAGTTTGCGCACGGCGAACTCCCCCACGGTCGGGCTGCCCGGCACGGCGTATATCACAGGCCCGTCGGTTGCTCGCTCGACAACACGCGACACGATCGCCGCATAGACGTCGTCGAACCGCTCTGCAGTCTCGTAGAGATCGTCACAGCTCTCGATATCGCGAAGCTCGGCGAGCTCGGCTGCTGCGGGGTGATGAATCGTGCGAACGATCACGTGCGTGGCCGGATCTCCCAGCATGGCCTGAACGTGGGCGGGCACCCGGTCGAGGGCTCCCGGCCCGAGACCGACGACCGTGATCATCAGCTCGAGGGTGGCACCACGGTTGGCGGGTTGGGTTGCCAGGTCCCGTATTCCTCGCCCACGGTCACATCCGCATCGGCGACCGCCCCCAAGAACCAGTCCTCCAACATGGTCAGGACGGCGTTCTCCTTGATGATGTCGACCAGTTCCTCGTCGGTGGGCACGATGCGGTCGGTGACCATGATGACGTGGAACCCGTACTCGGACTCGACGATCTCCTCATAAACCTCACCCACAGTGGCCACACGCGTTGCCTCGGCGAAGGTCTCGACGTATGTGTCGGGTGATTCGCAGCCGAGCGCTCCGCCGTTGGCACCGCTCGTGGTGTCCAACGAGAGCTCCGTCGCCAGC
>JASFVB010000105.1:0-9090 GCA_050050035.1 Acidimicrobiia bacterium | reverse complement strand
TCGACTTCTTCTTCGTGATCGAGGACGCCGCCAAGGAGTGGGCGAGCCAGCACCCGGATGTCGAGCTTATCACCGGGATGGGCGAGTCAGCTTCTGACGACGAAGGCGTGATAGCGCTCATCGAGTCGATGGTGACCCAAGGTGTCGACGGCATTGCCATCACACCGACCGGCGAAGCCGTGATCCCGGCACTGGATGCGGCAGTCGCCGCCGGAGTGGAGATCGTCCTCATCGACAACGACCTTCCCGACTGGGACGGGAAGACAGCTGTCGTCGCCACCAACAACTACCAAGGTGGTGTGCTGGCCGGTGAGTGGCTGGCGGAGAACCTGGAATCGGGCTCGACACTGGTGGTTCTCGAAGGCAGGCCCGGCGTGCCGGCCCTCGACGATCGCGTCGACGGGATGATCGAGGGCCTGGGTGATGCCGATATCACCATCGTCGGTCAAGCTCCGACCGATTGCGATCAGGTCAAGGGCGTCTCGGCCGCCGAGGACCTCCTCACTGCAAACCCAGACGTGGACGCGATGTATGGGGCCTGTGGCCCACCGATCATCGGTGCCCTCGAGGCAATCGACAATGCGGGAATCGCACCCGAGGACATCGTCGTCGTCGGCTTCGATGCCCTTCCCGATGAGATCACGGCCATTCAGGCCGGCACAGAGGATGCATCCATCGCCCAGTTCCCCCCGAAGATGGGTGAGTTGGGATTGGAGACCCTCTATCAGGCCGTTCTGGGCAACCCGGTCGAGCCAAACGTCGACACGGGCACCGCGGTGGTGACGCCCGACAACGTCGCCGACTTCGCCTAACAAACCGCACCGAGAGGCAGGCCGGGCCGAGTCCCGAACGACTCAGCCCGGCCACCTCTTGCGGATTGGAACTGTTATGAAGATCGTCGATCTCACCGCGTTTGATATTCGATTTCCCACTTCGCGCAATCTCGACGGCTCGGACGCGATGAATGATGCGCCGGACTACTCCGCCGCCTATTTGGTGCTCGACACCGATGTGCCGGGGCTCTCGGGCCACGGGATGACCTTCACCACCGGTCGTGGCAACGAGCTATGTGTCGCAGCGATCGAGGCGCTGGCCCCACTCGTCGTGGGACGTGATCTCGAGTCGCTCACCGACGACCTCGGTGCATTCTGGACCTCGCTCGTGGACGACGGGCAGCTGCGTTGGGTCGGACCGGAGAAAGGAGTCATCCATCTGGCGACAGCCGCGGTGGTCAACGCCGTTTGGGACCTGTTCGCCAAGTCTGAGGAGAAGCCTCTCTGGAGGCTCCTCGCCGACATGTCACCCGAGGAGGTCGTCCGGTGCGTCCCCTTCCGATACATCAGTGACGCACTGACTCCAGACGAGGCGATGGCCATCCTTCGCGAAGGGCAAGCCGACAGAGGCGAGCGTCTGGAGCGGATCCTCGAGCACGGGTACCCCGCCTACACGACGTCGGTCGGCTGGATGGGTTACACCGACGACCGGGTGCGGGAGCTTTGCCAAAAAGGAGTGGCACAAGGATGGCGTCACTTCAAGCTGAAGGTGGGCCGCGACCTCGCCGAGGACATCCGGCGGGCGGCGATCGTGAGACAGGAGATCGGCGACGAGGGCGTGCTGATGATCGACGCCAACCAGGTCTGGGATGTCGACCAGGCCATCGAGTGGGTCAGCAGCCTCGCCGAGTTCAAGCCGCTGTGGATCGAGGAGCCAACCAACCCCGACGATGTCCTCGGCCACGCGCGAATCGCCCGCGCCGTTGAGCCCATGGGCATCGGTGTGGCCACCGGAGAGCACTGTCACAACCGGGTGATGTTCAAGCAGCTATTCCAGAGCCACGCCATCCGGTTCGCTCAGATCGACCCATGTCGCCTGGGTGGCATCAACGAAGCTCTCGCGGTCCAGCTGATGGCTGCCAAGTTCGGGGTTGCCGTGTGCCCACACGCCGGAGGCGTGGGACTGTGCGAATACGTCCAGCATCTCTCGATCTTCGACTATCTCGCCGTGAGCAAGACAACCGAGGATCGCGTGACCGAATACGTCGATCATCTCCACGAGCACTTCGTCGACCCGGCCGTGGTGCGACACGGGCACTACCTGGCACCCACGGCACCCGGCACCAGCATCACGATGCACCCCGAGACCATCGACGGCTACTCCTTCCCACACGGGAGTCAGTGGGAAGCGACGCTCCTGGAAGAAGCCTGAATGGGATTCTCCGGCAACTCGGTGCTGGTCACCGGAGCGCTTGGCTGCATCGGGTCGTGGACCGTGAGCCAACTCGTGGAGAAAGGGATCCGTGTTGTCGCTCTCGACCCTTCAGACGACGACAGACGGTTGGAATACCTCTTGTCATCGGAGCTGATGGACGGAGTTCGGCGGACACGCACCGGCATAGGCGACCTCGCCGCGCTGGAGAGGATCATCGCCGACAACGACGTCGACCGAATCATCCATCTCGCCGCCCTGCAACTGCCGTTCTGTCGTGCCGACCCCCCGGGGGGAGCTCTCGTCAACGTCGTGGGAACCGTCAATGTCTTCGAGGCCGCGCGGCGCGCCGGTGTCGCCAAGCTCGTCTATGCGAGCTCGGTCGCGGTGTTCGACCAACAGGGAGGTCGCGTCGAGGCGGATACCGAGCCCCGGCCCACGAGTCACTACGGCGTCTACAAGCTGGCAAACGAAGGCACCGCCAACGCCTACTGGCACGAGTTCGAGCTGCCCAGCATCGGAATCAGGCCGATGACTGTCTATGGGCCGGGCCGGGATCGAGGGCTCACCAGCTCGCCCACCAGGGCGATCCTGGCCGCGGTTCTCGGGTGCAGCTACGAAATCGGCTTTGGCGGCACCACCCTGTTCCAATATGCCCGCGACGTTGCTTCGGCCCTGGTCGCCGCCACGGAAGTAGGAGTCGAGGCAGCACAGGTGATCAACCTGAACGGAGTGCGGTCACCAGTCGCCGATGTGGTCGCCATCACCCAGAGACTCGTTGGGCCCGCCGCGTCCGGGATCACCGTGAACCCGCGAGTCCTCCCCTTTCCCGATGACGTCAACACCGACGGGCTTGACATCATCGGGATCGGAGAGGCCACGACGCTCGAGGATGGCGTCGCCTCGACCTTGGAGTTCTTCGAAGTTCTGAGAACGCGTGGCGTTCTCGACCCCGAAGAGCACGGCCTCTTCGTCGACGGTCACCGTGCGGTAGACGTCGAATCCGCCAGGGTGGCGTCGTGACCAGCGTGGCTTCTCCCGTCATCGACTCCCATCATCATTTCTGGGATCCCAGTAGCGCCGACTACCCGTGGATGACGGGTGACTTCGAGGTTCTGAGCCGACAGTACGGGCCGTCGGACCTCGCTCCATTGCTCGAGGCATCGGGGGTGACTGCGACGATCGTCGTACAGGCCCGACAAGAGCTCGAGGAGACGACCTCCCTCCTCGCCACCGCACTCGAGACAGAGTGGATCGCGGGAGTAGTGGGTTGGGTCGATCTCGCCACAAGCGACGTGCCGGACACTATTGCCGCATTGCGTGAAGGACCGGGTGGCGACAAGCTCGTCGGGCTGCGCCACCTCGTCCACGACGAGGCCGACCGCGAGTGGCTGGTTCGGGACGACGTCTTCAGAGGTCTCACTGCGGTAGCCGATGCGGGCCTCGTCTACGACCTGTTGGTCCGAACCAGGGAGTTGCCCGCAGCTGTCGAGGTGGCTCGCCGACTTCCCAACTTGCGTTTCGTCCTCGACCATCTCGCCAAGCCACCGATAGCAGCGGGGGAAACGGAGCCTTGGTCAGCCGCTGTCGGCGAGATCGCCTCGCTTCCCAACGTCACCTGCAAGGTGTCCGGCCTCGTCACCGAGGCAGACTGGGATTCGTGGAGACCCACCGACCTGAGCCCGTATGTCGAGGCAGTGGTTGAGATGTTCGGACCCGATCGGCTCATGTTCGGCTCCGACTGGCCGGTGTGCACCCTCGCCGCGACCTACTCGCAGGTCTTCGACGTTGCCTGCGAGCTGCTTTCCCACCTCGGCGCTGACGACCTGAGGGCGGTCCTCGGAGCTACCGCGTCGGCGACCTACCTCCACCGGGCCTGACCAACTGTCGTCGTAAAGGCACCTCGAGGCTCGGCAGTTGCGTGACCTCAGCCGCCTCGGCTCGACCGCAGCTAGGGACGGGCACCCTCGTCGATCGCAGTGATGATCGTGTCGGTGTCGTAGACGCACCCGCCCCAGCTTCCCCCGCTCAGGGCCTGGAGTGCGGCCCACAGCCTGGTGTCATCCGGCAGGTCCATGAAGGCTTCCCCGAGCCCGGGGTGTGTTGGTCGAGCGTCGAGAACACCCGGCTCCAACAGGACGTCGATCGAGCCAGTGAGCCGCCGGGTGTCGATCTGCAGCCGGATTGGGTCGCCGTCGCGGATTCGGCCCAGTGGACCTCCGGCCACCGCCTCCGGTGTTATGTGACCAATGCATGGGCCTGTCGAGACACCGGAGAACCGACCGTCGGTGATGAGAGGGATCTTGCCGGCGTCGTCGATGTGTTTCAGTGCTGAGGTGATCTGATACGTCTCCGGCATGCCAAACGACGGCCCGACCCCGATGAGGACGATGATCTCACCAGGCTGGACATCACGGCTCTTGATGGCCGCCATCCCCTCACGCTCGCTGGTGAACACCCTGGCCGTGCCGGTGACGTCGTAACGTCCGTCCGCCGATATGAGGTCCGGCTGGATCGCGGTGCTCTTCACGATCGCTCCGCCGGGGGCGAGATTCCCGTGGACAATGGTCACCGCCCCCGGCAGGGGCCTGCCCGGATGGCGGATCACGTCGTCGGGGTCGATCCCTTCTCCTGCCAGGCGCTCTCGCAATGCCCGACGGCGCTCACTCCCCTCCCACCACTCCAGGTTGTCCGCCAGGCCGGCGCCGGACACGGTGGGAACGTCGAGATCGAGTGCTCCCATGCCGGCCAGACGAAGCATGACTTCGGGAACACCACCTGCCAGAAAGACCTGAACCGTGGCGTAGTTCCTCGGCCCGTTGGGCAACGCGTCGACGAGACGCGGCACAGCCCTGTTGATCTCATTCCAGTCCTCCGCCGTGGGGCGGGGCAGGCCGGCGGCATGTGCGATCGCCGGAAGATGGAGGTACAGGTTGGTCGAACCGCCCACGGCGGCATGCACCGCCATGGCATTGCGCACGGACCGCTCCGTGACCATCTCATCGGTGCGACGGTGGGAGCCGACGAGACCCAGCAATGCCCGCGCCGATCGTTCGGCCATGTCCATCCACAGTGGAGTGCCGGAGGGGTGAAGGGCACTGTGGGGGAGCGTCCAGCCGAGCGCCTCCGCTGTCACTTGAGTCGTCGCCGCAGTGCCCATGAATTGACAGCCCCCGCCGGCGGACCCGCAGGCGATACAGCCCATGATTGATGCGTAGTCGAGACTCACCTCGCCGCGCGAGAAGCGCGCCGGGAGGGTCTGGACGACGGCCGTGTCTTCGGCGTCGCGAGTCATCAGCATCACCCCACCGGGAACGATGACCGATGGGACGTCGGGCTGGCCGGCCAGCGCCATCATCATCGCGGGCAGACCCTTGTCACATGACGCCACTCCGAGGACACCGGCGCGTGACGGCAACGATCTGGCAAGACGGCGAAGGACGATGGCCGCATCGTTTCGATAGGCGAGCGAGTCGAGCATCCCCGTCGTACCGTTGGTCCGGCCGTCACAGGGGTCGCTCACGAACGCGGCATAAGGAGTCGCCCCGAGCTCGCTGAAGGCTGCGGCCGCAGCATCAACCAACATCCCGAGCTCCCAATGACCGGTGTGGTATCCGAGGGCAATCGTCTCGCCGTCGGGCCCTCGCCGGCCACCGAGTGTGGAGAGGATGAGGAGCTCCTTCTCAACGAGACGAACCGGGTCGAGTCCCATCGCCACGCTCTGGGTCCACCCGAACAGCTCGCCACTGGCCATCGCAGACAGCCGCTCGGCGTCGAGTGGCAACCGTCCACCGGGCCCGTCCGTAGTCGTGGTCAGCGTGTAGAGCGACGGGTCACCGGAATCGAGGAAACCCTCCAGTGTCCTGTCCACTGGGTCAGATGACATGGTTGGTCAGTGTCCCGAGCCCGTCGACGGTGATTGCGATCTGGTCACCCCGGGCCAACGTGAAGTCGTCTTCGGGAACGATGCCGGTTCCCGTCATCAGAAAGACACCCTTGGGGAACTCGTTGTCGCGAAACAGGAACTCGATGAGCTCGTCGAATGTGCGCCTCATCTCGGACAAACGGGTCGTCCCCGTGAAGACCTCTGATCCCGCCCGGGAGATCGTCATCGTGATCGACGTCTCTCCACCCGGCCGGTCGGAAGTCATTCGGAGCCACGGGCCGATCGCCGCGGACTGCGAATACACCTTCGCCTGAGGGAGGTAGAGCGGGTTCTCACCCTCGATGGAGCGACTCGACATGTCGTTCCCGATCGTATGACCGACGAGGTCGCCCTTGGCACCGACCACCAGGGTGA
The DNA here is from genome assembly GCA_050050035.1 of Acidimicrobiia bacterium. Classification (GTDB taxonomy): domain Bacteria; phylum Actinomycetota; class Acidimicrobiia; order Spongiisociales; family ZC4RG35; genus JANQRA01. The sequence goes on along the minus strand of JASFVB010000105.1, from coordinate 2,585 downwards.
GCTCGGGCTCGGGGACGTTCCAGGATGAGTCCGTCCTGATCCTCACTCCCTGATGAGGCCCGACGACACGGTTTGGTGTCGCCTTGAAGAACAGCTCGGGCCGCTCTGCGTCGTAGACGAGGTCGTAGAACCGGTCTCCACCGGCCTCGTGTGACTCGACGGCACGAGCAGAGCGGCTCCGCATGTAGGTGACTCCCGCCGCCCAGACCTCCTGAGACCCGATTGGCGCCAGCAGCGAGTCTCGATCCGGGCGACCGATGGGTGTGCCCGCCGCGAACCAGTCACGCATGGAAACCGAGGCGTCATCGGCAGTCAGGAGCTCGTCGAGGCTGGCCTGGCGCGGGAGGGCGCGGTGCTCCGCGGAGTCCCAAGCCACCAACCCGGTTTGCGTCAATGCCAGATTCAGCGAATCGCTCGCGCCGGGGTCGGAGGCCGCGCCGTCAGTCATGGCCCTGCTCCCCCAGGTTCAAGAATGCCGTCGACCCGTCGTGGGACTCGTAGTTGGTTGTCATCTCGAAGCTCGGCCGGCAGGGCGTCCGTTGGCGCGTCCTGAAATACGAGAGGGCGAAGGAAACGGCGCATGGCGGCGGCTCCAACCGAAGTGTGGGGGGTGGTGGCGGCGGGCCAGGGCCCACCATGATGCTGTGCCCACGTGACGCTGACCCCGGTGGGCCAGCCACGAAAGAGGACACGACCCGCGACCCGACCGGCGACGGTCACGAGATCGTCGATCCTCTCCCCTGGTTCTGCGTGGACCGTCGCGGTGAGACTCCCCCCGAGCCTCTCCAGAACCGTGATGGCTTCACTCAAGGTCTCGTAGCGAGCTAGGACCGTGGCCGGCCCGAACACCTCATCGAGGAGGATGTCCGCTCTCGCCAGAAGTGTCGCTACATCGGTGGCCAAGACAACAGGAGACGCAGCGTCGCCTCCTTCCTCACCGGAACCGTGGATGACCTCGACCCCGTCGACCGCAAGGATTGTCCGCAGCCGCGTTCGGAACGAGTCGGCGATTCCCGAGTTGAGCATCTCATGAGGAGCGTCGTCGAGATGGCGCGGGAGAGCCCTCTCCAGACCCGAGTCAACGGGCACCAGGACTAGCCCCGGCTTGGTGCAGAACTGCCCAACTCCCAGTGTGAACGACGCAGAGAGACCCGCGGCGAGGTCATCGCCCCTCACTCGGTCGGCACCAGGCGTCACCACCACCGGGTTGAGACTGCCCAGCTCGCCGTAGAAAGGGACCGGGTCCGGTCTGGCCGCGCACAGCTCGTGTATCGCCCGTCCACCACGCAACGAGCCAGTGAACGCAACGGCTCGGATTGCCGGGTCGCGGACGAGGCTGATGCCCTCTTCGAGCCCTTCGACCAGGCCAAGGGCACCATCCGGCGCACCCGTGGTCCTCAGCGCTTCGGTGACGGTGTCAGCAGTCTGTCTCGAGGTCTCCGGATGACCCGGGCTCGTCTTGACCACAACAGGGCATCCTGCTGCGAGGGCGCTCACGGTGTCTCCACCGGCGACCGAGAACGCGAACGGGAAGTTGGATGCGGCGAAGACGGCGACGGGGCCGACGGGGCGGAGCATGCGTCGGAGGTCGGGGCGGGGAGGGGCCGCGTCCGGACGGGCATGGTCGATCATCACGTCGAGGTACGCGCCGTCAGCGAGGACCTCTGCAAAGAACTCGAGTTGACCGGTGGTCCTCACCATCTCGCCGCGCAGACGCGTCTCGTCGAGACGCGTCTCATCCATGGCCAACGCAACGAGTTCGTCGGTGTTGTCTCTCAGCGCGGCGGCGATCCCGCCAAGCCAGCGTTGGCGGTCAGCCGACGATGACGCGGCCACCCGGGTCGTCGCCTCTTTCGCTCTCTTCACAGCTTGGAGCGTCTTCATGTCACCTCAGAGATGCCTTTCGCTTCGGTCCCCTGCCTGATCCATCGACCGCACCCATGTCTGCCTTCATGGCTGGATACCCCGGTGGGTATCGTCGCATGGCTGTGAATCGCCCGCCGACCACTCCCGCTCCGGCACGGTGACGCTGCGCGCTGCACTCCAGGTCGACCTGGACTCCGTCATCGCGGAGGTCGACGAACGCATCTTCGGTTCCTTCGTCGAGCACATGGGTCGGTGTGTGTACACCGGGGTGTTCGAGCCTGGGCATGGCACCGCGGACGACGACGGATTCCGTGGTGACGTCATGGACCTCGTCCGAGAGCTCGGCGTCAGCGTTGTTCGGTATCCGGGGGGGAATTTCGCGTCTGGCTACCAGTGGGAAGACGGAGTCGGGCCTGTCTCCGAGCGACCGGTCCGCCTCGACCCGGCCTGGGGAGCCCTCGAGCGAAACACGTTCGGCCTCGACGAGTTCCATCGGTGGGTCACCAAGGTCGGTGCCCGGACGGTGATGACGCTGAATCTCGGCACCCGCGGAGTGCCAGATGCACTTGCGCTGCTCGAGTACGCCAACCACAGCGGTGGGACACAGCTGTCCGAGCTGCGAAGGCTGCACGGACGCGGAGACCCCTACGCCATCCGGACGTGGTGTCTCGGCAACGAGCTCGACGGGCCCTGGCAGCTGGGTCACAAGACAGCGGATG
>JASFVB010000104.1:0-9110 GCA_050050035.1 Acidimicrobiia bacterium | reverse complement strand
ACCCGGCATATACGCCCGACGCTAGAGCGTCTTGGCCGGTGTGGTCTCGACGGTTTCCTTCCTAATGCTGTACGGACGGTATTTCGTCCCTACAGCATCAGGAAAGATCGAGGGCGCGGGTGAGGAAGGCGGCCATTGCGCCTCTGGTGACGTAGTCGTCGGGGCAGAAGCGGTCGTTGCTTGGTGGGTTGCACCCTGCGGTGATGCCCGCCGCGGCGACTTTGCGGATGTCGTTCTCGAAGGTGGTTCCGTTGGTGTCGACGAAGTTGGTGTTGCCGGTGTCGGTGAGCCCGAGGGCGCGGGTGAGGAAGGCGGCCATGGCCCCCCTGGTCACGAGGTCGTTGGGGCAGAAGCGGTCGTTGCTGGGGGGGTTGCATCCGGTAGTGATGCCGGCCGCGGCCACGCTCTCGATGTCCGTCTGGAATATGGAGCCGTCGTCGTCGCAGAACGTCCCCTCGCAATAGGGGGAGTAGTCGCTCGAGGAGAAGAAGAGCTCGGTGACCCACCAGCCGCTGCCGTCGCCGTATGCGCCCAGGGCGGCGAATTGGAACGACGTGTTGAGGATGTTCCGCCTATGGCCGTCCGATCCCATGAGCATCTCGTGGATCTGGGTGCAAGCCGAGTCGGAGGTGTTCGACGTCCATGCGATGTTCTCGCCCCAGGTCCAGGTGCCACTGGGGAGGATCGGATTCCGCTCCGACGAGGTCATGTGACGGAAGGTGTGGTGGCGCATCCACTCCGACCAGTCCCGCACCAGGTAGTTGAGGTCCCGGGCCATGGTCAATTGGGATGCTCCCACGTCGGATCGGGAGGTGTTGATCTTGGTGAGGAGGCACTCTTCGAAGTCGGAAGGGCCCATGGCTGCCCGCGCCGGGCGTGGCGCCGCCACCACGAGCATCGCCAGCAGTGTCACCCCCACTACGAAGAGGTGCAGCCCCCTGGACATTCGAAACGTCGCTCGATCCATCTTCACCCGGTGCGCCCGACCGGGACCCTGTGTCTTGCTTCGGCACTATGAGTGACCACTTGAGCACTTAGAGTGGCCTCTGGAGTGGTTCTTGCCCATAGGTCACAAGAGCCAAACTCGGATGGCCTTTCCCCGATGTCCTGGCGGGTGAAACTCAAAACGTGCAGCGTCGCGAGACGGTTGCTAGGTTCGATTTGGTCTTAAGAGCAGTCCGCCATACCCTTTGTGAAAGATTTCACAAAGACACCTCGTGAAGCAGCAGAGCCCCCGACAACAGGTCCATTCCGCAGTCGATGAAGGCTGGGTGCACGGCGGATCGTTCGTCAGCTCCATCCTCGCCGGGGCCGCACTCGGCTATCTGCTCGATCTATGGCTGGGCACCGACCCCTGGCTGGTGGTCATCGGCATCGTCGCCGGCTCGTACTCGGGTTTCATGAGGATGTGGCACTACTCGAAACGTCTCGAGGAGCAGACACGTGACCGCTGACCACGAATCGGTGCCGGTGGAGAGGATCATGGCCCTCCACACGGTGGCCCGCGTCACCTACGTTGCTCCACCGCTGATCCTCTTGTTTGGCATCACCGCGGGGTGGCGTGGTGTGTGGAGCGCGGCTCTCGGAGTCGCCGTCGTGGTGGCCAACTTCGTGTTGGCCGGGGCCATCCTCTCGATTTCGGCAAGGATCAGCCTCCAGGCTTATCATGCCGCCGCCCTGTTCGGGTTCCTGCTTCGTTTGGGCCTGTTCGTCGGGGCGGTGGCTCTCATCGCGGTGACGGTCGACGTCGATCGGCTCGCGTTCGGCATCAGTGCGGTGATGAGCTACCTGGCGCTGCTCGTGCTGGAAGCAGTGGCCGTGTCTAGAGGCGAAGAAAGGGAACTCACGTGGAGCAGATGATCCTGGCGAGCGAGTGCGACGTCGCCAACGAGGTCATATGTGCGCCGGCCAACGTGAAGGAGCTCTTCGAGTTCACTGACGCATGGTTCAGCATCGGGAGTTTTCACTTCACCAGGACGGTGTTCCTGATATTCCTCGCCGCGGCGATAGCGATCGCCCTCCTCTACTTCGGGCTCAGGAGGAAGCGTCTCGTCCCTTCCAAGTTCGAGACGGCCATCGAGTCCCTGGTCGAGTTTGTCAGGGACGGGATCGGCCGTGACGTGATCGGTCCCGAGGGTGGCAAGTACGTCCCCTACCTGCTGGCGCTGTTCACCTTCATCCTGGTCGGCAACCTCTTCGAGATCACACCGTTGATCAACTTCCCCATCACCTCGCGCATGGCGATCCCGGCATTCTTGTCGATCGTCACCTATGTCATCTTCGTCATACTCGGTTTTGGCAAGAATGGCTTCCGCTACCTTCTCGACACGATATGGCCCAAACACGTTCCTATCGGCCTGCGCTGGCTGGTGGGGATCATCGAGCTGTTCTCCATCTTCGTGCTCCGTCCCCTCACCCTGGCCGTGCGGTTGTTCGCCAACATGCTGGCCGGCCACCTCATGCTGACCTTGCTTCTCGGGTCGGGCGTCATCTTCATCGCCGCCTTCGGCGACGTCGGGCTGAAGAGCCTGGTCGGGGTGCCCTGGTTCATCCTCGGGTTGGGGATCTTCGTATTCGAGATGGTCGTGGCGGTCCTACAGGCATACATCTTCACGTTGTTGTCGGCGGTGTACATCCAGTCGTCAATTCAGTTCGAGCACTAAGGAGAGAGAATGGAAGGCAATATCGAGCTGCTCAGAGGAGCAGCTGCACTGATCGGATACGGTCTGGCCGCCATCGGGCCCGGCATCGGCATCGGCATCGTGGTCGGCAACGCCATCACCGCGATGGCACGTCAGCCTGAGATGGCCGGGACGGTGAGGACGACGATGTTCCTCGGTATCGCATTCACCGAGGCCCTGGCCCTGATCGGCTTCGTTCTCTTCTTCATCGCCTAGAGGAGCATCGCAATGCAACTACTGACCGCGATGGCGGTCCTGGCGGCCGAGGAAGGCGAGGGGGGTTCCTCCACCGACTTGGTGCTGCCCGAGACCTCCGAGCTCATCGCCGGGATCATCGCGTTCGCCATCGTCTTCTTCTTCGTGTGGAGATGGGCGATGCCCACCATCAGAGAGACCCTGGAGAGACGGCGTCAGGCGATCACCGGCCAGATCGAGGAGGCGGAGAAGGCGAAGGCCGAGGCCGAGAGTCTTCTCGCCGACTACAGGGCACAGCTCGCCGAGGCCAAGGCCGAGGGAAACCGGGTCGTCGAGGAGGCGCGGCAGTCGGCAGATCAGCTGAGGGCAGACATCCTCGCCAAGGCCGAGCAGGAGGCCGAGGGCATACGTGCCAAGGCCAGGGATGAGGCGTCCTCGGAGGTCTCACGCGCCCTCGCCGATGCCAAAGCGCAGGTCGGCGACATCTCGGTGGAGTTGGCCGGCAAGATCGTTGGTGAGTCCCTCGACGCCGACGCACATCAGGCCCTCATCGATCGCTACCTGGCCGACCTAGAGCAACTCTGATGGCGGACGAGCGCATCCAAGGCTACGCCCGGGGCATCTTCGAGATGGCCAAGGGCGAGAACGCCCTTGAGAGAGTCGAGAGCGAACTGCTGGCCGTTGCGCGAGCCGTCGAGTCGTCCAACGAGTTGCGCTCCACACTGACCGACCCCCAGCTCACTTTGGATAGGAAACAGGCGATCGTCGATGAGCTCATCGGTGGCAGGGCCTCGCCGCTCACCGTGTCGGCCGTGCAGATGGTCGTGAGCCAGGGTCGTGCCTCCGATCTCCCCGATATCGCGATGGGTGTTGCTTCGGCGGCCGCCGCATCACGCAACAAGGCCGTCGCCGAGATCCGCTCGGCCGTCGCCCTCGACACCGAGACTGTCGAGCGTCTCGCCGCGTCCCTGGAGCGAGCCACGGGCAAGGAGATCGACGTGAAGGTCGTCGTCGATCCATCGGTGATCGGCGGGATCGTCTCACGTGTCGGTGACACGGTCATCGACGGGTCGATAGCTCGACGTTTCGACGAGGCCCGCCAAGCCGTCAAGTCCCGATAGGAGTTTCATGTCTGAACTGACCATCACTGCCGACCAGATCACCGGTTCACTCCGGTCCCAGCTCGAGGGGTGGGCACCGGACACCTCGAAGGAGACGGTGGGATACGTCACGTCGATCGCCGACGGTGTCGCCCGGGTCGAGGGGCTCCCCAGCGTCATGGCGTCCGAGTTGCTCGAGTTCCCCGGTGGGCTGGTAGGGGTCGCACTCAACATCGACGAGACCGACATTGGTGTCGTGTTCCTCGGGGACTATCACCACATCGTGGAAGGCGACCCGGTGAAACAGACCGGCACCGTGCTCTCGGTGCCCGTCGGTGACGCGTTGTTGGGTCGTGTCGTCGACCCGCTGGGCAACCCGGTGGACGGAAAGGGACCGATAGAGGCCACCGACCGTCGTCTGCTCGAGACACAGGCACCTTCTGTCGTGCAGCGGCAACCGGTGTCCGAGCCCCTTCAGACAGGGATCAAGACGATCGACTCCATGACACCCATCGGGCGGGGTCAGCGTCAGTTGATCATCGGCGATCGTCAGACGGGCAAGACCGCCCTCCTGGTCGACACGATCATCAACCAGAAGCAGTACTGGGGCACCGACCAGGCCGTCAAGTGCATCTATGTCGCCATCGGCCAGAAGGCCTCCACGGTTGCCGAGGTCGTCTCCACGCTCGAGGAGCACGGCGCGATGGATTACACGGTGGTGGTCAACGCGGCTGCCTCCGACGCCCCTGCTCTTCAGATGTACGCGCCCTATTCGGGCTCCGCCATCGGCCAGCACTGGATGTACAACGGTGAGCATGCTCTCGTCATGTTCGACGATCTCTCCAAGCAGGCCGTGGCCTATAGGGAGATCTCGCTGTTGTTGCGTCGGCCGCCGGGTCGTGAGGCCTATCCCGGTGACGTCTTCTATCTGCACAGCCGTCTTCTCGAGCGTTGCGCCAAGCTCTCCGATGACCTCGGTGCCGGGTCACTCACCGGTTTGCCGGTGATCGAGACCAAGGCCGACGACATCTCGGCGTACATCCCGACCAACGTGATCTCGATCACCGACGGCCAGTGCTTCTTGAAGACCGATCTCTTCTTCCAGGGTGTCCGGCCCGCGGTCGACGCCGGCCAGTCGGTTTCCCGGGTCGGCGGGAACGCACAGATCAGCGCCATGAAGAAGATCTCGGGCCCATTGCGTCTCAACCTCGCCCAGTTCCGGGAGCTGGCGGCTTTCGCGGAGTTCGGCTCCGAGCTGGACGCAGCCTCGTTGGCACAGCTCGAGCGTGGCCGGCGTGTCGTCGAGATCCTCAAACAGCCGCAGTTCGCCCCGGTGCCGGTCGAGGAGCAGGTTCTCGCGTTGTTCGCGGTCACCGAAGGGCACATGGACGACGTGGCCACGCGCGATATTCGTCGTTTCGAGAACGAGTTGCGGGAGAACTTCAGGACCCGTCACAGCAACGTCCTCGCCGCGATCCGCGAGACGGGGAAGCTCCCCGAGGGCGACGAGCTCGCCGACGGCATCCTTGCCTTCAAAGAGACCTTCGAGGGCTCCGAGATCGAGGAGTAGCAGGGACTCGCCATGGCCAGCGCCGCACTTCGTGACACGCGTCGTCGCATTCGCAGTGTCGAGGCGACGAAGAAGATCACCCGCGCCATGGAGCTGATCGCTGCCAGCCGCATTCCAAGGGCAACGGCGAGAGTCACCGCGTCGAAGCCATACACAGCGAAGCTGATCGAGGTGATCGAGAACGTCGGCGGTGCAGGAGCCGATGCCGGCCATCTCCTATTGGAGAGACGTGAGCTGTCCACCGTCGGCGTGCTCATCGTGTCCTCAGACCGGGGGATGGCGGGCGCCTATGCCTCGAACATCATCCGCCTGGCCGAGCATCGCATAGCCGAGCTGGAGCGAGCCGGGACCGACGTTCTCATCTACGCGGTCGGGAAGAAGGCACAGTCGTACTTCCGCTATCGCGGCCACAACATCGAACGGGCGTATCTCGGCATCACCGACACACCGGGCTATTCGAACGCGCGCGCCGTTGCCAACACCGCCATGGAGGCGTATGCGACCGGCCGCATCGATGCCCTCGAGGCCTTCTACACCAGGTTCGAGTCGGCCCTCACCCAGACGCCGGCCAGTCTCGAGGTATTGCCCATCACACCACCCGAGGCCGAGTCCCAGGAGGGACCGGCGGTCTCCTATGAGTTCGAGCCGTCCCCGGCGGAGATACTCGACCGTCTGCTGCCGCGCTATGTGGAGGCGATTCTCTTCAACATGCTTCTCGAGGCGTCGGCATCCGAGCACAGTGCCCGTCGTCGTGCGATGAAGGCGGCCACCGACAACGCCGAGGAGTTGATCAAGGGTCTGAGGGTCCAGGCCAACCGGGCCCGACAGGCCGAGATCACCACCGCGATCACAGAGATCGTCGGTGGCGCCGAGGCCCTCGTGGATTCCAAGAAATGACAACCCAAGACCGTTCTGTGAGGGTTTTTGCGCCCTGTGGGTACACAAACCCTCACAGAACGGGTGAGATACCGCAGAACATGGAGCTGAGCAGATGAGTGAGAGCAACGCAGCCGTGGGCCGCATCGTCAAGGTGGCGGGCCCGGTCGTCGACGTGGAGTTCCCACCCGACAACCTGCCCGAGATACTGAACGCCGTCGAGATCTACTTCAACCTCGGTGGTGAGGATCAGATGGTCATCGCCGAGGTGGCACAGCATCTCGGTGGCTCCAAGGTGCGTGCCGTGGCCTTGGCCCCGACCGACGGGATGACACGTGGCGCCGAAGTGCGTGACACCGGCTCCCCGATCACCGTCCCGGTGGGAGACCAAACCCTGGGCCACATCTTCAACGTGTGGGGCGACTCCCTCGATGCCCCGGGCATGGACTTCTCGGAGCCACGCTGGCCCATCCATCGCACGCCACCTGCGTTCGAGGACGTCGAGCCACAGAAGACCATCTTCGAGACGGGCATCAAGGTGCTCGACCTGGTCTGCCCATATCTTCAAGGTGGGAAGATCGGTCTGTTCGGTGGTGCGGGTGTCGGCAAGACGGTCCTCATCCAGGAGATGATCAACCGCGTTGCCACCCAGCACGGTGGTGTGTCGGTGTTCGCCGGGGTCGGCGAGCGCACCCGTGAGGGGAACGACCTCTTTCTCGAGATGCAGGATTCTGGTGTTCTCGACAAAGCGGCCCTGACATTCGGCCAGATGGACGAGCCACCCGGTGTCCGTCTCCGCGTCGCGTTGTCCGCGTTGACCATGGCCGAGTACTTCCGGGATGTGCAGGGTCAGGACGTGTTGTTGTTCATCGACAACATCTTCAGGTTCACCCAGGCAGGCTCGGAGGTCTCCACCCTCCTCGGCCGCATGCCGTCGGAAGTCGGCTACCAGCCCAACCTCGCCGACGAGATGGGGTTTCTCCAGGAGCGGATCACTTCGCTGAAGGGAAGGTCGATCACGTCGCTCCAGGCCATCTACGTGCCTGCAGACGACATCACCGACCCGGCCCCTCACACCGCGTTCGCCCACCTCGACGCGACGACCGTGCTCTCCCGCCCCCTGACGGCGCTGGGCATCTACCCGGCGGTCGACCCGCTCGACTCGACGAGCCGGGCACTCGACCCCCAGATCGTCGGCGAGGACCACTACTTCGTCGCCACCGAGGTGCAGCGAATCCTCCAGAGGTACAAGGACCTCCAGGACATCATCGCCATCCTCGGCATCGACGAGTTGTCCGAGGAGGACAAGCTCCTCGTGGCCCGAGCCCGCAAGATCCAGCGATTCCTCGCCCAGCCGATGTTCGTGGCCGAGCAGTTCACCGGCCAGTCGGGCATCTACACGCCGCTCGAGGAGACCATTGCTTCATTCCAGGCGCTCATAGACGGTGAGCTGGATCAGTTCCCGGAGCAGGCCTTCTACATGGTCGGTGGGCGTGAGGACGTCGAGCGGCGCGCGGCGGAGATGGCGGAGGAGGCTGCCTAGTCGTGGCCAAGCCGTTTCAGGTCGATGTGGTGTCGCCGGAGGAAACCGTCTGGAGCGGGGAGGCCACCTTCGTGGTGGCTCGGACTCCAGAAGGCGAGCTGGGGATCCTCGCCGATCACGAGGCACTGATGGGGTCTCTCGCCACGGGCCCCGTCGAGATCGAGGCCGAGTCCGGAGAACGCACCACGATCGGTGTCCATGGCGGTTTCATCCAGGTTCTCGACAACCAGGTGACACTCATCACCGACCGGGCCGAGATCGCCACCGACACAGAGGCCGCTCGAGAGGTGGCGGCACAGCTTGCTTCCGAGGAGACGGACGAGCCACTGAGCCTGATGTAGGCCGACCCGGAAAGCTCAGGCCCGATTCGACAACCTCTCGGCGAACCGATCGACCGCCTTGGGGAGACCATTTCCGAGGGCCGCCGCGATCGCCGGGAAGAACATCGTCGACATCATCCCGACACTGGCGACCTCGATCGTGACGGTGATGGTCGTCGTGGCTTCGGCGGGCGCGAGCTCGACGCTGGTGATTCCTCGTACCTCCCGGTTGGCGATATCCCACGACATGAGATGAAACTCCTCACGCTCTCGCGGGCTCGCCGTGCCCGTGTACCGCAGACCGGCGACGACCGACTCGAAGGAGAAGCCATGGAGGTCCCCGTGCTCGTCGACGACCGGGTCGAAGACTCGATCGACACCGCCGATCGCCTCCCAAGTCGATGGGTGATTGAGGGCCTCCCACACGGTTTCGGCATCGACGTGGGCCGTCGATGAATGGGTGAACGACTGGCGGGGCACGGCGGCAAGATAGCGACTGTGCTGAGAGCTCGCCCCTGGACCCTTCCTTGGGTGAGAACGAAATCGGGGCGACGTTGCCGCCGCCCCGAGTGCCCCTGGGAGGAGGGATCTGTTGTCGTTTCAAGATCCGGAAGGAACTTGATGACATGGTTGTACCCCGAAGATGTGTCCGCCCGGTTAACGCCGTCTGGCGGGGAGAGGAATGTTCCGGTCGTTGCCCACAGGGCTAGCGTTCGAGATGGATGTCCGACCTCGAGAACAACATCGACGCCGTGTTCGACAGGGCCCCCTTCATTGAGCTCCTCGGTGTGAGATTGGTCGATGTGAGTGAGGGGCGACTGGAGA
>JASFVB010000103.1:0-9113 GCA_050050035.1 Acidimicrobiia bacterium | reverse complement strand
CTACCACCCGCTCCTTTTCACCCCGGGGACCTCGATCCTGGCTTCCCGATCGGCCGGCGGGCGGGCATATCGTCTGATCACGGCGGGCGTGAGCCTTCTCGTGACACACACCGACTTCGACTCGGCGCCGGGGGGCACGGCCGACTCCCTGGCCGGTTTGCTGGGACTGCGGGATGTCCTTCCTTTCGGCGCCGACGAGGATTCGGAGATGCCCGCCATCGGTCGTCATGGCAGGTTTGAGGGCACACTGGCTGCGATCGACGCGATCATCTCGGACAGGTTTGGGATAGTGGGTGTCCGGATCACCGGCGATCGTGAGGCAGACGTCGAGTCTGTGGCGGTCGTCCCAGGATCGGGGGCTTCGTTCATCGAGACGGCGGCGGAGGTCGCCGAGGTCCTGGTCACCGGTGACGTGGGTCACCACCGATGCGTCGCCGCACGTGACTTGGGGCTGGCGATCGTCGACCCGGGCCACATCGCCACCGAGAGACCGGGCATGACCGCACTGGTCGACCTCGTATCCGAAGCCTCGGGGCTCGGGGTGGTCGACATGACCGACATCGACCCCCAGACGTGGGAGTAACCGCCTCGGGGAACTTGGGTTCCGGGTCGGGCTACTCTCCGTTGTCCAGATGGAGTTGACCACTCTCAACGACCTCCTCGACCTTCAGGAGATCGACCTCCAGATAGACAGACTGCTCGATCAGCGTCAGAGCCTGCCCGAGCTGGAGGAGTACAAGGCCATTCACGAGAAGCTGGAGTCGACGCAGACGACCCATGACAGCGCGGCAGAAGCGCTCAGGAAGGTCGAGCTCGACCTGGACAAGGCGGAGGGGGAGCTGGGGTTGTTGGAGATCAAGCTGGACGAGCACGAGACGAGGCTTTTCGCCGGTGGGATGAGTGCACGGGAGACCGAGCACATGCGGCTGGAGGTGCAGAGTCTCAAGGCCCAGCGGGGAGCTCTCGAGGAGAGGGTGCTCGGTCTCATGGAAGCCGTCGAGCCGGCTCGCGAGGATGTTGCCTCGATCGAGAGTGAGATCGAGGCGATGACGGCTCAGAAAGCGCACCTCGAGGCCTCGATCAGAGATCAGTGGAAGACGATCGATGCCGAGCTTGCCCGCAAGGAAGAGCGCAAGGAGGAGGCGCTCGTGCCCATCGACGGTGAGATGCTCGAGCTGTACGACAAGCTGCGAGGGCTCAAAGAGGGCGTGGCGGTTGCCGCGTATGACCACGGTGTGTGTGGTGGGTGCCATATGACACTGTCGCCGGCAGAGCAGGCCGAGGCACTTGCGGGTCACCCGCCTCGCTGTGTCCACTGCCGGCGGATACTCGTTGCCTGAAACCGATGTTGGCCTGGCATCTCGGGGCCACGCTTTGGCTGTTCCGGTGGATCTTTCGGGATCCCAAGGTGGACGTGAGGTTCCTTCTTCTCGGCGCGATCCTCCCCGACATGATCGACCTCCCGGTCGGCACGATTCTGCTGTCCGACCGCTACTCGACAGGCGAGCTGTGGGCTCATTCGTTGGTGGCACCGACGGTGTACATGGTGATCGTGTTGATCGTCACGACAAGGGGAAGGGTGCGACGCGCATGGATGGCCCTCGGCGTCGGCTGGCTGTTCCATCTGGTTCTCGATGGCATGTGGTTGGACAGTGACGTGTTCCTGTGGCCGTTCTTCGGCTGGGAGATACCCGCGGGTCAGGCCCCCTTCTGGGCGTTGGCATGGGAGCGGGCATTGTCCGACCCCTGGCGTTGGGTCGAGGAGGCAGTCGGGCTCACCTACCTGCTCTGGCTCTGGGCGAGGCTTGGTCTCTCCACTCCGGAGCGACGTCTGACATTGATCTCCACTGGCAGACTTCCGGGTCGATACTGATGAAGCACGCAGTCCTGGCCCTCATTCTCGTTCTCGCGGCTTGCTCATCTGATCAGACCGGCGAGACGGCCGGGACCATCCCGCCAGGAGAAGGTGGTGAGTCCGCGGCGGGGGCCGTGGAGTCACTCGTGAGCGCGATCAACGCCCCCGACTTCGGCGAGGCGAGCCGATTCGCAATGCCGGGTCAGGCCGCGCTGGCATCCCTGGCAGAAGGGGCTGCTTTCGTCGACGTGGCCGACGCCCTGCGCTCGGGTGACCAGGAGGTGGCTGCCAACTTCTGGGCCGGGTTCGCCCAGGGCTCGGGCAGGTTCTTGGTCGGCTCCGTGGAAGCGGCGAATGCGGGGACGCACTCGGAGGATGAGATCGAGTTCACCATCGTCGAGGTGACACCGCCCGACGGTGACTCGCGCCAGGTCCTGATGCGGGAGGAGAACGGGTGGCGGATTGATCTGTTCGCCTCCTTCGGGTCGGGTCTCGCCGACAAGATGATCGCCCCGGTGGAGAGATTGCTGGGAACCCAGACCGACGATGCGAGGCTGATTCTCACCGAGCTGAAGACCATCGTTCCGTCGCTGCTGGCTGCTGCACATCAGCCAGGGACCCCGACCGATGTGGCACAGCAGCTGCTTGCACTCGTCGAAGTCATAACGCGCGTCAGCTGACGGTCGATGTGGCGGGGACGACAGTCGGCGTCCTGGGTCAGCGAAGTCGGGGGAGGACCTCGCTCCCCAATGTGCCAATGAGAGCGGGCTGGTCGAGCGATGCCATCTGGAAGGTGACGATGTCGGCGCCGAGGTCGTCGACGAGTGGGCGATAGGCCTCCACGATGTCTTCCACGGAGTCGACGAGCGTGTAGCGGCCGAGCACGTCCTCTCGCGGCAGCTCGTCAGCACGTTCACGCAGCGTCTGCGGGTCCACTGCCTCGAGCCGCCCGGGCGCCCGAAGGCCCCGCCATGAGAACAGTGCTCTCCACGCCTCGTCTTCGTTCGATGCGTACAGCGACCACCGGGTGGCGAGGACCGTCGGGTCGGGACGTCCCGCATCTCGAGCCGCGGCGGTGAGGGGGCCGAGCACCCTCTCTTTCGTCTCGGCCGGGTCCTTCACCGAAGTCACCACGCCCTGGGCCCGCTCCCCGGCGAGCGTGGCCGACTTGGGGCCGCCGGCCGCCATCAGGATGGGGACAGGCCCGGTCGGGGGCGAGTAGAGACGGGCTCGGTCGGTCCGGTAGTACTCACCTTCGAAGGTCAGCTTCTCACCGTCGAGGAGACGTCTCATGATCTCGAGCGACTCGGCCATCCGTGCGTTGCGCTCTGCGTACTTGGGGAACTCGTATCCCAAGGGGCCCTCGTTGATGTTCTCGCCGGTCCCGACACCGAGGATGAACCGTCCCCCACAGAGACGGTCGAGCGTCGCAGCCGCTTGGGCAACGACGGCCGGGTGGTAGCGGAAGAGGGGCGTGGTGACTCCGGTGGCAAAGCCGATCGCGCTCGTCGCGGCCGCCATGGCACCGATAGTGGCGAAGGCGAAGCCGGAGGCGGACTGGTCGTCGACCCATGGGTGGAAGTGCTCCGAGACCACGACGAGGTCGAATCCCGCTCTCTCGGCGAGTACTGCGTGCTCGACGAGTTCCTCGGGCTGCCATTGCTCGTGACCACAGAAGTAGGCGAATCTGGTCATCACCCGATCATGCCACGTCGGCCGTCGTCCGCAGATTCGCGACGGTATCACTGATAGCTGACATAGACCGGCGCCGGGACCTTGCCCATGGTGCTCTCCGGGCTCGGTGGTCCTGGCTCGTCCTCGTCGAAGAAGTTCTTCCAGCCCCACGACCAATGGGCGTCCTCGGCGCCGCGAAGCAACGCCGCCCAGGTGTCGTCCTTCTGTGCCTCGAGACCGTCGCCGTCCATCTGCACGATCATCTGGATCTCGGGGCGTTGCACGATCTCGGCGCGATTGGTGATCATGCTGAGTCTGAACTGGTGCACGATCATCATCTTCTGGGGCAGGCCGTTGTCGCGAACCAGATCGGCGACCCAGTTGACCGTCTCGTTGATCTCGGCGGAGTCCACCGTCCCAACCTGCTGGAGATGGACCTGGTCGTCGGTGAGTCGCCACTCGGGATCGAGGGCCAGCCCAACGAACGGGAGTCTGAGCAACTCCTCGTATTGGACCGCCTGGCTGAGAAAGTCGTCCCTTCCCGATTGGAGGTCGAGCACGACGTACATGTCGTTGGACTCGGCGAATTCGATCCACGGGTCGAACGAGTCCGGCGGCCACTCGTAGCTGTAGTCGCCATCCTCCGTCGGACCGGCGCTCGCCACCGAGGCGATGATCTCGAACGTGGGAACGACCTGTGAGCCGTCGGCCGTGTATGCCTCGAGCAACGGCTGCATGACTTCGAGCGTGTCGGCGGGGCCCTGCTCGCCCAGCGCCCCGAGAGCCATCGTGTCGGGATGTCCGTAGTACGAGACATAGCGACGGGGTCGATCGGGCGGGAGGATGTGGAATCCACCACCTGGCACCTGGACTCCGTTGGAGAGAACCGCCAATTCCCACTCACTCGTGGCAGGGACACCACCGATGAACCGGATCGCGTCGGTGCCGTGACCCTGCAATGCCTGGCCGACCTCGACATGGCCCAGCACGTCGTCGCCGTCGATGGCCAGCACCTGGGCGCCGATCGCGTGGCCGACCGAGGCGGCGAGCAGGATCGTCTCAGGCTTGGATGCATCGACAACCCACAGCGACGTGGCCTCCGCCCCCTCGGCAAGCCCCACCACCAGCTCGGCGACGTCGATCGTCGGCGCCTCCGGTGGAGTGCTGGAGGTGGCAGCTCCATCCGTGGCGGGAATGGTCACCCGATCACCGGCAGTAATCGCCGCCACAGTCTCCACGATCGTCGACGCGTCCGGGGTTTGGGACAGAGCGACCTCTTCTGACGTGCCCATGCGTTCGGCCGTCAATGCGGCGGCGCTGGAGAGGTCGTGTGTGAATGACTCGGCGTTTCCCGGTGCGCTCACAACAGCTGATCCGACGACGTGGACCCGCCGGGGCTTGAGCCGGCCCAGCTCAGATGCGAGACGTGGCTCGGGGAAGAGGAGTGGTCCTTCGAGGGCCGCGGCGAGCTGTGCGGCGGCCGCCACCTCGTTCAGATCGCCAGGTGATGCCACCACCACGTCGTCGGCACAGAGAAAGGTCTCGCCCGACAGCATCAAGGCGTCGGTGGCCAGGCTCCCGGTGTCGATGTCGACGCTGTGGTCTCCCGTGAAGCGGATACAGCCGGCCGAGGATGTCTGGGTGACGGTGTCTTCGGACGTCGGGCCGGTCGTGCCGTCGACCGAAGTCGACCCGACCGGCGTCTCACCGACCAACCCCGAGCAGGCAGCGGTAAACACAGCCAGGGATACGAGATGAAGGGACCGCCTCAATGCCTTCGGGTGATCGTACCCGTGCCCGTGCGCGGTGATGAGCCTTCACATGCGCGTCGAGTCATCTAGAAGAGAGTCTCCGGGTCGACCTGGTTGTGAAGGTCGGGTGT
This sequence comes from Acidimicrobiia bacterium, assembly GCA_050050035.1. Lineage (GTDB taxonomy): Bacteria > Actinomycetota > Acidimicrobiia > Spongiisociales > ZC4RG35 > JANQRA01. The sequence goes on along the minus strand of JASFVB010000103.1, from coordinate 3,702 downwards.
GTTGTTTCTGACGGTGTTGACCTTGCGGGAGACGGTGTGCTCCATCACCGAATCGGGGTCGATGGCCCGGATCAGGCCGAGGGCAGCCTCCGGGTCCCGCAGATCGCGATCCAGCCACGACTCCCACACATCGGGAGCGAGGGTCACCGGCATCCGATCGTGGATGTTCGAGACGACACCGCGTGCGTCCGTCGTGATGATCGAGCAGGTGCGCTGCCACGTGTCGGTCTCGTCGTCGTGTCGCGACGCCCAGATGCCGGCGAACACCATCGGGTGACCGTCGGCCCGATACACCCAGTGAGGCGTCCTGCCTTTCTCCGCCGGCTCCCACTCGTAGAAACCGTCGGCGGGGATGAGACAGCGTTTGCGGGCGAAAGAGTCCCGGAACATGCCGGTTGTCGCCACGGTCTCGACCCGTGCATTTATCTGAATCGACTTCGTGTCCTTGGCCCAATGCGGCACCAGCCCCCAACTCATGGTGCCCAACTGACGATGCCCATCCCGCTCGGCGATCACGTAGACGGGGTCGGTCGGTGCGACGTTCCAGCTCTTGTCGAGCGGATCCGTCACCACGTCGTCGACACCGAAGTACTCGGCGTAGAAGTCGAGGTCACCGGTGATCGAGAAACGGCCGCACATGTCAGTTGTCCGGCTGATTGCGCATGTGGTCCGCCAACGGCTCGAATCGCTCGTCGAGGAACGTGCGCAGCGGTTCGTGGACCTCGACTCGGTCCATGGCGGCGCGCATGCACCGCATCCACTCGACCGCCTCCGCCTTTCCGATGGGGAACGGCATGTGCCGCATCCGGAGACGTGGGTGACCCCACTTCTCCTCGTACAGCGGCGGCCCGCCCATCCATCCGGAGAGATACATGTGGAGCTTGCGTCTGGTGTTGGCCGTGTTGGCCGGTAGCAGCGCCTGAAGCCTTGGTGATTGCTCTTCGATGACGTCGTAGAACGTCTCGGCGAGAGCCTTCACCCGCTCGTCACCGCCGACCTCGAGGTATGGCGTGGCAGCATCACCCCATGGGTGCTCGGTCTCAGGGGGTCGGCCCGGCATCATCGCCCGCGAGTATCCCATCATCGGGCGGCATGGAGAAGGAGGGCGAGCCCGTCTGTAAGCCGGATTCTGTGCCTGCCGGACCGGCAGGCGACGGCCATCCATCTGGGCACACCGTTGCCGACGTGCTCGAGCGGCCTACCCGGGGCCATACGGCGGGCAACCGCGCCCCTGCTTGGCCTTGCACCGGGTGGGGTTTGCCAGCCGTCACCGTCACCGGCGACGCTGGTGGTCTCTTACACCACCGTTTCACCCTTGCCTGTTCGCCCGGCCGTGAGGCCAGACGTCATCGGCGGTCTGCTCTCTGCTGCACTTTCCGTCGGGTCACCCCGCCTGGATGTTGTCCAGCACCCTGCCCTGTGGTGTCCGGACTTTCCTCGACGAATGGCATCAGCCATCCGCCGTGGCCGTCCGACGGGCTCGCAAAACGAAGTCTACGTGCCGTTCGGCGGATGGGACGAGAGGGATCTTCGCCTGCCAGCGAGCCAGCCGAACAACCCGCTCACGACGACCGACACGAGGGCGAGCCACAGCACGGTCGGCGTGGACGCCGGACTACCCCCGACACGGGCGATCAGGATGATCACGAACGCCTGGAGAAGACCGGCCACCATCCCGTGGAAACGATGCGAGTGTGTGGCCCGGGCTCCGGCCACCCACCCGCCGACGGCGAGGCCACCCACAATGCCGAGCACGAGACCGATGTCGGTGCCGGCCTCGACACCGGCCAGACCGAGCCCACCACTGAGGATCACCGAGACCAGCGATGCGGTGAGACCCCCGGCGGCTACACCGAGCATGACCGCTCCGAGGTTCAGCGCTGCCAGCACATCACGATGTTGGCAGAGTCGCCACCCAACAATCCGACGCCCTCGACGGGTGACGAATAGCCTGACCACGAAACGTCCGCGGCAGTTCGCGGGTCTGAATCCAGAACCCGCACGGAGGAGAAGGCACATTGGTTATCAACAAATACCTCGGAGAGCTTCTGGGAACGCTGATCCTGGTCGGCCTTGGCTCGATGGGCATCCTGGCAGTGGGTGGAGCCGCCGGCGCCGCTGAGATCATCGCCATCGGCTTCAGCTTCGGGCTGGCCCTCCTGGCCGCCATATGGGTCGTGGGGCACGTGACCGGTGCTCATTTCAACCCGGCGGTGACCCTGGGTGCCCTTTTGGACGGTCGTCTGTCACTGAGCGACGCCATCGGATATTGGATAGGCCAATTCGCCGGAGCCACGCTGGGATCGCTCATCGTGCTGGCGGCGTCCGGCGAACGTTCGGCGGTGGCGGCCACGACAACCGGGTATACGGATCTCTCCACCGCGATCGTTGTTGAGATACTGCTCACCGCGGTGTTCGTGTGGCTGATCCTCGCCGTCACTGCGAGAGGGGCCAACCATGCACCCGCGGCGATCGCATTGACGCTTGTCGGGATCCACCTCGTGGGCATTCCGTTCTCCGGTGCCTCGGTCAACCCGGCGCGTTCGTTTGGCCCGGCACTGGTCGGCAACGTCGTGACCCCCGATCTCTGGGTCTACATATACGCTCCGTTGATCGGCGCCGTAGTCGCTTGGGCCCTCTACCGACTGTTCCCGGCCGCGGAGTAGGCCACACGATCGACCGTAGGAAAGGGCCCTCCCACGGGCCCTTTCTCATGTGGGTGAGCCCTACGAGAAGAGAGGGTCGTCGACGAGATCTTCGAGACCCATGACCCAGCCGGCGGGCAGACTCCAGTGTTTGGCGCCGCTGATCATCGCCTCCAGGTACTCGGAGGAGGGGCGAAGGTCACCGTTTGGCTCCTGAGGCGACACGAAGGTGAGACAGTCGTACTTGTTGCCCTCACGATCGACGGCTTTCACGTCGAAGCCGGGCTGACGCCCCTCGGCCAGCTCTGCCTCGGTCAGGGAAGCCACATCCTCGTCTGGGATCTCGAACACACCGCCCCACACCGTGTGTCCGCTCTCTTTGACGAGGGTCGGTATGGCGCCGGCATCACCCGAGGGGACGAAGTCGAGCCTGGTCTCCGGATAGTGGGCCGTGAAGAGGAACCTCGATCCCGGTGCGACCTCAGAGATGCGATCCGGGTCCAGCAGTGATCCGTATGCGAAGTACAGCGTGTCGTAGGGCACGGGTATGCGATTGTACAAACCTTGGGGTCAATGGAGTGACAACTCGGATTTACACGGCATATACAGAGGAATCCCTAGCGTTTGGGCTCGTGCGACGCATGTTCGGGCTTCTCTCCGCTCTGGCGATGATCCTCGCCGCATGTAGTCCTGCCGCCACCGACTCGACAACGAGCACCTCCGCTGGGACCGCAACGTCATCCGCCTCATCCGCCTCATCCGACACGACGGCCGACGCCGAGGGTGGAGCCACGACCACCGAAGCGACGCCGACCACGACCGAGCCGGCCTCCGACCGTCCTCTTGCCCCTGACTTCACACTCGCTCTCGGCGACGGCGGCACCTACACACTGTCGGAAGGCACCAAACCGGTCTATCTCGTCTTCTGGGCGGAGTGGTGACCGACCTGTCGACGGGAGTTGCCCGTCGTCGACAGCCTTGCGGCTGAGTACGCAGACCGGATCGACTTCGTCGCACCTGCCTGGCACTCCACGTTCGAGCTCACCGAGCAGCGGGC
>JASFVB010000102.1:0-9122 GCA_050050035.1 Acidimicrobiia bacterium | reverse complement strand
CCGGCGGCTCGTTGGAGCCGGCCTGCGATCTCGGAGCCACCGAATCCGCTGGTGGATTCGACCACGAGCTCGTCTCCGTCGACCAACACGGCTTCGATCTCACCGGTTTCCATGGCGGCGACAGCCGTTTCCCGGTCGTCGTAGTCGAGCGTCGCGATGGCGATGGAGGGTGGGTCTCCGGGCTCGTCGTTGGCATTGCCCAGGTCGACGGCAGTGTCGACGATCACCTGGTTGCCGTTGCCGACTATGCCGATGGTGCTCTCTTGGGTGTCTGAGGAGAACAGCGGGGGAACCACGATCAGCCCTAGCACGATCAGGATGGTCGACCCCGTGGCGATGAGATAGGCCCTCGATCGGAGTCTCTCCCGGATCTCCCGCCAGGCGACCTTCCCCAGGGTGCCGAGCCCGCTCACCTGACAGCCTCACGGAACAGATCGGACAAAGACGGTGTCGTGTACGTGAAGTGGCGCAGTCTCCCCGTCTCCTGTGCGCGGGCGATGAACCCACGCACGTCGGTGTCGGAGCCGATGATCGCGGTGAGGCGACCATCGTGTTGCTCGGTGTTGAGAACCCCCTCCAACTCTTGCACCAGGGCCGAGGCGTCACCTTCCACCTCGATCTCGAGATGACGGATCGGGGCTGCATCCTTCAACTGCTTGACGTTGCCGGAGAGCACCATCTGACCAGCGTTCATGATGGCAACCTGCTCACACAGATCTTCGACGAGATCGAGCTGGTGAGAGCTGAACACGACTGCCTTTCCCTCTTGCGATCGCTCCTTGAGTATCTCTGACATCGTCTCCACGGCGATCGGGTCGAGACCGGAGAATGGCTCGTCGAGGACGAGCAGCTCGGGGTCGTGGACGAGGGCGGCTGCGAGTTGGACGCGTTGTTGGTTGCCGTGCGACAACGTCTCGACGGTGTCACTCTGACGATCACCCAGACCGAGACGTTCCAGCCATTCCGATGCGGAGCGCTGAGCGTCCGATGACGACATGCCGTGAAGCCGGGCGAAGTAGGCAAGTTGATCCGCGGCACGCATCTTGGGGTAGAGACCGCGCTCTTCAGGCATGTACCCGAACTCGATTAGGTCTTGCGCCTCGATCGGCTGCCCATCCCAGGTGATCACCCCGGAGTCCGGCCTCACCAGACGGAAGATCGATCGCATCGTCGTTGTCTTGCCGGCACCGTTGGGCCCGAGAAAACCGAGCATGTCTCCTCGTGCGACGTCGAAACTGACTCCGGCGAGGGCGCGCACGTCACCGAAGTCCTTGTGGAGGTCCTGGATCGAAAGCACCGGAGGTGATCATAGAAACCTCCGGTGCCGATCAGGAAAGTCGTCCGGTGTCGAGCCTCAGCTGTGGGCGGCCTGGAAATCGTTGTGCATGGGCGTAGAGCCCATCCAGCCGCAAGAGCAGCGATACTCGACGGTCAAACCGACGTTCGTGCGTTCGAGGCCCGTGATTGACTCCAGTCCGAGAAGCCGTCTCTTGTGGCACGCCGGGCAGTTGACTACAACCATTCTCATCCCCTTCCTATCGAATTGCGCATGACGAGCCCGTATGAGCGCTTCGCTCGGAGGCTGCAATACATGACGTGGATCTGTGGTGTCATCGCTTCACCTTGCCTTTCCATCTATGTGCTAGTACAGTAGGACAACGTGAACAGTACACAGAGGGGCCAGCCTCGTCAAGGGGCAAATTCGATTTCCGAGGAATTGGAGCGGCGTATCCGCTCGGGTGATCTGAATCCGGGCGATCGACTCCCCGCCATCAGAGCGCTGGCAGGAGAGCTCGACGTCAGCCCTGCAACCGTGTCGTCGGCGTACCGAAGACTGCGATCCCGCGGTCTCATAGTTGCGTCGAGACGGGGGACAGTTGTGGCGCCGACACCGGATTTGGCGGGGCCCAGCACCATCCCCCAGGACACTCCCGGGCGCGATTTGTCCGACGGCAACCCCGACCCGCGTCTGCTGCCTGATCTCGGGTCGATCACCGTCTCCGACGAGCCCGTGCTGTATGACGAGGCACAGGAGGTGGAGGACCTCGTGGAGATCACCCGCGCCGATTTCTTTCGTGATGGCGTGCCCGGTGGGCACATCGTGATCGTGGCGGGGTCACACGACGGTGTCGAGCGTGCTCTGGCGACGAGTCTCCTTCCGGGAGACCGGGTGGCCGTGGAGGACCCTGGCTTCGTCGGGACCCACGACCTGATTCGCGCGATGGGCTTTGTGATGACGCCGGTGGGGATCGACGGGCAGGGGATGCTGCCCGAAGACCTGGAGAGGGCCTTGACGGGAGCGAAAGGGGCGGACGCCGTGGTCCTCACCAGCCGAGCACAGAACCCGACCGGAGCGGCGCTGACCAACGAGCGGGCCCGGGAGCTGGCAGAGGTCCTGGCCGGCCATCCCGACGTGATGGTGGTGGAGGATGATCATGCGGGACCGGTTTGCGGGGCCCCATTTGCCACCACCATCGATCCCGACCGGGAGCGTTGGGTCGTGGTTCGATCATTCGGCAAGTACCTGGCGCCCGATCTCAGGGTGGCTGCCATGGCCGGAGACGCGTTGACCATCGCCCGGGTGAGGGCCAGGCTCGCCGTGGGCACCGGTTGGGTCAGCCGGCTACTCCAGCGTCTCGTTGTCAGGGGTCTGCGCGACGAGCGGTGCCGTGCGATGCTGGAGGAGGCGAGGGAGTCCTACCGCGAGCGACGAGAGCGAATGTGCGAAGCCCTGCGCGCCCGTGGCATCGCGGTCGAGGCGCCCTCGGGTTTTCAGGTCTGGGTGCCGGTGGAGCGAGAGACGGAGGCGTGGTCATACCTCGCACGGCAGGGGTGGATCGTCGCACCGGGCGAGGCCTTTCGTATCGGCTCGCCGCCGGGTCTCAGGATCACCCTGTCGTCGCTCGAGCCAGACGAGATCGATACCGTTGCCGATGCGGTGGCGGAGGCAGTCAGCCAGTCTCGACGTCCGACCCGGTGAAGGACGTGAAGACGGTGATGCTCGTGCGTGCCTGACAGGGCCGTGGACGTCCCCACCAGCCTGATCTGGTGGAGACCTAGTCGAGAAGGGTGGGCCGGAACAGTCGGTCGTGGGTGTTCAGGGCAAACCTGTCGGTCATGCCTGCCACGTAGTCGATCGCGCGTGTCAGGGGATCCGCTCCCGCGACTGTGTACGAGTCCGGGACCTCCATCGGGTGGGCCCGGAAGTAGCCGACCAGTTCCTGGATGACGAGGATCGCCTTCTCCTTCTCGAGTTCCGAGTCGGGTCGCAGATATACCCTTTCGAACATGAACTCACGAAGTTCCTCCATGACCGAGAGATGCTCCTCGCCCATCGTCACCTCCCCACGACGATGGCTCGTCTCGACGACCGCGCCGATCATCGACCCGATCCACTCCCTCGAGGTCGCTCCGAAGGTGGTGAGGGCACGCACCGGCAGGTCGTGATACTCGAGAACACCGGCACGGAGGGCATCAGAGACGTCGTGTGCGAGGTAGGCGATACGGTCCGCGTAGCGGCACAGCCACCCCTCCGGTGTCTCCGGTGGCTCGGGGATCCTCCATGAGTGGGCTCGTACCCCGTCGAGGACCTCATGGCTGAGGTTGAGCGGTTCGAGCAGTTCCAGGGTTCGGACGCCGTGTGTCGAGTGCAGCCACTCACCGTCGATCAGTGGGCTCAGCGCCTCTTCGCCGGTGTGTCCGAAAGGGGAGTGGCCGACATCGTGTGCCAGGCAGATCGCCTCGGTGAGATCCACGTTGAGCCCGAGAGCGCGAGCCATCGCACGTCCCACTTGTGTGACGTGGATGGTGTGTGTCATGCGGGTGACGTAGTGGTCGCCATCAGGGTTGAGGAACACTTGCGTCTTGTGCTTGAGGCGTCGGAAGGCCTTTGCGTGGACGATCCGGTCCCGGTCTCGCTCGAAGACGGTCCTGAACTCGTCGGGTTCCTCCGGCTCACGTCTTCCGACGCTGTCGGCCGCCTTGGTCGCGGCGGGGGCGAGGAGCTCCTCTTCGAGCTTCTCCCGCTCTTCTCGGGTGCGACGCAACATCTCCATCAGGATTCACCCGTTCTCGAGGCTGTTAGACCCATATGCGGGCCTAACTACCGGAGGTTCGCTGGGCCATCAGGTGAAGCGTTCGCGGAGACGGCTGGAGACGTAGTCCATCGTGGCCACGACGATGGTGATGGCCAGAATCTGGGCGGCCATCGCCCGGTAGTCCAGCAGAGCGATGTTCTGCTGGAGCAGGAAGCCGATACCGCCGCCGCCGACGAAGCCGATGATCGTCGACATGCGAACATTGATGTCCCAGCGGTACATCGTGAAGGACGTGTAGGGCGCGACGATCTGGGGAACCACGCCATAGACGATCGTCTGCAACCTGGTGGCCCCGGTGGCGCGGACCGCCTCGAGCGGTCCGTGATCGATGCTCTCCACTTGCTCTGAGTAGAGCTTGGCCAGCCCAGCGACCGTATGCAGCCCAAGGGCGAGGGAGCCGGCGAAGGGGCCCAATCCAACCCAGATGACGAAGACGATTGCCATGATCAAGGGCTCGATGGAACGAAGAGTGTTGAACGTGGTCCTCGACACGTAGTAGATGCTCAGGCCGGCGCCGAGTTGACGTTTGACCAAGCCCCGCCACCCGATGAGCCCTCCGACCACGGCTCCGACCACTGCGGGGATCAGGAAGACCGTTGTTGGGTTGACGATCTGATACAGCCAGGCAATCACCTGGCTGAACCCCAGGGCGACCAGGGCTCCAGCACCTGCCATGCTCAGGATGGTGAGGGTGTTGCGCAACCCGTCCGACACCCGGCCACCGATGATGTAGCCGAGCCGGCTCCCCAGGATCCCCATCATGACCGCACCTGCCAGAGCGGCCACGACCGTGAAGAAGGTGGCCAGGATGTTGCCATTCGTGGCCACGAACCGCCCGAGGAAGGCCAAACCAGTGGGGAGATTCTCGGCAAACCAGGTGCCGCCGACTTCGGCAAACTGGGCCACACACTGGCCGGCAAAGAGAATCGCAACGCCAGCACCCGCTCCGGCGGTCATCCGAACCACACGTGAGGACGGTGAGCCTGGCATAGGGACCGACATCCGGAGTAGCCGCACGATTCCCCAGGCGAGGACGAGTGTCAGTGCGCCATACAGCAACGCCGACGTCGGAAGTGAGTCGACGACGTCACCGGTGGCGTTGGAGGCCACGACACCCAGGACCACCCCGATGGGGATCCCCAGGATCGCCAAACCCACCTGAAGCGCCGGTATGCGCACGTCACGCATCAGGTTTCTCGCCGCGATGAAGGAGAGGGGGACCGCTATCGCGGTTCCAGCAGTCGTCGCCAGCAGAGCCAGCAGAACCGTTTCGATGATCTTGTCGAGAGTCTGCTTGGCGTTCTCCGACCAGCGTGGCGAGCGGACGAGCTCCCCACCTTCCGTTTCCACCAACACGGGGCTGAATACCGATCCCACCCTCTGCCGACTGAGCACGCGAATGGTCTGCACCTCCTCGTCGGGGCGATTGGGGAGCCGGATCAGCTCCTCGAACGACCCGTCGGTGTCGGTGCGGACCTGAGCGACCCTCAACTCGATCCCATTTGGCGGCACGAAGTAGATGTTCAGGGTCCTGTTCCCGGTGAAACCGGACCCGCTAACGGTCACTTGGGCTCGAGGGTCGGCGCAGGGGGGGTCGACGGTGAAGGTGCCTGCGGCATCACTCTCGATGGGGTCGGGTGTGAATCCTCCCCCGGGGCAGGGCTGCATGTAGTCGAGGTCGGTCCTGGTGTCTACCGCCTCGTAGGTGAGGATGTCGGGGTTACCCAAGGCCCGCAGAACCCGGAAGAGGCTCTCCTGGCGGGTCTCGTCGGTGATCTTCTCCAGGCTGACCTCGGTGGTGTCGAAGGCGTAGGCGTAGACCACGAAGCCGGCCAAGATCCCGATGACGATCCAAAGGGTGCGGCGCCACGGGCGGCGTGGCGACTTCTTCTCTTCCGTTGGGGTCTCGGAGGGAGGCTCGGTGACAGGCGTGACCTGTTCCCTGGTCTCGAGGTCAGCCAACTCGCTCCGCCTCCTGTCCGTAGATGTCCTTGAACTTCTCGTCGTCGATCTCGGCTGGGAGACCCTCGAAGACGAGCCGGCCCTCGTTGAGTGCGATCACACTCTGTCCGTATTGCTGGACGAGGTCGAGGAAGTGGAGACTGCAGAGGACCGTCGCTCCATCCTCGCGATTGATGGTCTCCAAGTACTGCATGATGGAGTGGGCCAGCACCGGGTCGAGACTGGCCACGGGCTCGTCGGCGAGGATCATCTCCGGCTCCTGCACCATTGCCCGTGCGATGCCGACACGTTGCTGCTGGCCACCACTGAGCTCTTCGGCGCGGTTGTTCGCCTTCTCCTCGAGACCCACCCGCGCCAATTGGGCCAAGGCCCTCTCGCGGTCGGCCTTGGGGAAGCGGTTGACGACCGCTAGCGCCGGGCTGACATATCCGAGACGCCCGGCGAGGACGTTGGTGATGACCTTGGATCGGTTCACCAGGTTGAAATGCTGGAAGACCATCCCGATGCGACGACGGATCCGGCGCATGTCCTCCTGGGAGGCAGCGGTGATGTCGACGTCGTTCCAGAGGATCCGGCCCTCGGTCGGGTCGATGAGGCGGTTGATGCAACGCAGCAAGGTGGACTTGCCCGAGCCCGACAGCCCGATGACGGCCAGGAACTCGCCGTCCTTCACGTCGAAGGAGACGTCGCGCAAAGCGACCGTCCCGTCGTCGTACACCTTGGTCAGATGCTCAACACGGAGCATTTCTCTCCTTGGAGGTGTGGGGAGGGAGAGTCACTCCCTCCCCACACTCGGTTCGCCTACTCCAGGTCGTCCAGCTCGATGCCGGCGAGGTCGACCACTGCCCGCAGCGAGTCGTACTCGGCGTCGGTGGCCGGCTCGATCCCGGTCCAGCCGTAGAAGTCCTGGTTGCCGATCGAGTCGTTCCAGGCGCAGTTCTCGTCGGTCTCGCACTCACCGGCGAACGCTACGAGAGCATCTTCGATCTGAGTCCTCAGGTCTGCGGGGAAGTCCGGGCCGAACGACAGTGTGTCGTTGGGGATCTCCGGGGAGATCTCGAGGATCTTCACGGCCTGGATGATGTTGGGAGCGTCGGTGATGGCGCTGGCCCTGGCATCGAGGACCCTGAAGTTGTCACCACAGTAGAGATCCGGATCTTCCTCGTCCGTCGGGGCACACGACTCGACGAGATCCTCGGGTACCTGAGGCGGATCGCCGATCGCCCATGCGTCACCGTCGAAGACCAGCGGCGGGCTGAAGAACGTAGTCGCGAAATCGGCATCACCGCGATAGACGGCAAGTGCCGCATTGGGGTGACCACCGGCTTCGACGATCTCAGCCGGCTCTACGCCCGCGTCGGTCAGCTGCACGAGCGGCACCAGGTATCCAGACGTGGAACCGAGGTCGGGAACCGCCCAAGTCAGCCCGTCGAGGTCCGCAATCGAGGTGATGTCGCTGTCACGTGGCACCAGGATCTGCGACCAGTAGACGGGCCATCCAAAGCGGACGGCCTTGAATGCCACGTCGACTCCACACAGGTTGGAGGCGAGGACGTATCCGAAACCTGGGATGAATCCCATGGTGTCCTCAGGCGCAGCACACATCTCCTCGATGGTGGCCGCGTACGAGGTGGGGACACTCACTTCGAACTCGAGACCGGTGGCCTCTGTGAGGGCCTCGTCCATGATATCTCCGCCGGAGACGATGACCTGTGCGTCGACCGATGGCACGAAAAGCACCTGGATCGGACGCTCGGCCGAGCCAAGCTCTGGCTCCATCTCCTCAGTCGTCGTGGTCATCGCGTCAACCTCCGTCGTGGTTGGCGCGGCGGCACCCTCCGTCGTGGTGGTCTCGTCACTGCCTGAAGGGCTACAGGCCGCTACCACGAGGGCAAGTGCGGCAACCATTGCCCAAAGGGCTCGTTGCTTCATTTTCTCTCCTTGGTAATCCCATGGGTTCTCCTCGACACACCACGGGTCTGTTTCCGCCCGCTTCCCAGAGGTGGGTCAGAGATCGCGGTCGAGGCTAGCCATGTCGGTCATTTGCCTGCGAGCCGATCGACGAGGTCGCGAAACTCGACGAAGTCGGTGATGTCGGTCGCACCGTCAACCGGGCGGTTCCAGGGCCGGACGTAGCGGCATACCGTCGAGGTCGGCCTGTGCTCGACGAGACGCGGAAGGACGTGGGGGCTGTCGTCCAGGTAGACCGCGCACTCGACACGCCACTTGTCCTCGAGGATGTGGACCTCGGCCGCCGGCAGACGGTGTCTCTCGATCCAGCCGAAGGTGTCGTCCCGGGCAAAGGACGGCTTGGTGGTCAACACGATGATGTGGTGACCGGCGTCGGCCAACGAGCGGGTCGCCTCGACTGCACCGGGGAATGGCTCCAGGTGCCAGAAGATGGAGTGACCGTCCAGGTCGGACGACCACTCCCAGAACTCGTCGATGTCCTCGAAATGGGTGAGGTTGACCAGGTCGCTCCATCTGGTGGAGTCTTCGACCTTCAGACTGGTCCCATACTCTCGGTTGTAGAAGGCCATCCACCCCTTGGTGAAATTGGCCACGACACCATCGAGATCGATCCCCAACCGCATCGGGCGAGGCTAAATGCCGGGGACGCCCGGGCAGAAACCGTTCTGTGAGGGTTTGTGGACCGTGGCGGTATACAAACCCTCACAGAACGGGGTTTGGTCAGCGATAGTCGGGGTTGGGGAAGTCGAATCGGCAGCCGGCGTCCCACTCGGAGCGCTGGTTGCCATGAACCGGCATTCCCCCGGCGTCCTTGATCATCCGGGCGAGATGCAGGAGGTTCCACGTCATGAAGGTGGTGTTGCGATTGGTGAAGTCGTTCTCCGGCCCACCCGACCCCTCGTCCAGATAGGAAGGCCCCGGCCCTGCCTCACCGATCCAGCCGGCATCGGCCTGTGGGGGTATCACGTAGCCGAGGTGTTGCAGCGAGTAGAGGATGTTCATCGCGCAGTGCTTGATCCCATCCTCGTTCCCGGTGACCAGACAGCCGCCGGTCTTCCCGTAGTAGGCGTACTGACCGTCCTCGTTGAGGAT
>JASFVB010000101.1:0-9338 GCA_050050035.1 Acidimicrobiia bacterium | reverse complement strand
CCATGCAATACGCAGCACCCCCCACAGAGGAGCAGTTGGCGCGCGTCCGGGACGGAATCGGCGCGGGCTCTTTGTCGTACTCACACCGCCTCGAAGGGGGGCTCGGCTGCACGATGGACGTTCTCGTGGACAACGGGACCCGTCTCGTCCTCCGACGCTACGGGCCGTGGCACGACGAGAGGGGAGACGACGCCGCCGCACGTGAGACCAGGGCTCTCGAGTTGCTACAGAGAGCCAACATCCCCGCTCCTGCCCCCATCTGGATGGATGGCGACGGCGTGTTCGAGGAGCAGGCGATCCTCATCTCGTACCTCGACGCGGTGCCGGATCTCACACCATCCGACCCATTCGACTGGGCGGAGAAACTCGCTCGGGTTCTAGCCCGCATCCACGACGTCCAGTTGGATGAGGCGGACCTCGAAGTTTTCCCGGTCGGCGCCGGTGAGGACGAGCGAAAGATCTCCGACAATCCCGAGCTCGTGTTGGAGCATCCGCTCGGTGAGGACCTGCTCAGACGTCGCGTCATGCTCGCTCAACGTCGGGTCGAGGGGGAGCCAGTCTTCAGTCACACCGATTTCTGGCCAGGAAACACTTTGTGGGACGACGGGTCCCTGGTCGCGGTGGTCGACTGGGAGACCCCGGCCACCGGAGACCGGGAGATGGACGTCGCGTACTGCTCTCTCGACATTCGCTACCTGGGCATGGACAAGGTCGCCAACCGGTTCGTAGCCACCTATCGGGACGTCACCGGCGACCCACTGGCCAACTTGAGTCACTGGGAGGCCGTCGGGCTGTGTCGTCCGATGCCCGACATCGGAAAGTGGGTGCCGGCGTGGACACGGATGGGGCGCGACATCGGTGAGGATCGAGCCCGAGCAGAGCACACACGTGTGATCGAGGATTTCCTGGAGCGCACCGGCTGAGGTTGGTGCGGCGAGCGCATCGTTGCGGGCGCCGTCGCCACTACCGTTTGCCGCTGTGAGCGACCTGCCGGACCGCGTGACGGTCACAGAGTCGTCGTCGAGAGACGGCCTCCAATCCCTGGGCGCTCACATACCCACGGAGGCGAAGTCACGTCTCATCGACCGGCTGGCCGGAGCCGGCCTCGTCAGCTTCGATGCCGTCTCCTTTGTCAGCCCGAAGTGGGTCCCACAGATGGCTGATGGCGCCGAGGTCGTCGCCGGTGTGACCGCGAAGAACGTGCGTCTGATCGGTCTCGTCCCAAACATGCATGGTCTCGAGTTGGCTGTCGACGCCGGTATCACCGACATCGCAGTCCTCACCGCTGCGTCGGACACATTCACCGAACGCAACATCAATGCGACCGTCGACGAATCGATGCATCGCATCCGTCGCATCGTTTTCGAGGGCCCGTTGGACGTGACCTACCGCGCCTACGTATCTACTGCCACGCATTGCCCATACGAGGGCGAGCAGGACCCTGATTGGGTGGCGCATCTCGCCGAGACTCTGGTCGAGTGGGGGATCGAGGAGGTCTTTCTGGGAGACACCGTCGGTCAAGCCACACCGGCCCATGTCAACCGTCTTCTCGATGACGTCCTCGACCGTGTCCCGGTCGACAAGGTCGGCGTCCACTTCCATGACACCTATGGGCAGGCCATTGCCAACACCGTCGTGGCGCTGGAGAGGGGAATAGCCAGGATGGACTCCTCCGCCGGTGGTCTCGGTGGCTGCCCGTACGCACCCGGAGCGTCAGGCAACGTTGCCACCGAGGACCTGCTCTGGCTTCTCGACGGGCTTGGAATCGACCATGGCGTCGACTCCCGCGAGGTTGCCGGCGTCGCACAGGGGTTCTGCGACGACCACAGCCTCCCCTACAACAGCCGAGCCGGGCGGGCGTTGCTGGCGACGGACGACGTCGGTGGCTGACACGCCCAACTTCGAGACTGTCGACAACTGGGCTGTGGCCGAATCACGGCTCGGGTTCACCCCGCTGAGCCCGGCATCAGAGCCCGGCGTCCTCCGAATCCACGTGCGAGATCACAAAGAGCGCGAAGTGGAACCAACCCTGGAGGCCCACTTCGATCGCTATGTGCTGAGCCAGGCGCGTCGGCACCCGGTCGAAGCACGGCGTCTGGCCTACGAGCAGCGATATGGCGTCTCCCCTGAGTCGGTCGAGATCGGTGGTCACGAGGCGGTCGCATACGAGTTGGGCACCATGCCCGAGCCCGGCGACATCGACCCTCGTCCACCCGCCGTCGTGACGTGGGCCGACAAGGACATGTTCGTGCTGCTCGCCTCGGACTCGATGCCGGTCGGTGAGCTGATCGAAGTCGCGAGATCTCTCTACCCTGCCGAACATGAAGCCAGGCGCCGCTAGGCGGCTTCGATGAGCTCCATCTACATCGACGAGGATCTGGAGGCAATCCGGGTCGGAGTGCGCGAGTTCGTCGAGCGAGAGATCGTTCCCCACGTCGAGGCTTGGGAGGTCGAGCGTGAGGTCCCCCGGGTCGTGCTCGACGAGATGGGCAAGCTGGGGTACTTCGGTCTCCGCATCCCCGAGGAGTACGGGGGGATCGGGTTGGGTCACATCGCTTCGGTCGTCTTCGCCGAGGAGTTGGGCAGATGCACCTCCGGTGGTACCGCCATAACCGTTCTGGTTCACACCGACCTCGCCACTCCGTACGTCACCAACTTCGGCAGCCCGGAGCAGAAGGAGCGGTGGCTGCCCGGGTTTGCGTCGGGCCGGTTGATCACGGCCATCGGGGTGACCGAGCCCGACGCCGGGTCTGACGTCCAGGCCATCAGGACGACTGCCAAACGTGATGGTGAGGGCTGGTTGCTGAACGGCTCCAAGATGTTCATCACGAATGGTGGGTTCGCCGACATCGTGTTCATAGCCGCCAAGACCAACCCTGACGTCAAGGGCTCGCGCGGCATTTCGATCTTCGCCGTTGAGAAAGGAATGGATGGCTTCCGGGCGAGCCGAGCCATCGACAAGATGGGTTGGCACTCGTCGAATACCGCGGAGTTGGTGCTCGACAACACCTGGGTCCCTGAGACGCATCTCATCGGGGACGAGAATCGGGGCTTCTACTACATCATGAGCAACTTCCAGAACGAGCGTCTCGCCGTCATGGGGTTGGCTCTCGGCGAGTCGCAAAAGGCACTCGAGCTGACCGTCGACTACGTCAAGCAACGTGAGAGCAAAGGTGAGGCGCTCTGGGAGAAGCAGACGATCAGACAGCGGCTGGCGATGAGACAGGCCGAGATCGACGCCGGTCGAGAGTTGGCATATCGGGCCGCATGGATGATGGACCAGGGAATGGAGGCGGTCCGTGAGGTGTCGGAGGTCAAGGCCCTCGTCGGCGAGCTGGAGAATCGGGTCATGTACGACTGTGTCCAGTTCCACGGAGGTATGGGGTTTGCCGCAGAGTCGACCATCGAGCGCATGTATCGAGACGCCCGGATCTCGTCGATCGGTGGCGGGGCAACGGAAGTGATGCTCGACGAGGTGGCGAAGCGGCTCTAGCCGATCCGGGCGTCGGCGGCCTCGATCTCGTCAGGCTCGAGGGGGTGCCAGGACATCTCCAGGGCCAGCCAGACGGTCTTCGACAGCGGATAGAAGACGACCGGGATGATCACGTTGGCGAGCGCCGTGGCTACCAGGACGGCCGGCCAGGGCACATCGGGCCATGTCGATATGACCATGCCGCCGAAGACGACGAGGAACGTGGCGAAGATCACGGTGGTGTTGATGATCACCGCACCCACCCAGTAGCCGGGCTCCCGCTCGAAGCGCAGCCCACATCGCGAGCAGTGCTCCTTCATCGTGAACCACGTGCGAAATGCGGGCCCACCACAGCGTGGGCATCGTCTCTTGAGGGCACGACCGAGCATCTGTCGGCGGCTGACGGCGAGATCTCGAGCCATGAGGCGAGGGTATCGTCGCGGGGTGATTGCAGACGAAGTCGCCCGACTCCGCGCCGAGTACGAGACCGCCGGTCTCGTCGAGTCGGAGATGGCCGACGACCCATTCACCCAGTTCCAGGAGTGGTTCGCCGGTGTGTTGGAGTCTGGTCTTCCCGAGCCGAACGCCTTCGTGCTCGCCACGGTCGACTCCAATGGGGCGCCTTCCGCCCGAGCCCTGCTCATGAAAGATCTCACCCCTGAGGGACTCGTCTTCTACACGGGAATGGGAAGTCGCAAGAGCGAGGCGATGAGATCGAGCGGTCTTGCGGCGGCCACGTTTGTGTGGATCCCGCTTCATCGACAGATCCGCTTCGAGGGAACAGTGTCCCAGGTGGAAGCCGAAAAGGCCGATGCATACTTCGCTACTCGCCCGCGCGGTGCCCAACTCGCGGCACACGCGTCACGTCAGAGTGAGAAGGTGTCGGGTCGCGCCGAGCTCGACGAGCGCTACCGCGAGTCGCAGTCGGTCTTCGGTGACGGGGAGATCCCCAGACCCGCCCACTGGGGCGGATGGCAGCTGAGCCCCACGACGGTCGAGTTCTGGCAGGGTCGGCCAAATCGCTTCCACGATCGAATCGTCTACCGGCTCGAGCGCGACAGTTGGGTCAAGGAGAGACTCGCACCTTGAAGCTGGTGGTGGTGGGATCGTCGGGCACCTACCCGGTCCCGGGCAACCCGACCTCGGGGTATCTGATCAGCCAGGAGGACACGCGTGTGTGGT
The DNA here is from genome assembly GCA_050050035.1 of Acidimicrobiia bacterium. Taxonomy (GTDB): domain Bacteria; phylum Actinomycetota; class Acidimicrobiia; order Spongiisociales; family ZC4RG35; genus JANQRA01. The sequence goes on along the minus strand of JASFVB010000101.1, from coordinate 4,684 downwards.
GTGACGCCGGCTTCGGGACGTTCACGGCGTTCCCCATCGACACCGACCTGGTCGACGCGGTGGTCATATCTCACCAGCATCCCGACCACTGCGCCGATCTCGCCGCGGCCTACCACGGATGGACCCATCGCCCCGAGCCGCGGAACCCGGTCCCGGTCTACGCGCCGCAATCGGTTTGGGATCGACTCATCGCCTTCCTCGACAAGGATCCGGCCTGTTTCGACTACCGGCCGGCAGTCGACGGCGAAACGGTGCAGATCGGTCGACTTCGCGTGACGTTCACTGAGATGGATCACTCGGTCCCGACCGTTGGATCGCGCTGGGAGGCCAACAATCGGGCCCTCTTCTACACGGCGGACACGGGCCCGGGTGGTGAGTGGCAGCAGTTGGCAGCCGACGCCGATCTGATGCTGTCGGAGGCCTCTTGTCAGGGAGCGTCCGAAAACAAGGAGTGGGCGCATCACCTCACCGCTGCAGAGGCTGCGGGGATTGCCCGCGAGGTCGGTGCGAAGACGCTCGTGCTGACACACATCCCCCCCTACCTGGACAAGTCGGTTTCCGTGGCCGAGGCCGAGGCGGTCTTCGATCGCCCGGTCCGCCTCGCTGTACCGGGCATCGGCTTTGACGTGTGACGGGCATGGTTACCGTGGGCGTCGATGACTGATCGCGCACCAGACGAGCTACGTCGTATCAGTGTTGAGTTGGGGTTCACCGAGGCGACGCCCGGGTCGGTGTTGATATCGATGGGCCGGACCCGCGTCCTCTGCACCGCAACGGTCGAGGAGGATGTGCCTCGCTGGATGAGAGACTCCGGGAGGGGATGGGTGACGGCCGAGTACGCGATGCTGCCTGGCTCGTCCAATGAGCGAGTGCGCCGCGATCACTACTCGGGCGGGCGCGCAAAGGAGATCTCACGTCTCATCGGTCGGTCGCTTCGTGCGGCCGTGAATCTGCGCACCATGGGAGAGGCGATGGTTCGCGTCGACTGCGACGTGATCGAAGCTGATGGCGGCACCCGGACGGCGGCGGTCACGGGTGGATGGATAGCGCTCCATCAGGCGCTCGAGGACGCGGTAGCCCGCGAGCTCATCGACGTGAATCCGATCATCGACGAGATCGCAGCCATCTCGGTGGGCGTCGTGAGCGGAGAGAAGATCCTCGACCTCGACTACGAGAAGGATGTGAACGCCGAAGTGGACCTGAATGTGGTCATGAGTGGTCGGGGCCTGCTCGTCGAGGTCCAGGGCACGGCGGAAGGGGCACCGTTCACCAGGGACGACCTCAACGACATGCTCGATCTGGCCACGAAGGGAATCGAGGAGCTGGTCGACATGCAGCGACGGGCGGTTGCCGAGTGATCCCACGGCTCGTCGTGGCATCGAAGAACCCTGACAAGATCAACGAGATAGAGCGGGTCCTGGCCGAGAGCGGTCTGGTGACCGAGATCGTCCGCGGCCTCGACTGGCCGGATGTGCCCGAGACCGGCGCCTCTCTGGAGGAGAACGCATTGCTGAAGGCGCGTGCGGTGGTCGAGGCGACCGGCCTGCCGGTCGTTGCCGACGACACCGGTCTCGAGGTGACCGCCCTGGGCGGGGAACCAGGTGTCAATTCCGCCCGGTTTGCCGGCCTCGATGCCACGTACAGCCAGAACGTCGCTCGGCTGCTCCACGACATGAGAGACGTGACAGACCGCACCGCACGTTTTCGCACCGTGGCGGTTCTGTGCTTCATGGACGGTGTGGAGATCGTGGCAAATGGGGTTTTGGACGGGGTCATCACCGAAGCACCACGTGGCTCCAACGGATTCGGTTACGACCCCGTTTTCGAAGTCGAGGGGACGACGCTCGCGGAGATGTCGACGGAGGAGAAGGACGCCGTCTCACATCGGGCGCGCGCGTTGCAGGCTCTGATCGAGTCGGTGGGGCTGTGAAGCCGCGGGTCGTCGTCGTAGGAAGCGGGTTTGCAGGTCTGACGGCAGCGAAGGGGCTGAAAGGCGCGCCGGTCGAGATCACGATCGTGGATCGGCGCAACTTCCATCTCTTCCAGCCGCTTCTCTATCAGGTGGCGATGGCGGCGCTGAACCCCTCGGACATCGCCTATCCGATTCGCTCGGTCTTCAAGCGACAGGAGAACGTCAGCCGGGTGCTGCTCGGCGAGGTCGATGGCGTCGACCTGGACACTCGCACCATCTCGGTCGACGAGGAGACGGTGCCCTATGACTATCTGATCCTGGCTACGGGAGCCGCGCACTCATACTTCGGCAACGACGAGTGGGAGATGCATGCTCCGGGTCTGAAAACCGTCGAGGACGCGTTGACGATGCGGGCTCGTGTCCTGGCGGCGTTCGAGAGGGCAGAGGCCGATCCGTTGTCTTCGGCCAAATGGCTCACGTTCGTCGTCGTGGGTGCCGGCCCAACCGGAGTGGAGCTCGCCGGAGCACTGGTCGAGATCGCGGTCCACGCCATGGGGCGTGAATTCGACCGGGTCGACCCCGCCGCGGCGCGTGTCATCCTCGTGGAAGGGACGGACCGGGTGCTCCCGCCATATCCGGAGTCGTTGTCTGCCTCGGCGAGACGCCAACTCGAGGACCTTGGAGTCGAAGTGATGGTCGAGACCTTCGTGGAGGGCGTCGACGAGGACGGGGTGACGCTCGCGTCGGGGGTTCGCATCGAGGCCGGCACCGTGCTTTGGGCGGCCGGGGTGGAGGCGTCTCCCTTGGGTGCGTTGGTGGGGCAGGTCGATCGCGCCGGGCGAGTTGTTGTCGACGGGGACCTGTCGGTCCCCGGGCATCCGGAGGTGTTCGTGGTCGGCGACCTGGCTTCGGTGGAAGGTGTCCCGGGGGTGGCTCCGGCCGCGATGCAGATGGGGCGGCATGTGGCGCGGGTCATAGTCACGGGGGAGCGGCGCCCCTTCCGCTATCGAGACAAGGGAAACCTGGCCACGATCGGGCGAGCGCGTGCGGTTGCCGACATGGGCCCGTTCCGGTTTGGCGGTTTCCCGGCGTGGTTCGCCTGGCTGGCGATCCACATCTTCTACCTGATCGGGTTTCGCAACAGGTTCTTCGTGCTCGCCGGTTGGGCCTGGCACTACCTCACGTTCCGACGTGGGGCGAGGATCATCACGGGGTTGCCACGGAACTGAGTGCGGGTGAGAGGACTTGAACCTCCACGGGATCTCTCCCACGGGCACCTAAAACCCGCGCGTCTGCCATTCCGCCACACCCGCGAAGAGGGCACTGGACCCACCATGAATCAACTGGAATTCGTGGGACTTCGTGGGCCGCGCGGGACTCGAACCCGCAACCTTGAGCTTAAGAGGCTCCTGCACTGCCAGTTGTGCTAGCGGCCCGACCGAATGCTACCTAGTGAACCTTTCCTGCATGAACTCGATCCAGACCATGGTCTCGTGGAACCCATCGGCGCTTGATCAGCGTGCAGACCCCATTAGGGATGTGGTACTTGCGATGCAGCCGGGTCAGCATTGGCGAGCGAGAGATGCCGATTCGTCTTGGCTCCCTCCCCCCAGTAGAGAACCCCCCCGGCCGTCCCTATCGGATCATTGACCACGTGGTATGCCTCGAGAACTTCAGTCTCGAGTTCCATGTGACGACCGTAGGAATCGACTGGGACAGGAAACGGGGCGGAAGTACCCTGTCTTCGATTCGGGCTGTGGCGCAGCTTGGTTAGCGCGCGTGCTTTGGGAGCACGAGGTCGTCGGTTCGAATCCGACCAGCCCGACTGGCCATTTACAATGACGAAGAACGCGGGTGTAGCTCAGTGGTAGAGCTCCAGCCTTCCAAGCTGGCTACGAGGGTTCGATTCCCTTCACCCGCTCGAATGGGTCGCCCAATTGGGTCGAGTCGCAGCCACCGCCCGATGAAATCGAGCTTGGTTCGAAGCGTTCGAGCCTTGCCCCTGTAGCTCAACTGGATAGAGCAGCGGACTTCTAATCCGCAGGTTGGGGGTTCGAGTCCTCCCGGGGGCGCTGCCCGATGCGATCGGGTTGCAGATCCATGTGATGGATCTGCACCGCAGGCTGCCCGATGCGATCGGGTTGCAGATCCATGCGATGAATCTGCCCGCGACTCGATTCAATCGGGCTGCAGATTCATACAATGGATCTGCACATTCACCTACATGGTGGCCGTAGCTCAGTCTGGTAGAGCACCTGGTTGTGGTCCAGGATGTCGCGGGTTCAAGTCCCGTCGGTCACCCCGAATGACCGCCCGGCGGACAGCCGGGCGGTCGCATTGAGTACGAGGTACCAGCATCAACGCAAGGAACGCATGACAACCACCATCACTGAGACGTCGGCCTTCGAGCGCCTGGTCCGATTCCAACTCACCAACGAGCAGATCGACGAGGCCAAGAAGGGTGCGGCCCGCAAGCTCGCCCAGGAGGTCAAGATCCACGGCTTTCGGCCCGGCAGGGCTCCCCTCCCCATCGTCGAGGCGACGGTCGGCGCCGATCGGGTCCGTCAAGAAGCCATCGAAGACCTCCTCAACCCGGCGCTCACAGACGTCCTCGAAGACGAGGACATCCGCCCGGCGATCAACCCCGAGCTCGAGTCGATGGATGACATCGACGGGGGAGTGGAGGTGGAGGTCAAGGTCACGCTCTGGCCCACCATCGACCTCCCGACCTACAAAGGCCGCAATATCGAGGTCACCAACCCGAACGTCACC
>JASFVB010000100.1:0-9341 GCA_050050035.1 Acidimicrobiia bacterium | reverse complement strand
CATGCCGGCGAGGATCGAATCGGCGCGATACGTCTGATCTATGTCGACCACGAGGCCAGGGAGGTCGCAGTGGGTGAGATGATGAGAGATCTCGTCATGGCGCTGCTCCGCAAACGGGGAATCACCAAGTTCGACGCACATGTTCTGCCCGGCCACAGACTGGCCAAGAACTTCTTCGAGGCCGGTGGGTTCTCGGCGAGATCCATCGTCATGCATCACGATGATGAGCGCGAGTAGGCCAGTCGTCGGGGTCGGAGTCGCCATCGTCGAAGATGGGAGGATCCTTCTGGTCAAGCGGGGGAGTCCTCCGGGGCAGGGACTTTGGGCTGTTCCAGGTGGAAAGGTGGAGATTGGCGAGCACTTGATCGAGACCGCCCGCCGCGAAGTCCTCGAAGAGACCGGGCTCACGGTGGATGTGGGCAGCGTCGTCTGGGTTGGCGAGCACATAGACGCTGACCACCACATCGTCCTCATCGACTTCGTGGGCACCGTCCGCGGTGGCACGCTGGCAGCGTCCGACGACGCGGTCGACGCGCGATGGGTCCCCCTCCACCAGGCATCTGATCTCCCTCTGACACCGACCATGTTCGACTTGCTCGATACCCTGCGCGTCCATGAGCATTGAAGCTGTAGAGCTCCTCAGGAGTCTCATCCGGAACGAGTGTGTCAACGACGGGACGCCAGAAAGCGGTCAAGAGCATCGCTCCGTCGACACACTGAGGGAGTTCTTCGGTGTAGAGGGGGAAGTCTTCGAGCCGGCGCCCGGCAGACAGTCTCTGGTGTATCGCATCGAGGGCTCCGACCCCATGGCACCATCCCTGGGGCTGTCGCCTCACATGGATGTCGTCCCGGTGGAGCGGTCGGGGTGGACACAGGATCCATTCGCTGCCGACATAGTCGACGGCTTCATCTACGGCCGCGGGGCGGTGGACATGCTCAACGTGACCGCAGCCATGGCAGTGGCGGCACGGCCATACATCACCGGTCGGGTCAAGCCGCGAGGCGACTTGCTGTTCGTGGCACTAGCCGACGAGGAAGCGGGGGGCCGTCTGGGCGCCAGGCCTTTCACCGAGCAACGCTGGGACGTTGCCCAGGTCGACTACATGCTGACAGAGGTGGCGTATCCGTCGGTTGCCCACGCCGCCGAGACGGCTATACCCGTGGCAACCGGGGAGAAGGGGGCGTTCTGGTCGATTCTGCGGGCGACGGGCACCCCGGGCCACGGCTCCGCGCCCTATGGCGCCGACAACGCACTGCACAAGATGATCGAGGCCTTGCACGGCGTCGTCACGATGCCGATGCCGGTCATGATCACCCATGAGTGGGAGGAGTTCGTTGGTTCGCTCGACCTCGATGACGACTTGAAGCAGGCACTGGTCGATCCGGATCGGGTGGACGATGCGATTGACGACATTGCCGTCGAGGACCCTTTGTTCGCACGATACGCCCACGCAGTCACCCACATGACGATCTCCCCCAACATGCTGCATGCAGGCATGAAGGCGAACGTGATCGCCGACCAAGCCGACACCAGCGTCGACATACGGGCGTTGCCGGGTGTGGACCGCGCCGACGTCGACACCTTTCTCTACAAGGCCATGGGGAGTGCCCGAGACGAGGTCGAGATCGAGTCGGTGCAGGACTTCGAGTCGACGATCAGCCCCACAGGGAACCCCTTGTGGGAGGCGATCGCCGACAGTGTCGAGGAGATCGAGGGTCACCGGCGTCTGTTGCCGATGATGATGAACGTGGCCACCGATGCTCGTTTCTGGAGAAGACATGGCACGGTCGCGTACGGAGTGGGTCTCTATGACGACCGAATGGACTTCTCGGAGATGCTCGCCCTCTTCCACGGTCACGACGAGCGTGTCTCGGTGGAGTCCGTCGAGAGGACGACGAAGCTCTATAGCGATGTCTTCCGGCGCTTCCTCGGCTCTTGAAGGTCCTCTGCGATCTCGACGGTGTCGTCTACCGGGGCAGCGAGGTCCTACCAAACTCCGCCGAAGCTCTCCGGCGTCTCATCTCATCGGACGTGGGGATCGTCTACATAACCAACAACTCGACCCGGTCGCCGGAGATGACCGCCCAGAAGATCACAGATGTCGCGGACGTGCCCGTGGACCCGGATCAGGTTGTTTCCTCGCCACTTGCTGCAACGGCTCTGCTCGAGGCTGGTGACGGCCCGGTTTACGTCGTGGGGGAGGAAGGCATCCGAGACGCGGTGGCGCGTGTGGGGCTGGAAACGACGGAGCAGTCTTCCGAGGCCAGGACGGTGATGGTCGGGCTCACCCGTTCGATCACATACGAGATGCTGGCAGCGGCCACGTCGGCCCTTCGATCCGGAGCGCGCTTCGTGGCAACCAACAACGATCCGACCTTTCCGACCGAGACAGGCTTGGCGCCCGGCGCAGGTGCAATCGTCGCAGCGCTGTCGGCCGCATCGGGTCGGTCTCCCGAGGTGGCAGGGAAGCCGCACTCACCGATGCGTGAGACGATCCGGGCCAAAGGGGTTGGAGACGCCTTCGTCATCGGTGATCGCCTGGACACCGACATCGCCCTCGCACGGGAGGAGGCCGACTGGCGGTCGATTCTCGTGTTGACGGGTGTGACGACCCGAGCCGAGGCGGAGGGGTGCGACGCCGACCACGTCGTGACCGACCTCGCAGCAGCCGTAGATCTGGTGCTGGGGACAGGTCCGCGGTCATAATCGGGAGTCATATGGATCTCACCCCCTCCCAGATCGAAGAGATCGAAGAGAAGCTGAACATGCTCGAGACGCTCGACCCGGCGGATCTCCCCGAGCCGGCGGCCGAGCTCGTGGCTTTGCTCACCGCGATCCTCGACGAGGAAGACGCCACTTGAAGTTCGCTCTTCACGTGCGCGCCGGGCGGCCATCGGCTCAGGAGTTCGCCGGGAAGCTCGAGAACGAGATCCTCGCCTCGGGCGGCTCGGTGGTATCCGGCCCCGACGAGCACCCGGACGCGGTGCTCGCAGTCGGGGGTGACGGGACCATGCTGGGTGCGGTGAGGCTCGCCCTGGGATGGGACGTGCCGGTCCTCGGGTTCAACCTGGGGACGCTCGGGTTTCTCACCGAGGCCGAGCCATCCGAGATGAAGGTCGTGGTGGGGCGGCTCATTACCGGTGATTTCGAGGTTGATCAGCGTCTCACAGTGGCAGCGTCCATCGACGGCGCCGCCGTGATCGGTGTGAACGATGTCGTGGTCGAGAAGATCGACAGCACGCGGCTGGTGAGTCTCGAGGTCGTCATAGACGGCACCAGGTTCGCCACGTATCGCGCCGACGGTCTGATCGTGGCAACCCCAACCGGTTCCACGGCCTATTCGTTCTCGGCCGGGGGCCCCGTTATCGATCCAGGTGTCTCAGCTCTCGTACTCACGCCGGTCGCAGCCCACTCTTTGTTCGACCGGCCCATCGTGCTTTCGTCGGGCTCAATGGTGTCGGTAACAGTCCAAGGTGACCGCCCGGTCCGAGTGAATGTCGACAAGACGGCAGTGGGCCTGATTGGAGACGGAGAATCGGTGTCGATAATGACTGGCGACCGACCGGCCAGATTCATCACCTTCGGCACGAGACACTTCCCGGGATTGGTGCGAGAGAAGTTCGGTTTGGAATGAGTCTGCTGCATCTACGAGTTCACAACCTCGGTGTGCTCGATGAGGCGGCCATCGACCCGTCGAATGGGCTCACGGTGGTTACAGGGGAGACCGGTGCCGGCAAGACCCTGCTGCTTGGTGGTCTGCGTCTGATCCTGGGCGAGAAGGCCGACTCGGGCTCGGTGGGCCCGCACGGGGACGCGGCGCATGCGGACGGGCTCTTCTCGCTCGAAGACGGCACGGAGGTCGGCGCCAGCCGAGTCGTCCCCCGAGAAGGGCGCAGTCGCGGCTATCTGGATGGTGCAATAGTCTCCACCCAGGCTCTGTCGGAGAGTCTCGGGTCGATCGTCGAGATCATCGGCCAGCACGATCAGGTATCGATGAGTCGCGCGTCCCGTCTCCTCGATGTCGTCGATTCCGTGCTCGGTACCGAGGGTCTCGATGCGAGACGAGAGTACGACCTGGCGTGGAATGCGCTCGTCGATGCCCTCGCTCGTCTGTCCCGTCTCGGCGGCGACACGCAGGAGTTGGCCAGGGAGTTGGATCTCGCCAGGTATCAGGTAGCCGAGATCCACGCAGCCCGTCTGACTGATGATCTCGACGTCCACCTGGAGGCACAGGCGTCCAGATTGCGGAATGCCCACGAGACACAGGAGCACCTAGCCGAGGTGCAGAAGATCGTTGACCGGGTGGCAGAGGATGTCGGAGAGATCGTCGATCGGACTCGCAAGGCGGCGAGCCTCGATCCGACGTTGAGCGAGTTGGGAGAGGGGGCAGAAACGGTTGCCGCTGATGTTGCCGACCTCGCCAGAGAGGCGCGTTCGGCATCCGAGAGCGTGGAGTCGGACCCGGAGAGACTCACCGATATCGAGGAGCGTCTCACCGCTATCGGCGACCTGAAGCGCAAGTATGGGCGGACGATCGAAGAGGTGCTTGCCTACGGCAAGACGACGGCGGATCGCGCCGACGAAATAGAGAGACTGCTTGCGGAAGCCGATCGGATCGACGAGGTCGTTGACTCTGCGCGTGCCGGAGTCACGTCGGCCGCGGCGAGGCTGACCGAGACTCGGACCGAGGCGGCGCGTCTGGTCTCCGAGCGCGCTCTCTCCCACCTGGCCGATCTCGGGCTGGGCACAGCCAGCCTCGAGATGACGGTCGGGAAGGTCGATCCCGGCCCATCCGGGGCGGACCGGCTGGAGCTCCTGTTCGCATCCGACACCCGGCTCGATCCGGGCCCCGTGAGTGCGGTTGCCTCGGGGGGTGAGCTGTCACGTCTGGTCCTGGCACTGAGGCTGGCGACAGCCGGACAGGACACGACCACTCTGGTCTTCGACGAGATCGACACCGGTATCGGTGGCACTACCGCGTTGGCCATGGGGCAGAAGCTGGCCGACCTGGCCGAGCGCTTCCAGGTGCTGTGCGTGACCCATCTCCCTCAGGTGGCGGCACATGCCGACTCCCATTTCGTCGTGACCAGGACCGCGGAGGGGACTGCTGTCGTCGCAGAGGTCTCCGGCGAAGCGCGTCTGGTGGAGCTGTCACGAATGCTTGCCGGGCAACCCGAGAGCGACACCGGCAAGCTGGCCGCGGCCGAGCTGCTCGAGATCGCCTCCGGATAGCCGTTTCCAGCGATCCGGCTAGCCGGGCTGCGCGCTCTGTTGCCAAGTGTGAAATGATGGCTGGCGGTCGGAGGGGTGCTACTGTGGCATCCCGTCATGGACGGGTCACTTTTCTCCACCGAGGCAGAGTCTGAGGGCAGAGTGACCTCCCGGGAGACCCCCAAGTACATCTTCGTGACCGGTGGTGTCGTCTCCAGTCTCGGCAAGGGCATTGCTGCGGCGTCTCTTGGTCGGCTTCTCAAAGCGCGGGGGCTGCACGTGGTCAACCAGAAACTCGACCCGTACATCAACGTCGATCCCGGCACCATGAACCCGTTCCAGCATGGAGAGGTCTTCGTCACCGATGACGGCGGCGAGACGGATCTCGACCTGGGCCATTACGAACGCTTCACGAGCGAGAACCTGCGACGGACGTCAAACGTGACGTCCGGGTCGGTGTATCTGTCCGTGATCCAGAAGGAACGTCGCGGTGACTACCTCGGCGACACGGTGCAGGTCATCCCACACATCACAAACGAGATCAAGGAGCGGGTGCGAAGGGTCGGGGAGCAGGATGTCGACGTTGTCATCACCGAAGTCGGTGGGACCGTAGGTGACATCGAGAGCCTGCCGTTCCTCGAAGCGATAAGACAGTACGGCAACGACATAGGCCGGGCCAATGTCATGTTCGTCCATGTGACCCTCGTCCCCTACATCGCCACATCGGAGGAATTGAAGACCAAACCGACGCAGCACTCCGTCGCCGAGCTCCGATCGAAGGGCATCCACCCCGATGTCATCATCGTGCGGTCGGATCGGGACGTCGACGAGTCGGTGCGAAGCAAGATCAGCCTCTTCTGTGACGTCGAGGAGCGCGCCGTCATCGCCGCCCCCGACGCCCGGGACATCTACGAGGTGCCTCTGATTCTCTCCGCCGGCGGGCTCGACGACGTCGTTTGTGACCGGCTCGGTCTCGTCACAGGGCCTCCGAATCTCGAATCGTGGAAGGCAATGGTCGACAAGGCGATGTCTGCGACAGACGAGGTGACCGTGGGTATCGTCGGCAAGTACGTCGACCTGCCCGACGCATACCTGTCGGTGGCGGAGTCGCTGCGACATGGGGCGGCATCACTGGGTCTGCGCCTCGACCTCCGCTGGATTCCATCCGACGAGCTCACCGGTCTCCTGTCCGACACATACCTGGAGGGCCTGGATGGCATCGTCATACCCGGTGGCTTCGGGTACCGCGGTGTGGAGGGGAAGATTCAAGCGGTTCGGCACGCCCGGGAGAACGAGGTGCCTCTGCTCGGGCTGTGTCTCGGCCTGCAGTGCGCCGTGATCGAATTCGCCCGCTCCGTTCTCGGGATGACGGAGGCGAACTCGACCGAATTCGATCCTTCCAGTCCGGACCCGGTCATCGATCTCATGTCCAGTCAGGAGGATGTCGAGGACAAGGGTGGCACCATGAGACTGGGTCTCTACGCAGCGAAACTCGCCGAGGGCTCGAGAGTCCGCGAGTTGTACGGGAAGGAACTCGTTTACGAGCGCCACCGGCATCGTTGGGAGGTCAACAACCGGTACAGAAAGGACCTCGAGAGTCACGGCATGAGACTCGCCGGTCTCTCGCCTGACGACAACCTCGTCGAGTACATCGAGCTCATCGATCACCCCTTCTTCGTGGCGACCCAGGCCCATCCCGAGTTCCGGTCGAGACCCGACGACCCCCATCCTCTTTTCGTAGGTCTCGTGGAGGCGGCAGGATCGCGCAGGGCTTCGCGGGAAGCAACGGAGCCGACGGAAAGCAGCGTGAGTTCTTGATCGTTGGTGTCCCCAGGGAGATCAAGACCGAAGAGCACCGGGTAGCGATAACGCCGATCGGGGTGCGTGAGCTCACCCACCTCGGTCACGACGTCCTCATAGAGCGAAATGCCGGAGAAGGCTCGTCCATCCACGACGACGAGTACGAGACGCAAGGCGCGACCATGGTCGCGACAGCTGCAGAGGTATTCGAGCGCTCCGAGATGATCCTGAAGGTCAAGGAGCCTCAGAGCGAGGAGGTCGACCTCTTCCACGAGGGGCAGATCCTCTTCACCTTTCTGCATTTGGCGGCCTACCCGAACCTTGCGAACGGTCTCAGCAAGAAGGGGATCGTGGCCATCGCTTACGAGACGGTCCAGCTCGCCGACGGATCGTTGCCGCTGCTGGCACCCATGTCCGAGATCGCCGGGCGCATGGCAACTCAGGCAGGTGCCTACTACCTGGAACGATCACACGGGGGTCGTGGGGTCCTGCTTGGCGGTGTGACCGGGGTGAGCCCGGGGAAGGTAGTCGTTCTGGGCGGTGGGATGGCAGGATCCAATGCTGCTGTCATAGCCATGGGGATGGAGGCGGACGTCGTCGTCCTCGATTCCGATCTGGGAAAGCTTCGGCGGCTCGACTCGCTGTACCAGGGTCGGATAATCACGCTTCACTCCAACAAACTCACAGTCGAGGAGCAGGTGATGACGGCCGATCTCGTCATCGGCACGGTCCTCGTTCCAGGTGCCTCGGCTCCGAAGCTCGTCTCGGAGGAAATGGTCGAGGAGATGAAACGCGGTGCGGTGCTCGTCGACGTCGCCATCGACCAAGGAGGCTGTTTCGAGACATCCCGCGAGACCACTCATGACGAGCCCGTGTTTCAGCTGCATGATGTCGTCCACTACGCGGTGGGCAATATCCCCGGGGCGGTGCCGCACACATCCACATATGCCCTGACCAACGCGACACTTCGCTATGCCGTGATGATGGCTCAGGAAGGTGTGGTCTCGGCACTGACGGCCCATCCGGAGCTCGACGCCGGCGTCAACCTGGTGGGGGACAAGGTGTGTCATCCAGCGGTGGCCGAGAGCCTCGGGGTGGATCACACACCCGCCCTGGAGGCCCTCGTCTCGATTTGAGTGCTGCCGGGGTCTCGTTGGAGACCGGAATCGAGGAATACCTCGTCTCGCTCAGAGTGGAGAGAGGTCTGGCGCCGAACACGATCATCGCCTACGAGCGAGACCTTGCCCAGTACCGGGAGTTCCTCGATGGGAGAGACCCGGACGAGAAAGGGGTTGCCGAATTCGTGCACTCCCTCCGCGAACGCGGTCTGGCCGACTCCACGATCGCACGCAAGGTTGCCTCACTTCGAGGGTTGCATCGTTTCTTGGTGTCTGAGGGAATGGCCGACACCGACCCAACGGCTCTAGTCGGTTCCCCTCGTCGACCTGACCCCTTCCCCAAGGCGTTGTCGGTCGACCGGGCGATTGCGCTCGTCGAGGCTCCTCGAGGCAACAGTCCCAAGGCGCGTCGTGATCGAGCGCTTCTCGAGTTTCTCTATGCGACCGGTGCGCGTGTCTCCGAGACCGTGAGCGTCGATCTCGGGCATCTCGACCTGGATGACCGCACGGTGCGTGTCACCGGCAAGGGGGCGAAGCAGCGGGTGGTGCCACTCGGGGGCAAGGCCGTGGATGCCATCGTCGCATGGCTCCCCGACCGGTTGGAGCTGGTGAGACGCGAGGTGGCAGGTGACCCTCTGTTCATCAATCTCCGCGGACGGCGGCTGACCCGCCAGGGAGTGTTCGAGATCGTCAAGCGACACGCCGCGAGCGCCGATATACCCCCCAACGAAGTCTCCCCCCACGTGCTGCGGCACTCAGCTGCAACACACATGGTCGAGGGTGGTGCGGATCTGCGAACTGTCCAAGAGATCTTGGGGCACGCTACGATAGGCACCACCCAGATCTACACACGGGTCAGCCCTGCCCATGTGATGGAGGTCTACGTCGAGGCACACCCAAGGAGTAGGTAATGGCGCTCGACATCGCCAAAGCTGAGAAGACACTGCAATCCGAACGTGAACAACTCGTCCATCAACTGGACGAGCTAGGAGCCGCCGAGTCCGGTGACCTGCGGTCTGATCTCGACTTCGGCGGCAGCTTCGCCGACGCTGCATCTGTCACCGCAGAGCGAACCGAGGTCCTTGGCCTGGTCGAGTCGTTGAAGAGCCAACTGGACGATGTGGACACCGCCCTGGCCCGCATCGCGGAGGGCACCTACGGGACATGTGACAGATGTGGCAAGGACATTGGCGAGGCTCGGATGGATTTCA
>JASFVB010000099.1:0-9432 GCA_050050035.1 Acidimicrobiia bacterium | reverse complement strand
CTGCTCGGGGAATCGAGCTCGTGACCGTCGGGTTCGGCATGGGCAACTACAACGACGTGCTCATGGAGCAGCTGGCGGATCAGGGTGACGGGTTCTATGCGTATGTCGACACGATCGACGAGGCGGGGGATCTGTTTGTCCGCGATCTCGAAGGGACGCTGCAGACAGTTGCCAAAGAGGCCAAGATCCAAGTGGAGTTCGACCCTCGTGTGGTCGAGAGTTGGCGGCTCATCGGTTTTGAGAATCGAAGCCTCGCCGACGATGAGTTCTACGACGACTCGGTGGATGCCGGGGAGATTGGGGCCGGTCACACGGTCACGGCCTTGTATGAGGTCGAGCCGGCGCGTGGGAAGCTCGGAGACCTCGGCCTCGTCAAGCTGCGTTGGCTGGACCCCCGCACCGACACGGTCCGCCAGATCGAGCGAGCCATCTCCCCGGTCTCGTTGGCCGAGGAGTTTGAGCTGGCATCGTCACGATTCCAGCTGGACGTCGTCGTCGCCCAGTATGCCGAGATCCTGCGTGACAGTGTCTGGGCCGATCAGGTTGGTGCCGGTCTCGCCGACCTCTCGGCATGGGCTGACTACGTCGCCAGACTCCTCCCCGACGATGCGGACGTGTCTGAGTTCGCCGAGCTGGTCCGACGAGCCACGGATCTTCGCCGCTGACCGCATGACATCACGTCGGTCCGACAGAGCTTCGGGACATGCTCGTCTCGAGGTCCGTCGCGACGACCGATTCGGGAACGATCCGCCAACGGGCTGAGCATCTGAATAGCGTGTTCTCCGTGAATCTGAGCGAGCTCGAGGGCACGACCTATGGGCCGACGCCTTGGCGGGTTGCGGTAGACGCCGTTGCCGACTTCGTCGAAGTCACAGGCGACGACCCCGAGCGTTGGACCGAGCATGCCCCACCCGGATTCGCCGCGGCCGCCTTGTTCGCGGTCGCGCCCGATCTGTTGGCCCTGCTCTACGACCACTCCGTGATTCACGGCGAACAGACCTTCCACTGGAAGGGACCACTTGCCGTCGGAGGGCTCCTCGACGTATCCGGCACCGTGACCAGAGTGCGCGAGCGCGCCGGTGTGCACTTCATCACCTTCGAGATGCGGGCTGGGGATGTCCTTGCCGGCAAATCGCTGTTCTTGGCCTCGGGGGAGGCCATTCCCGGGGGGCAGACGGAGTTCGAGCGCCCGGAGCCCCCGCACAGCTACCACGGGCAAGTGGGTGAGGGTGAGGTCTCTGCCTCCCGTGCCGACCTGATCAGGTATGCGTCGGCAACCCGGGACTGGAACCCGGTCCATTGGGATCACGAAGCCGGCGTGGCCGCCGGCTTCCCCGGTGTCGTCGTTCATGGTCTCCTTCAGGCGGCCTGGGCCTTACGGGTCTTCGCCACGACCAGCGACGCCGAGCCGACTTCCGCACGCTATCGCTTCAAGAACCCCCTTCTCCCTGGTCGTCCCGTGTCGATCGACGTCGATGGCGGCGAAGTCGTCGTGTCGGATGTTGACACCGAGTATCTGACGGCGAACATCACCACCGCGGATGAGTAACCCGCTGGACCCGTCTTCGGTCGAAAGAGACAAAGAAGAGAGAGAGCTCGTCGCCAGGGCTCAACAAGGGGAGCGCGCCGCGTTCGCCGCTCTGGTGAGGGCCCACCAAGATGAGGTCTACACATTGGCACGCAGACTCGTTGGCGACTCCCACCTCGCCTCAGACGTCGCACAAGAGACCATGATCAGGGCCTGGAGGGCGCTGCCGAGGTTCCGTGGTGACGCGAAGCTGTCCACGTGGCTGTATCGGATCACCGTCAACACGGCGTGGACACACAAGAAGAGAGCCGCCCGTCATCGGTCTGCTTCCATCGACGACCACCACGACATCGCGGCACCGGTGGGGAGCGGAGATCCTGAGTTCGCCGGAGAGACCGTCGAGCTGCGCGGCCGATTGCGTCGTGCCCTCGATCGGTTGCCCGACGGCCATCGTGAAGTGGTCGTCATGAAGGACATCTACGGCTGGACACACGCCGAGATCGCCGAATCCCTGGAGATCTCGGTCACTGCTGCGAAGGTCCGTCTCCACCGTGCTCGAGCACGTCTGGCCAGGGATCTGGAGGAGTCGGCGTGAGCGTTTTGTGCGAGGTGGCCGCGCCCTTCGTCGCCAACAGCGCTGTCGACGGTGAGGAGGTCATCAGGCCCTTCCGTGGGCATTGTTCGACCTGTTTGAGATGCCAAGCCCGGCACTCCGCGATGGTTCGGGCCGCTCGCCAGCTGTCGGCGATGTCGAGTGAGAGAATGAGTGCGCCGTTGGACCTCGAGTGGCGGGTGATGTCGTCGTTGGAGGGCGATCTGGCGGTTGCGCGCTCTTGGCGGCGGCCTGTTGCAGTCTCGGCTGCCCTGGTCTCGATGGCCGCGGCGATCGTGATCTGGCGCTTGCGTCCGCGTACCTCGGGTTGATCGGATCGTCAGCCTCTCGCAGTTTCCACGGGATATAGGGGACGCGTCGAACTCGGTCGCGTTCTCGTCGTCCCCAGCCTGGGAACTGGATTAGGGGAGTGTGGAACCCGGTCGCGGGAACGAAGCGTCTCTGGGTCCGAAGCGGCTGCCCTAGGCGGGCTTATCCAGACTCCATAGCATGCGGGCTTTTGGTTGATTGGGCCAACCTGATCGAGCCGCTCGACATGATGATCGTCTTCCTCGCCGATCCGCTCCACCTTCAACACGGCGACGAGCCGTGGCAGATCGAGGAGGCGAACCTCAACCTGGTGGCCGACTTCGTCGCTCGCTGCCCTAGGACGCAACGCCTCCAACGCTCATTCTCGCTTCAACTCTCACCACACCTGGCCATCCCTGTTGCGGGAGTCTTTGGTTCCCCAGGGCCGCACATGTCGGCACTGTCGGCCGAAGACAGGAAGCTCGGGCGTGCCGGATCAAAGAGGACCTACGGCAAGGAGTCGATGAACTCTCCGACCAGTTCGAAGTTGGCCTTCTCGTGCGGCCATGAATCGCCGCCGTGGTCGAGGTAGAACGGATCGGCGGTAACCACCACAACCATGTTCAGGTCGTCCACCAGGACGATCAACTGCCCACCGTGCCCCCAGGCGAAGTTGACGGCATAGTCGCCGATCCGGGCTGACCACCACAGGTATCCATATCCGATGTCCCGGAAGTCTCCGATGTTGCCGTATGCACCTTCTGAATAGGTCTGCAGCGAGTCGTGTACCCAGTCGGACGGGATGACCTGGGTTCCCTCGAACTCGCCGTCGTTGAGATAGAGCGTCCCGAATTTGGCGGCATCACGGGCCTTGAGGTGAAGTTCTCCTGCGGCCCAGTTGTAGCCGTCCACGTCCTTCCTCCACTCGCCAACCTCCCCTCCCAGGGGATCTAATAGATAGGTCTGGGCGAACGATTCGAGGTCGGTGTCACAGGCCCGTGCCACGATGATCCCAAGCCAATGGGCCGTCAGGTTGCTGTACTGGAACTCTGCACCTGGGTCGGCATTCAGCGGCACGTCCGCGACGAGGTGTACGTAGTCGCCGGACAACACAGCTTCCCAGAGCTCCTCGTCGCCCTCCTCCGGCGGGTAGCCAGCCCGCATTTCGAGCATGTCCTCGATGGTGATCTGGTTCTTGCGGGGATCATCGATGCGGTCGGCGAAGTCCGCGAAAGAGTCGATCATCTTCTCGTCCACGCCGGACAGACAGCCCTGATCAAGAGCAATTCCGACCAGGGCAGAAGTGAAGCTCTTAGCTACCGATTGCAGTAGGGCCTTCTGTTCGACCGAACCGGCATTGAAGTAGTCCTCTGCAATCAGCTCACCGTCTTTGACGACCAGTAGGCCATAGATCGTCGCCAACTCGGCTGCGTTCAAGTAGAGCTCGGAAAGCAGCATCGGGTCCAGCCCGTGCTTCTCAGGTGTCGACACCACCAAATCGCCACCGGGCACAGGCGCATAATCGACTGCCTCGAGATCCTCCATTGAGGGACCGCCGCAGCCAACCAGCAGGACGAGAACCAGAATCGCCATGGCCAGCGCAGACGGGTGATGCCTGGGACGAAGTGGCGCCCCGCCCCCGTTCTCACGCATAACCCATTCTCAGGTCCGTTGCCCGACACGGTGGAAGAGGCCAAAGTCACAACCCGCGCAATAACGGCACATAGCGAGCGGGGCAGGACTAATCGTCAAGCCAATTCCGGAGCCCTGCGGGTGAGGCTTGGGTGCCGCAACCCCGGTTCGGCCCCTGGCTGTCACGACCGCCTCGACTGAGCGTCAACCCAGCCTTGACAGGGCCTGGCTGGGCCCCTTCGGAGCCGGACCGGGCCGCGACCGGGTTCCACGCGTCCCCTGATCCAGTTCCCAGGGTGGGGATGACGAGAACGCGACCGGGTTCGACGCGTCCCCTGTTTCCCTCGAAGTTTCCACAGCGGACCCACCGCCCTTATACTCTTTGCGACCCGCGAACCCCCCAAGGGGTGTAGCTCTAACTGGCTAGAGCGCCGGTCTCCAAAACCGGAGGTTGGGGGTTCGAGTCCCTCCACCCCTGCCACAATCGGTAGAAAGCCAATTGAGTCATGAGCAATAGACAGATGCGTCGCCTCCAGGAAGCGGAGGAGCGGCGTCGCAAGAAGGAACAAGGCGGACAGTCGAAAGCGCAGCGCAAAGCCAGCGCCATGCAGAACCGCGCCCCGGACTCGGGAGAGCGCAAGTCGTTCTTTGCCCGCATACGCGACTACCTGCATGAGGTTCGGGTGGAGTTGCGCAAGGTGACCTGGCCTACCAGGGAGCAGATGATCGCCTTCACCACCGTGACGCTGATCACGTCCGCCGCACTGACGCTCGTCGTGTTCGGCTTCGACGTGGCCGCGAAGGAGTTCGTCCTCTGGCTCGTGGATCTGAGGGGCTGATGACCTTGACCACCCAGCCCGCGGAGAGCCCGGACTTCGACGAGAACGCCAAGGGTGAGCCCGAGGAGGAGACGACGGTCGAATCCGCCGAGGAGAAGGTTGTCGAGGCCACCGAGAGCCCCGATGCGACCGAGGCATCCGAGTCGGGAGATGACGCCGACACCCCCGAGGATTCCGAGTCGGGAGAGGGCGCCGACACCCCCGAGGATTCCGAGTCGGGAGAGGACGCCGACACCGTTGACGTCGTCGAGGTCCCCAAGCCGGCAAGCCCCTACGACCTGCCCGGCGACTGGTATGTCATTCACTCCTACTCCGGCTACGAGAACAAGGTGAAGGCCAACTTGGAGACCCGGATCTCCTCGATGCACATGGAGGACAGGATCTTCGAGGTCCACATCCCCATGGAGGACGTAGTCGAGTTCAAGGGCGGCAAGAAGGTGACCGTTCCCAAGAAGGTCTTCCCCGGCTACATCCTGGTGAGGATGACCCTCGACGACGACTCCTGGTACGCGGTGCGCAACACCCCCGGCGTCACCGGGTTCGTAGCCGGCAACGCCCAGAAGCCAACCCCGCTCTCGCGGAGGGAGGTGGAGCGTTTCCTCGGCGTCCAGGAAGAAGAAGAGAAGGCCAAGCCTCGCTTCAAGCCGGAATGGGACGTCGGCGAGCAGGTGCGTGTTGTCACAGGGCCCTTCGCCGACTTCAACGGCACCATCGAGGAGCTCAACATCGACCAGCAGAAAGTGGTCGTCCTCGTCAACATCTTCGGCCGGGACACCCCGGTCGAGCTCGGCTTCCAAGACATCCAGAAGAGCTAGGACCGCAAATGGGAAGAAGAAGACTCGTTACGACCCTCAAGCTGCAGTTGCCAGCCGGGCAGGCCACACCCGCGCCTCCGGTTGGCACCGTGCTCGGACCGCACGGGGTGAATCTGATGGACTTCGTCAAGGCATACAACGATGCCACGGCGTCCAATCGTGGTCAGATCATCCCGGTGGAGATCTCCATCTACGAGGATCGTTCCTTCACCTTCATCACCAAGACCCCACCCGCTGCGGCACTGCTCCGTCAGGCCGCCCGGGTCGAGAAAGGCTCCGGTGAGCCCAACAAAGAGAAGGTGGGCTCGGTGACGAGGGCCCAGGTGAAGGAGATCGCCGAGATCAAAATGCCCGACCTCAACGCCATCGACATCGAGGGCGCCATGAAGGTCGTCGAGGGCACCGCGCGCTCGATGGGCATTGTCGTGACCGGGTGATGAGCCCACTCGTCACAAGAACCAGGTACCCGGTACCGGGTACCAAGCACGGCGCAGACTGGCGCCTCTAGGTGGGAGGCTGATGGGCCCTAGTCCGATCGCATCGGACTGGAAGCCGATTTCATCGGCCGTGGACCACGAGGAGAGACAATGGCACACGGAAAGAAGTACCGCGACGCTGCGTCCCGGTACGACAGGGAGAACCGATACGGCGCTCGTGAGGCGCTCGATCTGGTGAAGACTCTCGCCTCGGCGAATTTCGACGAGACGGTTGAAGTCGTCTACTCACTGGGCATCGATGCCCGCAAGGCTGACCAGCTGGTGCGCGGAACGGTGTCGCTACCGCACGGAACCGGCAAAGACGTGAGGGTTGCCGTCTTCTGTCCACCTGACAAGGAGAAGGAGGCCGAGGAGGCCGGGGCCGACATCGTCGGTGGCGAGGATCTCGTCGAGTCCCTCCAGTCAGGTACAGAGCTCGAGGCCGACGTCGCCATCGCCACACCGGACATGATGTCCGAAGTGGGGAAACTGGGTCGAATCCTCGGTCCCCGGGGGCTCATGCCCAACCCCAAGTCGGGCACGGTCACCCAGGAAGTCGCAAAGACGGTTGCCGAGTTCAAGGCGGGCAAGCTCGAGTATCGCAACGATCGATACGGGAATGTCCATGTGGCTGTTGGCAAGGTCTCGTTCGATGTGGACCAGTTGGTCGGCAACCTGGCCTCGTTGACCGCAGAGATCGAGCGGGCCAAACCGGCGGGTGCCAAGGGACGTTATATGAGGTCGATGGTCATCTCGTCCACGATGGGCCCCGGCGTGAAGGTCGACACGGCACATCTGGAGGATCTGACCGAGATGGCCCAATAGGAGCCGACCCCGAGCAGCAGAAAAGCCCCCGAGACCCGGGGGCTTTCCCATGTGCCGTCAGGCACATGTTGTAACGAGGGGGGTCTCCGCGTCCGGTACGTCCGTCGGCTGGAGGGCTTCGGCTGCCAGGTCCACCGTCCGCACGCCACCGACGATTTCGTCTGTGGACCAGGGTAGGGGCTGGTCTTCATCCGTCGGCTTCAGCGCGGCCCTCACATTTCGGGTCCGGGTACGGGCGGGGGCGGTCAGGGAACCCGCCCGAAAACACGGAGACCCCCTGTTATCAACCCGGCAAGTGTCGCGCGTGCGATCTGGGCTGTCCAGGGAAAAACTGGAAAACAGGTCAGGGGGTCGCCAGGAAGCGTTTCAAATGGGCGTTGAAATGCCCCGGTTGCTCTATCGAGGGCAGATGCGCCGCTCCTTCGATGATCACCGCGGGCATATCGCTCAATCGCTCGGAGAGATAGCGCGCTGCCTCGACCAGCAGCGGCTCGTCGTGGGCTCCGACGATCACGAGTGTCGAGGTATCGATGGCGTCGAGATGCTCGTTCAGTCTCTTCTGGAATCCGGTCTGATAGCCGGCCCGTTCGGCTTCGGTGAGCACCGGCACTCGATCCATCTCGAAGAAGAGATCCTTGTGTCGCGCGTCGACGTCCGACTCGCTGCGCCCGTAGCCAACGAGCCACATCCGGTAGTCGATGTCCACCATCCGATCGAAGTCTCCCGCCTCGGCGGCCGCAGCGGCCTCCTGTTCGAGAGACGTCTCCTCCCATCCACCCTCCGGTACCCAACCACTGGGAAAGGCCCCCACCAGCACGAGACCATCGACACGCTCGGGATGATCGATGGCGAGCTCCATCGCCGTGCCGGCACCCATCGAGCAGCCCACGACGACGGCCGATTCGACACCGACCTGGTCGAGGACCGCGAGGGAGTCTTCCGTGTCCGAGTAGGGCCTCGGCTCCCAGGGGGTGTTGCCGAAGCCTCGCTTGTCGAAGGTGATCACCCGGTGGGTGGGAGAGAGCGCATCCACCTGGCTGGCCCACATCCTCGAGTCGGCGACGCCCGCATGGATGAACAGGACCGCGGGTCCGTCACCGGTGGTCTCGATGTGAAGATGCATCGGGAAACCCTAAGCGAGATTGCCCTCCCTGATGATGCCTGTACAATCCCGGGTGTAACTCCAAGACCTCGGCCGAAGACCGCCGGTGTCGACCCGCACGCGGTGTGGGAGACTCAAAGGGCCTCATGCGATTTGCACGGCCCGCCTGCGCAGGTTCGCTTCTCGAAGCCCCTCTGTCTTCTGGCGAGGGGTTTGTTGATGTCGAGGGAGACGCGATGGCAAGACCAGAGAAGGTCCAAGCTGTGGCAGACATCCGAGAAGGGCTCGAGAGCGCCGAGGCAGTGTTCCTCACCGAATACCGCGGCTTGACCGTGCAGGCGGTTCAAGACCTTCGCAAGGCTGTTCGCGAGAGCAACGGCGACTACAAGGTCGTCAAAATGACCCTGGCCAGACTGGCCGCTGCCGACGCCGGCATCGACGGTCTGGACGAGTTCCTCTCCGGACCGACCGCGATCGCATTTGCCAAGAGTGACCCGGTCTCGACCGCGAAGGCTCTCAAGGACTTCTCGGACGACCACGAGGTGTTCGTGCTCAAGGCCGGCTACCTCTCAGGGGAAATCCTGACACCGGAGCAGCTCTCCAAGCTCGCCGAGATCGAGCCGAAGGAAGTCTTGCTCGCACGGATCGCAGGTGGCGCCAAGGCCCCGATGTTCAAGGCGGCGGGCATGTTCGCCTCGTTCACCCGCGACGCGGCGTCGATGTTCTCACAGCTACTGGACAAGAAGGAGTCGGGCGAGTCCGCCGTGGAGACCGCAGACGAAGCAGTGCTCCCAACCGAAGAGCCCGAAGAGACTGCGGCCGAGTCGGCCGAGGAGGAATGAAATGGCAAAGATGAAGACCGATGAGCTCCTCAGCCAGTTCGAGGAGATGACCGTCCTCGAGCTGAAGGAGTTCCTCGACGCGTTCGAGGAGAAGTTCGACGTGACCGCGGCGGCTCCCGTAGCCGTTGCAGCCGCACCGGCTGCCGGCGGGGGTGACGGCGGCGGTGACGCTGCCGCCGCGAAGGACGAGTTCGACGTGGTGATCACCGAGGCCGGATCGGCGAAGATCCAGGTCATCAAGGAGGTCCGTGGTCTCACCAGCCTCGGGCTCAAGGAGGCCAAGGACCTGGTTGACGGTGCCCCGGCCCCCGTGCTCGAGGGTGTCGACGAGGAGGCCGCCAACAAGGCGAAGGAGGCCCTCGAGGGCGCCGGCGCCACAGTCGAGCTCAAGTAGCCGCGGTCCCAACGACTTGCCGAGAAGGCCCCGGCGGCGACGCCGGGGCCTTCTCACGTACGTGTTGGCTGGTTCTCG
>JASFVB010000098.1:0-9526 GCA_050050035.1 Acidimicrobiia bacterium | reverse complement strand
GCCGACTCGTCGCCGACATCGGCCTTGATAGCTACCGCCTCGCCCCCGGAGTCGGCGATCTCCGACACCACTGCCTCCGCCGCCGTCGAGTTGGAGGCGTAGTTCACGACGACACGGTGGCCCTTCGACGCCAGATTCAAGGCCACGGCGCGGCCGATTCCTCGGGAACCGCCAGTCACCAGAGCTACTCGCCCGTCGGAGGTCTCGGTCATTGCGACTTCTCCGGCAAGCCGAAGAAGTCGAAGTTGGGCTGGAGTAGCTCCATCGTGTCTCGATCGGGCGCGGGCAAGGATGCGTCGGACTCACCAAGTGGCTCGGTGCGATCGCCCCAGCGATACACGGCCGAGCCCCAGCTCAGACCGCCGCCAAAGGCAGCGAACAGCACGTTGGACCCCGGCTGGATCCTGCCCTCTTCGAGAGCCTCGGTGAGAGCGACAGGAATGGTGGCCGCCGATGTGTTGCCGTAGGAGTGGATGTTGACGTAGACCTTCGACTCCGGGAGCCCAAGACGACGGGCGGTGGCGTCGATGATGCGGACATTCGCCTGGTGCGGGACGAGCAGGTCGACCTCATCCAAACTCAGACCGGCTTTTTCCAACGAGGCAATCGAAGACTCACCCATCATGGTCACCGCACGCCGGAAGACGTCCTGGCCCGACATGGCGATCCCACTCTGGCGAGGGTCAGGCGAGCGTCTGTCCCCCATGGTCCCATCGGCCGGTACCTGGAGGATGTCGTAGACGGACCCGTCGAGACCGATGTCCGATGACATCAGACCGGACTCTCCATCGCTCGGCTCCAACACGACGGCCCCGGCACCGTCCCCAAAGAGCACGCACGTCGTGCGGTCGGTGAAGTCCATCACGTAATGCAGCTTCTCGGCGCCGATGAGAAGGACGGTCTGGTTGGTGCCTCCCCGAATCATGTTCGTCCCGACGACGAGGCCGTACACGAAACCCGAACAGGCGGCGTTGAGGTCCATAGCCGCACAGCTGCCGGCGCCGATCTTCTTCTGGACGATCGACGCGGTGGACGGGATGATCGAGTCAGGGGTGCAGGTGGCCACGAGCAACAGATCGACGTCCTCAGGTCTCTTCCCCGCCGCCGCCAGAGCACGAAGACCCGCGACGGTGGCCATGTCAGAGGTGTCGACGTGACTGATGCGACGCTCCTTGATCCCGGTTCGCGTGGTGATCCACTCGTCGGATGTGTCGACGATCTGCTCGAGGTCGTGGTTGGACAGGACATTCGGCGGCATGCATTTGCCCCAGCCTGTTATCTGTGAAGTCTTCATTGCTCGCTCCTGAGTTCGGCAATGCTAACGAGAGAGTCGACGACTCCGGGGATGTCGTCGGTCGACGAGACGACATGAACCGTTGCACCGTCGACGGTGCGTCTCGCCATGCCCGCCGTGACGTCGCCGGGCCCGACGTGGACGAAAACGTCGATCCCCTCATCCGCCATGTTCGCCAGGCACTCCGAGAATCGGACCGTCGTCACGACCTGGGATCGGAGGTTTGCCGGCAGATCCTCGGTCACATGAGGACGCGCGGTCGTGTTCGACCACACCGGGAACTGCGGCTGGTTGAACGAGACCCCTGCGAGGGCCTGGGCCACTCGATCGGCCGCCGGCTCCATGAATGCGGAATGGAAAGCTCCGGCCACCTTCAGCGGGATTGCCCTGCGCACTCCGAAGTCGCGCGCCTTCTCCTTGACCCAATCGATGTCCTCCGCCGAACCGGCCACGACGACCTGACCGGGTGCATTCAGGTTGGCCACCTCCAGCCGCCCGCCCTCCGATGCTCGCCGTGCCGTGATCTCCCGGGCGACCTCATCACCGGCACCGACCAGGGCCGCCATCCCCGACGGCTCCAGGTCTGCGGCGGCGGCCATGGCCTCACCTCGCCGCGCCACTACTTCGAGCGCTTCGGCAAAGGAGATCGAGCCTGTGGCGGCCAGCGCCGTGAACTCGCCAAGCGAGTGGCCCACGGCTCCGGCGTAGACGACGTCTGCTGTCGACTGCAACTCGGTCCAGAGCGCAAACGAGACTGCGAACAGGGCGGGCTGGGCATACTCAGTCCGGGTCAAACGGTCCTCGGGGCCTTCCAGGCACAGCTCCTCGAGGGACCAACCGAGAGTTGCGTCCGCGACATCTCTGAGAAGCTCCGCATGGGAGTCGAAGAGGTCGGCGCCCATGCCGACGTACTGACTTCCCTGGCCAGGAAACAGGACAGCGAGACTCACGAGCGATACGACCCCACCGAATCGAGCCAGGTTACGTCAGTGCGTCGAAGAGACGCTCCACATCGGAGTCGTCGACGTCCTGATGGGTCACGATCCGCCATCCGCCCAGGATCGGCGGATTGACCTTTATCCCGGCGGCGGTGAGACGATCGTGCGTCTCCTCCCAGCCCAACCCGATCACAGAGAAGTCGACGAGCACGAGGTTCGTCTCGACCTCGCCAGGCTCGATCGACCCGGGGAATCGCTCCGCCATCCCCAATGCGAGCTTCTGGGCGAGCCGGTGATCCTCATCCAGACGATCGCGTCCAGCGAGGCCCACTCGCGCCGCGGCTGCGATCACACCTGCTTGGCGCATGGCCCCACCCATACGCTCCCGCAGATACCGGATCTCCGTGATCGCCTCCTCGGAGCCACACACGATCGAACCGACCGGCGCTCCCAAGCCCTTGGAGAAACAGAACTGGATCGTGTCCGTCAGCGAGCCCCACGCTGGCCCGTCCACGTCGCTGGCAGCGACGGCATTCCAGATCCGAGCCCCGTCGAGATGAACCGAGAGCCCGTGCTCCCATGCTCGCTCCGACGTCATCTTCATCAAGTCGTACGGGATGACACGCCCACCGGAGAGATTGTGGGTGTTCTCCCATGTCATCAATCCGATCCGGGGGAAGAACCCCGCGGTCTCCATGGCTAGGTCGACGTCTTCGGGGTGGATCCGACCGCCTTCACGCTCAACTGTGCGGAAGGCGACCCCCGACAACGCCTGAGCCGCACCTGCCTCTATCGACCGCAAATGGCTGGCGCCGTTGGCGAGCACCTCCTCACCGGGGTTGGTGTGGTACATGATCGACAGCTGGTTCCCCATGGTCCCGGTGGGTACGTAGATGGCCGCCTCTTTGCCCACTGCCTCGGCCGACTCCTCCTCGAGCAGGTTGACCGTGGGGTCGTCGTGATAGACGTCGTCCCCGAGTGGTGCCGAGGCCATGGCCTCCATCATCGCCGGGGTGGGGCGTGTCACCGTGTCGGAGCGGAAGTCGGCCAGACCGTCGGGGAATGCCATGCTCGAATGCTAGGTCGGGATGAGGCTGCGGGTCTATCCGCCGTCAGCCGCTGAGACGATCGATCATTTGGGCGAGTCGTTTCGGCACGACACTCCGGGACAACGCCACCACATCGCGCACCAGCGCGAGCAGATCGCCCGGGCCGTCCCAATGCTCCTCGACGATGCCGGTGCCGGCTCTATCGATCAGGGCATCTATCGCAAACATGAGCAGGACAACGTCGTCTGCCCAGCCGATCACCGGGATCACCTCGGGGATCAGGTCGATGGGACTGGCCACGTAGGCGGCGGCGAGACCCAACGTGATCTTCGCCCGTCGCGGAACCCGTGGGTCCCGAAGGAGCCGGCCGACGAGTTTGACGATGTTGGGCATCATCATCACGGCGTCGGTCACCAGTTGCCGGCCCTGGATGCTCTTCCCCTCCGGTGGCAGCACCTCGTCCGGTCTCACTGTGGTTCGTTCCTGCTCTGTCACTCGATCTCGATCCTCTGCAAGCCCTCGGAGCCGTCATCATGGTCGGCTTCGCCGGCGATACCACCAATCTCTTCGATCACCGCCTCCACCGCTTTGAGCCCTTCCACGGCCGCCTGGATCATATGGAACAGGACACGTCGACCGGCCCTTCGAAACGCCGCGGCGGTCGGTGACTGCTCTCTCACGGCTGCGTCTCGGGCTTGCCAAACGTGATCAAGAGCGTTCCCTCCTCGAGCCGGGCGCGGGTGACCTCGCGACGATGAAGAGCATCCGGCAGCAGAAACGACCGGCGATAGGACCCGAGCTGGATGTATAGCTCGTGACCGTGTCGATACACGTCTAGCTCGGACTTCTCGAAGAACGGGACGTCGAGTTTCATGGTCAACGAGTCCTCCCCTTCGACGACCCGGAAAGGCGTTGTGGCGACGAAGTCGTCGACCACATCCCGATCCCCGTAGAGCTCGGAGGCCATCACCCTGAGACGATCGACACCAACCATCTCGTCGTCGAAAAGCCGCAGACGCAGACGCGGCACGCCGGCGAACGCATCGTCCACGGCGTCGAGATGGCCCTTCTGAATGGCACGCCAACGCTCGAAGTAGGGGTCTTCGACCAAATCGGGAAGCACCCGGTTGACGACGACACCGTCGACGCCATATCCAAAGAGCCCGAGGTAGCTGTAGGTGCGCCGGGCCTCGTCGATGACCATCTTCTCCGGGTTCACCACCAGACGGGCCGTCGTGATCTCTGGCTGTGACATCAGCTCGCGCACACCTTCGACCGAATCGAACACCGTCTGCGCCGCCGAGAACACCTCATCCTCGGGCACGGGGAGATTGGTGAGACGGTTCAGCAGCGGACGGGCAGCCCTCATCACTCGACGCTCGGTGGGCAGCACCTTCTCGAAATACCAGGAGAGCACTTCGGGCAAAGAGAGAAGACGGAGAGTCTCGGCGGTCGGGGCACAGTCCACGATGAGTACGTCGTAGCGACCCGACCGGGCATGACGGTTCACCTCGAGGAGGGCGAACAACTCGTCCATCCCGGGGAACACGAGGAACTCCTCTGCCTCGATCCCGGCGGCTCCTCCCCAGTCGAGGACGTTCATCAACTGATCTCTGATCGACCCCCAATGACGGTCGAGTTGGCGTTGCGTGTCGATCTGCTGGCCGTCCAGCCCGTCGACGACCGGGGTCGGCTCGCTCTCCAGTTGAACGGTGAGGGCGTCGGAGAGCGAGTGTGCTGGATCGGTAGACGTGACGATGGTCCGGTGCCCCGCGTCTGCCGCCGCGAGGGCCGTGGCGGCCGCAACCGTCGTCTTCCCGACTCCCCCCTTGCCGGTGACGAGGACGATCCTCATCGTCAGTCGGCGTCTCCGACCCGTCGTCGCAGACCGCGCAACGCCGTGTTGACGATCTGCTTCTCTGCCTGGCGCTTGATGAAGCCGGGGATGGTGAAGTTGGGCTCCACCGTGAGCGTGTACACGACCTCGGTCGAGCCACTGTCGGTGGTGCTGAACTGATACGACCCCTCGAGCATCTCGAGGTCGTCGCTCTCCTCGGCCACCCAGCTGAGCGTGTTCGGGCGGTTGTGGGTGTACTTCAGGACGTACTCGATCTCCTTGACGAAGCCCTCGAGGACGAAGCGAGCCCTGTCGACCCGACCCTCCGAGTCGAGGTCGATCACCTCCACCTCCTTGACGCCACTGGCCCACTCGGGATAGGCGGCCACGTCCGCAGCCACGTCGTAGAGGACCTCGGGCTTGGCGTCGATCTCGAGAGTCGAGAATGTTCCTTCCGTCATACGGACACAGAATCTAGCTTCGCGCGGGAATTGACCCCACACCGACCGATCCCCCACTGAGACGGAGGAATCGGCCGGTGGCACGGAAGTAGCCCGCATTCATGCATCGGGTCTCCCTCACGCGCCAGGTCGAGGCTTGCGGCTGGTGGACGTCGCCGAACAGGTGATACCTGGGCTGATGACGATCGATGTAGTCGCGAATCGGCCCGGACCCCCGCTCCTCGCGCCCGGTGACGACGTCGCGACGCAAGGCCGGCATCGCCGGTGGAACGTGGGTGCACAGCACGTCGACGGGGCCAAGACGTCCCAGAATGGCCGTCATCTCCTCGTCGGACACCTCACCGTCGGCCTGGATCGGCGTGGACACGCCCCCACCCACGAAGCCGAGCGTCATCCCGTCGCGAGAGACGGTCTCACCGTGGACGTAACGAAATCCTGCCGGCAGCGCCTTCAACAGAGCCTCCGGACGGTCGACGTTTCCATGGATGACCAGGCCCTCGCCACCCTGCAGGGCAGCCCGTGCTTGCTCGTACTGACCGGCCAGCACCTTGCCGATCTCGGTGCGCAAGTCGAGATCGGACGACTCGGCGTGCTCGGTCCACAACGCGCGCATCGCGGCATAGTCGCCGCGGGCTCTCGCCTCGGCGGACCGTCGCGCGAAGTCCTCACCCAACACATCGGCAACCGCTCCCCGACCGGTCCGATAGTCGGTGAGATTGACGAAGTCTCCCAGGATGACGATCTCCGAGCCCAACCCGACCAGACGCCGCAGCGCTCCGGGTGAGTCGTGAACATCCGATATGAAGATCATCCGGCCCCGGTGCGGCCGACGGCGTAACGCACCCAGACGACAGAGAGACCGGCTGCCGCCAGCGCTATGACCAGCGCCACCTGCCAGGGGATGTCGATTGGGGCGAACTCGGCGGACATCCCACCCATCCCGAAACCGACTGCAGCCCCGACGGCCGGAGCGGCCCAGCTGCCGAGACGTCTATCCGGGTCGAGATCGGGTCTGCCGACATTGTCGGCGAGCACACCACCCATGAGCAGGATCACGAGCCCCACCATGCCGACCGCGAGCACGACCGCATACACCTTGATCATCGTGGGGCAGGGTACCGGGCCGGTGTCAGGACACCCGACGCTCGGCCGGCACCAGACGCAGCTTCGGAACCAGACCCTCGTCGGCGAGCAGGTTCACGGCTTCGACTTGTGACTCACTCAAGTCGACCGGGCCACCACCGAGCAAGCAGGTGACGACACAGTCGTCGCAAGCACTCGTGTCCCGCATCGCACATTGTTCGCAATCGATCAGCATCTCGACCTCCTATGGGACAAGGTAAGGACCACGTGGGACAGATTCGCCGGGCGTTATCCTCTCCTCCTCTCGTGAGAGTCGAGGACCCGACCCATTAGTACAACCGCCGGTCTGGCACTCGTCGCGCTGCTCGTCCTGATCAATGCGTTCTTCGTCGCCGGGGAATTCTCCTTGGTCACGGTGGAGAGGTCCCGTGTCCTACGCCGCGCCCAGGACGGTGAGCGGGGCGCCCAGCGCATACTCGGAGGTCTGGGGAGGCTCTCGTTTCACCTCTCCGGGGCGCAACTCGGGATAACGCTGTCCTCCCTGGTCCTCGGTTTGATCGTCGAGCGAGCACTCGCTCCGGTGATCGAGCCGGTGCTGGAGTGGCTGGGTCTCTCTCCAAGCGGGATCGGGCCGGTGACAGTGGCCGTGGCCCTGGCCCTCGGGACATCGTTCCAGCTCGTCTTCGGCGAGCTGGTACCCAAGAACGTGGCCATCAGCTACCCCTTCCCCACCGCCTCGCGAGTCGGCGTGCCGATGCTCCTGGTCAACAATCTCCTCGCACCGGTGATCTCGGTGCTCAACGCCGCGGCCAACCGCACGGTTCGTCTCCTGGGCATCGAGCCACGCGAGGAGCTCGCTGGCGTCCGGTCTCTCGAGGAGCTGGAGCTCATCATCCGGGCTTCCGGCGAGGGCGGGATGCTCTCCACCGAGGAGCTCGACCTCCTGACCAGGTCGATTGCCTTCACGGCAAACCTGACCTCCGACGTCATGATCCCGCGTGTCAGTGTCGTAGGGCTCCCCGCGACTGCGACGGTGCGCGACCTGCAACGGGCCGCGATCCGATCGGGTCACAGTCGATTCCCGGTGTTCGGGGACGATCTCGACGACATCCGCGGGGTGGCGCACGTCAAGGACAGCCTGCGTGTCCCGGCGGAGCGCCGGGACACCGAGATGCTCGTCGACCACATGCGACCCGCACTGGTCATACCCGACAGTCAGCCTCTCGACACGGTCCTCTTCGAGCTCCGCACTCGGGGCTCCGGCATGGCGATCGTCACCGACGAATACGGCGGCACGGCAGGCATCGTCACCTCCGAGGATCTCCTCGAGGAGATCGTCGGTGAGATAAGAGACGAGCACGATCGAGACGAGCCCGTCGTCCGCACCGACGCGTTGCCCGGTCTCCTCCATCGCCACGAGATCGAGGCCGAACTCGGCTTCAGCTGGCCGGAGGGCCGGTACGAGACCCTGGGTGGTCTCATCACCGCAGAGCTGGGCAGACTCCCCGAAGTCGGCGACACGGTGTCTATCGACGGATGGACGTTCCAGGTGGCGAGTGTCGACGGCTTCAGGATCGACACGGCAAGACTCATATCGAGGCCGGAGACGACATGATCGCCGCCCTGACCGTCGCCGTCCTTCTCGTCGTGGCCAATGGGTTCTTCGTTGCGGTCGAGTTCGCCTTCACCGCCTCACGACGACATGTTCTCGAGGAGAGGGCGGCAGCGGGTAGCAGGTTCGCCACGTGGGCGCTGGCGTCGATGGACGAGCTGCCGGTGACCTTCGCCGGCGCACAGCTCGGTGTGGCCGCCATGTCGCTCGGGCTCGGCTTCGTGATCGAGGAGAGACTCGAGAGTTCGTTCCACGGTTTGCTCGGCTCACTCGGTCTTTCGGATGGGGCGGTCACCACAGTCTCGGTGTTGGTCGTCTTGCTGATCGTCTCCTTCGTCCACAACGTCTTCGGTGAGATGGCCCCGAAGAACGCCACCATCGCCGCACCGGAGCGGACGGCGCTACTGCTGGCAGCACCTTTCCGTTTCTACGTGACGGTGCTTCGCCCGGTGATCGCCTCTCTGTCTTGGATCGCGGGAGGAGTGCTCCGCCTCGTCGGTGTGCGAACCCGTCACAGCATCGAGTCCACTCACTCCGCCGAAGACATCGCGGTCCTCGTGAAGATGGTCGGCGCCGGCGAGATCATCGACCCGAGCTCGTCGCGGCTCCTGACCGCCGCCCTCGGCTTCCAGGGGACGATCGTCGCCGAGGTCATGGTGCCGAGACCCGACCTGGTCGCATTGCCGGCCGCTG
This sequence comes from Acidimicrobiia bacterium, assembly GCA_050050035.1. GTDB lineage: Bacteria > Actinomycetota > Acidimicrobiia > Spongiisociales > ZC4RG35 > JANQRA01. The sequence continues at coordinate 559 of JASFVB010000098.1, read as the reverse complement.
AGACACCCGCTGCGTTCGAGCAGAAGATGGTGGCGACCGGGCACTCTCGCATCCCGGTCTATGGAGCCAACCTGGACGACATCATCGGATTCGTCCACGCCAAGGATCTGTTCGCCATCGAGCCTGCCGAGCACGGCCATCCCATCGATGCCGCTCTGATCAGATCGGTCCCGGTCGTCCCCGAAACCACGCTGATCTCACCGGTCATGGAGATGATGCGCTCGGAGGGTGTTCATCTCGCCGTGGCGATCGACGAGCACGGCACAGTGGCGGGTCTGGTCACTCTGGAAGACATCGCCGAAGAGCTCGTCGGGGAGATCAGAGACGAGCACGACATCCGCGAGGTAATGGAGATAAGACCGGCCGGACGTGATCGCTTCCTCGTGGCCGGTCAGACCCGGATAGAGCGCCTGGCCGAGGTCGACGCCCTCGTCGAGGACGGGGAGTACGAGACGGTCGGTGGCTACCTGATGGCTGTGTTGGGGAAGATCCCGACACGCGGGGACAAGGTGACCCGACCCGGCTATGAGATGACGGTGCGCCGGATGGATGGCAGACG
>JASFVB010000097.1:0-9597 GCA_050050035.1 Acidimicrobiia bacterium | reverse complement strand
AACGATCCCGATCACGTCTCGGCGGTCGTGGCAGACCTGGACGACCGCTGGGGGCGAGTCGACGGTGCGTTGCACGCGATCGCCTTCGCTCCCGAGGACGCCCTTGGCGGGAACTTCCTCGACACCCCGGTCGAGTCGGCTCAGACGGCTTTCACGGTCTCGGCGTTCTCGTACAAGACCCTCGCCGTCGCATTGCTGCCACTGATGGAGAAGGCGGGTGGAGGTGCCCTCGTGGCCATGGACTTCGACAACACCCAAGCATGGCCGGCGTACGACTGGATGGGTGTGGCCAAGTCGGCGCTACAAAGCGTCACTCGCTATCTCGCCCGCGACCTGGGGCCACACGGTGTGCGGGTCAACGCCGTCTCGGCAGGACCTCTCGGAACCGTTGCGGCCAAGTCGATTCCCGGTTTCGCCAGGTTCGACGACGTCTGGAGCGAGCGTTCCCCTCTGGCATGGGACACCACGAACCCCGATCCGGTGGCACGTATGGTCTGTGTCCTCCTGAGTGACTGGGCCCCGATGACCTCAGGGGAGATCGTCCATGTGGACGGGGGGTTCCACGCCGTGGCGGCGGGCGTCGAGCCGGACTAGACCCCGGCAGGCATGCTGGCTGCCGCGGGAAGATCGAGGACGAACGTGGCGCCACCACCCTCCGTTGCCTCGACACGCACCGAGCCGTGCATGACCTCGGCGAGGCTCTTCACGATCGAGAGACCGAGACCGGTCCCACCCTTCGAGCGTGTATCCGACTGATCCAGCTGGGTGAACCGCTCGAAGATGCTCTCCCTGGCCGAGTCGGGGATGCCCGGGCCATGGTCCACGACGGCGATCATCGCACGCTGTGCCTTCTGCCACGCATAGAGCTCGACAGGGCTGTCTGCCGCATACTTGGCTGCGTTCTCCACGAGATTGATGAGGATCCTCGAGAAGTGGTCACGGTCGGCGTACACGGCGAGGTTGTCGGGCTCGACGGTGATCGAAGGCTCGATGGAGACGACCCGGTTGATCTCGTCGAAGATGTCCTTCACCTCGACGACCTCGGGATGGACGGGGATGGCCCCACGATCGATGCGGGAGACGACCAAGAGATCCTCGATGAGCCGCTGCAACCGGCCGGCCTGTTTTCGAGCGCTGAGGAGGAGTTGCTGGGACGTCGGCTCAGCCGGGGCGAGCTCGGGCCGGTTGACGGTGTCCAGTGAGCCGATGATGGAGGTGAGGGGGCTGCGGAGCTCGTGGCTCACGGTGGACACGAAATCGGTCTTCATCTGTGCGACTTCTTCGAGACGACGTGTCATCTCGGCCTGAGCCTCGTAACGGCCTATCTGGCTGAGGACCAGCCCGGCGGGAGCGGCGAGCGAGCCGAGTTGCTCGAGTTGATCCTCCGTGAAATCCCCCTCGTATGGGTCACCGACGACGATCGCGCCGACACGCATCGACTCGACCTTGAGAGGCGCCACCAGGGCCTGTTTCAGACCGAGGTCCTTGAGCAGGATGTGTGAATCGGTGTCCGGGTCGACACGTTTGACGTATATGGGCTTGGCGGCGCGGTAGGTCTGCGCGACGACTGATGGGGCGTTGATCTCGACGGAGATGGGATCCGTCTCCAGGGGGTATCCGTTGACCCAGATCGGGCTCATGACCTCGAGTCGCTGCATCTCCCCGTCGTGGAGAAGCACCACACCGACCTGTGCGTCGAGATAGCTGCATATGGTCCCAACCAGGTGTGGGACGATCTCGGCCAGCGACTCGGCTCGCGCCAACGTCGCGCTCACGGCATAGAGGCGTTCGAAGTCTTGACGCTGCTCTTCGAGCATGGCCTCTTTCCCAAAGGATGTCAGCGCCTCTCGCTCGAACTCGAAGCCGACCAAAGCAGTTGCCGCCCCGACGACGAAGATCACGGCGATGGGGGCGATGACATCACCCAGCACGTCTCCGATGACGTTGGCGTCCTGCAGGCTGGCGGCGATGAAGGCAATCGCCATGCCGATGATCACCGTGACCAGTGCGTGCGCCCACCACACCAGCAACAGCCCGGACACCGCGGCGATCCCGAAGAGAATCGGCTGGGTCGCAGTGTTGAGCTCCGGGATGATGGCCAACGCAGTTATCCCTGCGATGAGACCGAGTAGCCAGAATGTCGCCGCCCACGGTGCTCCGGGCGACCGCATAACCCGATTCCAGCGGGTCGCGGTGGAGAGGACCAGCAACGCAGCCAGACCCGCCATGGGGACGAGGAACTCAGGCTGGGTGAAGAGCTGGGTCCCGTCGTCCAGCGGGCTGCGCACGGCCTGGTAGCCGATGATGATCATCACTATCCACGCGACAGCCGAGGCCCTGCGCAGAAGCGAGGACCTGAAACGTGCCATCGACTCGTGCACCGTGACAGATGCGATGTTTTCGCTAGTCATGGAATTGGGGAGTCACCAAGTATTCTCGGCGCTTCTCCCGGCCATATCGAGGATTCTTCTTGGCTCTACGTTCTTTTCTAGACGGGGCGGTTTTCGCGGAGGTGTTCGGTTCGGGCACTCCGAAGGTGCTCGCACTGCATGGTTGGGGCAGACGAGGGATCGATTTCGCGGCCGGTCTCGAGGGCCATTCCGGCATCGCTCCTGACCTCCCAGGCTTTGGTGCCTCGCCCGTTCCGGACGAGGTCATCGGCGCAGACGCCTATGCGGACATTGTGGCGCATCTCTTGGACGATTTCGATAGGCCTCCAGTCCTTGTTGGGCACTCCTTTGGTGGCCGCGTGGCGGTCTGTCTGGCGGCGAAACACCCGGAGAGAGTGGGATCGCTGGTGTTGACCGGTGCCCCACTCATCCGTCTTCAGACCGGCCGACGCCCGGCCATGGCATATCGCGCGGCCCGATGGCTGAACCGGGTCGGTGTCATCTCGGACGACCGGCTGGAGCGGGAGAAGAGAAGCCGGGGGTCGGCCGATTATCGAGCCGCCTCCGGCATCATGCGGGACATCCTCGTCAAGGTGGTCAACGAGAGCTACGAGAGCCAGTTGAGCCGGATCACCAGTCCGGTGTGGCTGATCTGGGGGGAGGATGACCGCGAGGTGCCGGTCTCGATCGCGGAGTCGGCCAGCGCCTTGTTGCAGAACGCCACGCTCGAGGTGCTGCCCGACGTTGGGCATCTCGTGCCGACACAGGCGCCGCAGGCACTGCGTGCTGCCATCGAGAAGGCTCTCTCGTGACCTGGCTTCTCGCCGCAGCGTGTGCGCTTGCCTCGGTCCCGAGCGGTCTTCGATGGCTGCGGGTCGCCCAACGCGAGCACTACCTGGCGGGTGAGGTGACGAAGTCGCAGAGACGATGGTCGAGATCGAGCCTTCTCAACCGTGCGCTCGAAGTCATCGGCTGGGTGGGGGCGATCGGCGCGGTCTTCGATGTTCGCTGGGGGTTCCTGGTCGCACTGGCACAGGTCGGCCCGGTCGGTCTCTCGATTCGCGGCGTCACGTCACCGTTGGCGTGGACCGATCGACTGCGACGCGTGGCGATCGTCAGTGGTGTGATGCTCATCGTGGCCTATGCGGCCGGGGGGCTTCTCGGACAGCCCGTGGTGATCGTCCTGCCCCTGGCATTGCTGCCCACCCTGATCGATGTCTCGCTGCTGGCGCTGGCACCCTACGAGAGACGACGGGGCGCCGAATGGGTGGACAGGGCGGCGGCGAAACTGGCATTGATCGAGCCGGAGGTCGTCGCGATCACCGGCTCGTACGGCAAGACCACAACCAAGAACTATCTCTCGCATCTGCTTTCGGGATCGCGGCGTGTTGTGGCCAGCCCGGCGTCTTTCAACAACCGGATGGGGCTTGCACGCGCCATCAACGAGAATCTCACCCCCGGCACAGACATGTTCATCGCCGAGATGGGCACGTATGGAACAGGCGAGATAGCGGGCCTCTGCGAATGGATACGGCCAAAGGTCGCGGCGCTGATCTCGATCGGACCCGTGCATCTGGAGAGGTTCGGCTCGCTCGAGAACATCGCACGCGCCAAGGCCGAGATCCTCGACGGGGCCGAGATCGGCGTGATCTGCGTCGATCAGCCGGTGCTCGAGAAGCTGGCGTCTGAGCGGCGACAGCAGATGAAGATCATCGAGGTCTCGGCCGACGCCGGGATAGTGGTCGACGGAGAGCGGATCATGGATGTCCCCGAAGGTGTCTTCGGGGCCAACCTCGCCATCGCGCTGGGTGTCTGCAAGGCCCTGGACGTCCCTTCTCGTGACATCTCGGGGCGGATCGCCGATCTGCCGACTGCGGAGCACCGGCAGTCGGTGATGAGGGCTGGAGGGGGCTTTGCGATAGTCGATGACACGTTCAACTCCAATCCTGACGGGGCCCGATCCGCTCTGCGGAAGCTTCTCAGCGTGACCGACGGCGGTCGGACGGCAGTGATCACCCCGGGGATGGTCGAGTTGGGACGTCTCCAGGACTCGGAGAATCGCCGCTTCGCAGAGGAGGCGGCCTCTCTGGTCGATCACCTGGTGATCGTCGGGCGCACCAACCGGCGCGCCCTCCAGGAAGGTTCCGTTGGCGGGAAGGCTTCAGTTACCGTCGTCGAGTCAAGGGACGAGGCCGTCGAGTGGGCCCGTGCCACCCTCGGTGAGGGTGACGCGGTTCTGTACGAGAACGATCTCCCTGATCACTATCCATGAGCGCGACGACATGAGCACGAGGACATGAGCCGACACGCAGTCATCTTCGGAGGCCCGTCCGACGAGCACGACATCTCGATCTTGACCGGTCTCCAGGTGGCCAGGGCTCTCGACGACATCGAAGCCATCTACTGGTCCAAGTCGGGGGAGTGGCACTCGGTCGACCCTGATCTCGAGGCCGCCGACTTCGTGGAGGGGGTGCCCCGCAAGTCCCGGGAGATCTCGTTCGTGGGCTCGCCCGGTCGGGGGTTTGTCCTCAAGAGGAAGCCGCTGGAGATCGACGCCGTACTCATCGCGTGCCACGGCGGTCCGGGTGAGGATGGGACGCTTCAGGGGATGCTCGACCTCGCCGGTCTTCGCTACACCGGGCCCGGTCAGGCCTCATCGGCGCTGGGCATGGACAAGCTCGCATTCGGATCGGCCATGGCATCGGCCGGTCTCCCGACTCTTCCACGGGCTCTCGTGGCCAGTGGTGAGGAGCCGGCACCTGGCTTTGGCGGCCCCTTCATCGTCAAGCCCCGATTCGGGGGGTCTTCGATCGGGATAGAGATCGCCGAGGACTGGGCAACGGTCCTGGCGCTCAAGTCGTCGTCGCGATACCTCGACCAGGGCGCGGTCGTCGAGCCCTTCCTTGGTGGAAGCCGTGATCTTCAAGTCGCGGTTCGGTCTTACCCGGAGTGGCAGATGTCGGCCGTGGAGGCGCCCGCACGGTCTGGTGAGGGGATCTACAGCTACGACCAGAAATACCTGGCCTGGGGAGGAGAGGTGAGTGTAGGCCGGGAGCTTCCGGCCGAGTTGGACGAGCCGACCACCAAGGCGATTCACGACTTGTCACTTCGGATCACCGAAGTAGCCGGTCTCCGAGGCATAGCCAGGATCGACTACCTGGAGAAGGACGGCGAGGTTTTCGTGAACGAGGTGAACACGATCCCCGGGTCCATGGCGGTCTACTTGTGGATCGATCCACCGATCGAACGCGCCCAACTCTTCCGTGACATGATCGCGGAGGCAGAGGCCGGCCCGACCCGTGTGTTCTCGACCGCAGGCAGCGACGGGACGGCGCTACGAAGCGCCGGTGCTATCGATTCGAAACTTGGTTAGCGCCTCAGAGGTGTACTACGGGGCAGGTGAGCGTGCGTGTTATGCCGTCCACCGCCTGGATACGGGCGACGACGAGCTTGCCGAGTGAGTCGACATCGTCGCTGCTCGCCCTGACGATCACGTCGTATGGGCCGGTCACATCGTCGGCGGTGTCGACACCGGGAATCCCGCGGACTTCCTCCGCAACGACGGCGGCTTTCCCAACCTCCGTCTGGATCAGTACATAGGCCTGGACCAAGTGGTTCTCCTATCGCTATCGGGGGCGATGCGACACTAGTGGAGGGACGTGGGGCCGTGCCCGGCCCGTCATGCCGGTCCAACTACCAAGTACCAAGTACTGCGAGCGCAGCGAGCTAATAGCCGCCCTGGCCGACACGGATGGAGGAGACGAAGGCCTGGCCGTTCTCGTCGGTGACCTCGAAGAGGATCCGCTGTCCCTGACGCAACGTGCGGAACACAGAGTCTTTTAGCGATCCCGGGCGGAGGAAGACCTCGGAGCGGTCATCGTCACGCACGACGATCCCGACACCCGTCACCGGGTCGTAGGTCTTGACGACTCCTTGGTCCATGTGGTGGAGCCTATACCCCTAAGCCTTGACGACCTTGCCGGCGCGGATGCAGGACGTGCAAACACGTGCCCGTCGCGTGTTGGAGCCGTGTTTGACGCGGATTCTCTGGATGTTGGGCAGCCAGCGGCGGTTGTTTCGCTTGTGGGAGAAGCTGACGGACTTGCCGTAGCTCGGCTGCTTGCCGCAGACCTCGCAGCGATAGGACATGGCCAATACTCCTGGGGTGGTCGGTGGATGTCGGGGGAGCCCGTGGACCGAGGTGAGATGTTAGCGGTCGGCTTCGTCAAGACATAGTTGGGGCGAGATACCGGCGACTGGAGGATCGAGAGGGAAAGGGAGGGTCGAAGAACTATCTGCTCCCGACGGTAACGTCTCCTCGTGGCCTCGCTGAGCCGTCTCGCCTCCGTGGACGTGGGTGAGGTGAAAGGTCTCGGCGGCAAGAGATCCCAGGCCCTCAAGGCAGCCGGCATCTCTTCTGTCGCCGACCTGCTCCACCACGTCCCCCGGAGATACATAGACCGATCGAACATGTCTCCCATCGCACAGGTCCCCGTCGGGGAGGAGGTAACGATCGTCGGGACGGTTCGGTCGGTGAGCTCGCGGCGTCCCAGACGCAACCTCCAGATCATCGAGGCGGTCATCGAGGACGACTCGGCGCGTATCAAGGCCGTGTGGTTCAACCAGAGGCACATCCCACGTCTTCTGGAGAAGGCCGACGAAGTGGCTTTGTCCGGTGTCGTGGAGAGCTTCCGAGGCTCACTACAGATGAAGACGCCGGCCGTCGACGTGCTCTCTCGTGATGTGGAGGCCCTAACCGTGGGCCGGGTCGTCCCCATCCACCCCACCATCGGCGGTGTGGGCCCCGGGCATCTGCGCCGATCGATCCATAACGCTCTCACCCGTTCCCAGCCCGTCGACGACACGATCCCGACAGAGCTGAGAGCTGCAAACGGTCTCATGGATCGGGAGCGTGCGTTCGACGTCATCCACTTCCCCGAGACCGTCGAAGAAATCGCCACCGCTCGTCGACGGCTCGTGTACGACGAGCTGTTTCGTCTCGAGCTGGCGCTCGCGCTCCAGAAGCGGTACCAGATGGAGAGATCCAGCGGCATTGCTCACGAATCGACCGGCCAGCTCGTCGATCGGTTCGTGTCGGGTCTCGACTACGACCTGACAGGCGCACAGGTGAGGGTGCTGGCCGAGATCGAGTCGGACCTCGAGGAGAGTCACCCGATGCATCGTCTTCTCCAGGGTGAGGTTGGGTCAGGCAAGACCGTCGTTGCGGTCGCCACGTTGCTGCGGGGCGTGGAAGGAGGCTGGCAAGGGGCGATGATGGCTCCGACCGAGGTCCTCGCCGAGCAGCACTACCTGGGGATTCGCGGGCTCCTTGCCGACGCCGGGCTGTCTCCCGCACTGGGGGAGAGTCATCTCGGGATGGACAGCCTGTTCTCCGGGACTTCGGACGGCCCGGCGGTTCACGTCGCTCTTCTCACCGGATCCAGCGCGGTGTGCAACTACTCCACGGACATCGGTCGGACCGAGCTGGCCGAAGACATCGCCACCGGCCAGGTCGACCTGGTGGTGGGCACGCACGCCCTGATCCAGGAGGGTGTCGAGTTCAAGAGCCTGGGGATAGCAGTCGTGGACGAGCAGCACCGCTTTGGTGTTGCCCAGCGTGTCCAGCTGAGAGAGAAGGCGGACGAGGTCGAGCCCGATCTGCTGATCATGACGGCGACTCCCATCCCGCGGACCCTGTCGATGACTCTGTATGGAGACCTGGACGTGTCTCTCATCGACGAGATGCCACCCGGTCGGGCACCGACGGAGACGAAGCTCTTCTCGAAGGTCTCCGAGGACGAGGCATGGCGGCTCATCGGGGAGGAGGTGGAAAAGGGCAGGCAGGCATTCGTCGTCTGCCCGCTGGTCGACGACAGCCCCAAGGTCGAGGCCGCCTCGGCGACTGCCGAGTACGAGCGTCTCTCCGCGCTGATGCCGGAACTCGAAGTCGGTCTGATCCACGGCCAACTTCGCTCCGTTGACAAGGAGGCGGTGATGGCTGCCTTCCGCGCCGGGGAGATAGACGTGCTCGTCTCCACGACCGTCATCGAGGTGGGCATCGACGTGCCCAATGCCACCGTGATGGTCATCGAGGACGCTCACCGATTCGGGCTCAGCCAGCTCCACCAGCTCAGGGGGCGTGTCGGGCGTGGCGAGCATCGTGGCATCTGTCTCTTGTTGGCCGATCCGACCACTTCCGAGGGTGAGGAGCGTCTCACCGCCATGGTCTCCACCAACGACGGCTTCCGTCTTGCCGAGGAGGACCTCCGCATTCGTGGGCAGGGGACCGTGTTCGGGACCCGCCAGTCGGGTGTCAAGGACCTCAAGCTCGCCGACATACTCGCCGACTTCGACGTGCTGACGGTCGCTCGGAGAGACGCCTTCTCCCTCGTCGACGCCGACCCCACGCTTGGCGGCCACCCCGAGTTGCGAGAGGAAGTGGCGGCGATGCTCGGCGACGAGGTCGACTGGCTGTTCGTCTCCTGATGAGGATCATCGCCGGCACGGCCCGAGGACGGAGGCTGAAGGCGCCGGACACCAAAGGCACGCGGCCGGTCACCGACCGTGCCAGAGAGGCCGTCTTCTCGTCGATCGGCGACTGGGTAGTCGACGCCCTCGTCGCAGACCTCTATGCGGGTTCGGGGTCATTCGGGCTCGAGGCTCTGTCTCGGGGCGCCCAATCGGCCGTCTTCGTGGAGTGGGGGAGAAAGGCTGCTCAGGCTCTTCGAGAGAACGTGCAGGCCGTCGGTCTCGGCGGCACCGTCATAGTGGGCACCGTCGAGGACTATCTCGACAAGGCCAACCACACGTTCCATCTGGTGTTCATCGACCCACCGTGGGATCAGCCGACGTCACAGCTCGAAGAAGACCTTCGAGGTCTCGACCGTCTTCTGCGTCCCAATGCCGAGGTGGTCGTCTCGAGAAGACACACCGATCGGGTGCCGCAGCCCCCCGAAAACTGGCGGGTTGCCGCGGATAAGCGGTATGGGGATACCAGAATCATCCGGTACGAGAAGGTAGAAGACGATGGCGACGGCATTGTGCCCGGGGAGCTTTGACCCTCCCACCAATGGTCACGTCGACGTGATCAGACGGTCGGTGGCCCTGTTTGACAGGGTCGTCGTGGCCGTGATCGACAACCCGTCGAAGAAGGCCATGTTCACGCCGGACGAGCGGTCGGCGCTCTTGAAGGAGATCCATGGCGACT
>JASFVB010000096.1:0-9841 GCA_050050035.1 Acidimicrobiia bacterium | reverse complement strand
GAGCGGATCGAGGAGAGTGCGGCGGCCGAGGCCGTGTTGCACGCGATGACGAGGCAGTCGGCCCCTCGGCCTATCAGCCACTCGGCCACTTCGTGAGAGATCGCCCGGACCTCGGCGAGCTCTCTCACACCGTATGGAGCCCGGGCCCGATCGGCAACGTAGAGCAGATCCGCATCCGGGAGGAGACGTCTGATCTCGGCGAGGACCGAGAGCCCGCCGACCCCTGAGTCGAACACGCCGATCATCGGTGATTACCGTCGCCGTCAGTCAGTTGGAGGTTGAGATTGCAGGTTGAAGGCTCGGTTGCGTTGATCACCGGCGGCGTCTCGGGTTTGGGTCTGGGCGTGGCCCGCCGGTTCGTCGACATGGGCGGACAGGTGGTGATGTTGGACATCAACTCGGAGCTTGGCAAGACGGTCGCCGCAGATCTCGGCGAGAGCTCTCGTTTCATCCCGTGTGATGTGACCAACCCCGAGGACGTGGCGGCTGCGGTCGGTGGTGCGGCTGAGGCATTCGGTGGGATCGATGTCCTCGTGAACGCAGCCGGGGTAGCCCCGGCGCAGCGTGTCGTCTCACGGGACGGGACCATGTTCGATCTCGACCTGTTCAAGTTCACCGTGGGCGTGAATCTGATCGGGATGTTCGATGTCATCCGGAACACTGCTCGGGTGATGTCGTCCAACGAGCCAGGCCCGAGTGGTGAGCGGGGTGTCATCGTCAACGTCGCCTCGATCGCGGCATTCGACGGTCAGGTCGGTCAGGCCGCGTACTCCGCTTCGAAGGGGGGCGTCGTCGGGATGACCCTGCCGGTGGCTCGCGACCTGGCCAGCATCGGGGTGAGGGTCAACACGATCGCGCCGGGCATCATGGACACGCCACTGCTGGCCGGTGCCCCGCCGGAGCTGCGGAAGTCCCTGGTCGAGCTTCACGTGTTCCCACAACGTCTCGGCACACCCGAGGACTTTGCCCATCTCGTCACGGCGATCGTCGAGAATGAGATGCTCAACGGTGAAGTGATCCGTCTCGACGCCGCCACGAGGATGCCACCGAGATGACGAGGATCGCGTTGATCTGCTTCGACCACATGGAGGAGTTGGATCTGGTGGGGCCGTGGGAAGTGCTGCGCATGTGGCAGCTCCAGCATCCCGACGACGGTGTCGAGGTCTTCACTGCTTCGTTGGACGGTGAGACGGTCACCTGCGCCAAGGGCATGCAGATCGTGACGGACGGGCTCGCAGCCGACATGGGTGATCTGGACGTGGTTCTGGTCCCCGGTGGCTTTGGGACGCGTGCGCTCATGGCTCGGGGGCCCGTTCTCGACCTCCTTCGCCGGGAGGCGGAGTCGGGGACTCTCATGACGTCCGTGTGCACCGGCTCGCTCGTCTTCGCCGCTGCCGGGCTGTTGAGGAACCGCCCGGCCACGACGTATTGGAGTGTTCTCGACGTCCTGACCGAGGTCGACGACACCATCGAGGTGAGACCCGACGATCGCTTCGTCGACAGCGGTGATGTGGTCACCGCATCGGGAGTCTCGGCGGGCATCGACATGGCACTACACCTGGTCAAACGTCTCCATTCCACCGACCGCGCCCGTCAGGTGAAAAAGGAGATCCAGTACGACCCCAAGCCTCCTGTTTGACGGGCGACCGACTTCGACCGTTTGCCTCCGAGATCGAGATGTCGTCTCGTCGAATGGGTTCCACCCTCATTCGGTCGTAGCAGGGTCCCATCGACCGGTCGAACAGACGCCGGTCGGTCGCCGGCTGCCGCGCCTTTGCTTGGCAGTGTCTGAGGAACCGACTTCGACCGTTGTTCCAGGTACCAAGTACTAGGTACCAAGTACCGTCATTGGCGAGCCTCGAGGCTCTCCAATGATTCCGGGTTCTCCAGACTGCTGAGGTCACCGGGGTCATCGCCCAAGGCCAGTGCCTTGACCACGCGGCGCATGATCTTCTGCGAACGGGTGCGGGGCAGGTCGTCGACCCAACGCACCGACTTGGGGCGGAATGCCTTCCCCAGGTTGTGGTCACACGCCGAGAGCACTGCCGCGGTGAGTTCGTCGTCGGGGGTGACACCGGGCGCAGGAACCACGAAGAGCCCGATCGACTCGCCCTTGATCTCATCGGGCAACCCGATGGCTGCGGCCATGACAACCTCGTCGAGGGCAACCGCAGCGGACTCGATCTCGGCAGGGCCCACCCGCTTGCCGGCGATGTTGAGTGTGTCATCGGAGCGACCGTGGAGGAACCAAAAGCCATCCTCGTCGATCGACGCCCAGTCACCGTGTACCCAGGTGTCGTCGAACCGCGACCAATACGTGGCGATGTAGCGCTCGGGCTCACCCCAGAACCCACGTGTCATGCCGGGCCAAGAGCCGCGGATGACGAGCTCACCGACTTCACCGCGAACCGGACGGCCTTCGTCGTCGTAGACATCGGCGTCCACGCCAAGGGCCGGGCCGCCGAGTGATGTCGGCTTGAGACCCTGCATCAGGTTGACCGAGAGGATGCACGCTCCAACCTCGGTTCCCCCGGAGATGTTGACGATCGGTCGCGCCCCCTCCCCGACGTCTTCGAAGAGCCATTGCCATGGCTCGGGATTCCAGGGCTCGCCGGTCGAGCCGAAGAGACGCAGCGCCGAGATGTCGTGCTTGCGCACGGCGTCGACTCCATGAGGTTGCAGAGACCGCACGAGCGTCGGCGATATCCCGAGGATGGTGAGCCCGAGATCCGATGCGACTTGCCAGATTCGGTCAGGCCCCGGATGATCGGGCGCTCCGTCATAGGTCGCGATCGTGGCCCCGTTGGCGAGACCGGCGACCACCATCCACGGCCCCATGATCCATCCCATGTCGGTGGCCCACATGAGCACGTCGTCTTGCTTCACGTCGAGTTGGAATGCGCCCTCCTGAGCCAGCTTGACGGTGAGGCCGGCCTGGACATGGACGGCGCCCTTTGGTCGTCCCGTTGTTCCGGATGTGTAGGCGATGAGAACCGGGTCCTCCGACCAGGTGGCCGCCGGTCCGAGTCTGTCGGCATCGGCGAGAGCTGTGTCCCATCTGACGTCGCGACCGTCCGTCATCGGCGTGTCGTCGCGACCGGCGTAGTCGACGACCAGTATGTGGTCCAGACCCCCTACCAGGGAGACGGCCTCGTCGGCCACCTCCTTCATGGCCACGAGGCTTCCCCGTCTCCGGAACCCGTCGGCGCACACCATCACCTTGGGTTTCGGGTTGTCGAGACGAGCCGACACAGCCTCTGCTGCGTAGCCGGAGAAGACGGGGATGAAGATGGCCCCGACCCTGGCGATCGCCAGAAAGGACACGACGGCCTCGAGTGACATCGGGAGGAACACCGCCACGGCGTCACCTCTGCCCACGTCGAGCCCGTCCAGGGCGCCGGCGAGACGTTCCACGCTCTCGAGCAACCCGCCGTAGCTCAGCTCCCGGGTCTCGCCGTTCTCCTTCTGTGAGCGCAAGGCGGGGCGATCGGGGGCATCGGCGGCCCAGCGGTCGACACACGCCGTGGACAGATTGAACCCTGCTCCGGGGAACCATGTCGCCCACGGATGCCCGCGGGAGGTGTCACGGATCGCGGTCCATGCAGGGTCGAACGGCAGACCGAGGAACTCGACTACGGCCTCCCAGAACCACTCCGGGTCACTCGTCGACCTCGTAACGAGATCCTCATAGGTGGCAATCCCGTGCTCGTCCATGAATCGGGCGGTGTTCGTCATCGACGCCGTTTCCGGGTCGGGAAACCAGACGATCTCGTAGCTGTCCATTTACCTCCTGGTGGACGCAGGCTATAGGGAATGACACGGTTCGGAGAAGGGGGGTTCCTACTCTTTCGTCATGACCGAGAGTCGCCCCCCGGCCGATCGGCAGGTCTTCGTCAGACGCACGATGACCGTTGCACTCGTGTTGATCGGGGTGGCCCTGGCTCTCTGGCTGATACTTCGTTTGTCCAACATCATCTTCATGGTGTTCGTCTCACTCTTCGTGGCCGTTGCCTTCGAGCCCCCCGTCCACTACCTGGCCAAACGCGGCTGGCGTAGGGGTGCCGCGACCGGGGTCGTGTTCGTGGTGGCGATCGCTCTCGCCTTCATCTTCGTCTGGGCTCTCGCCCCACTCTTCGTGGAGCAGTTTCAGCAGCTCATCGATTCCATACCGGGTCTGGTCCAGGGTTTCGCCGAGTTCCTCTCCGACACATTCGGCTTCGACCTCTCCGAGGTCGACGTCAGCAGTGTCGGCGAGGACATACTCGGCGCGGTCCAATCGCTGGGAGGCACCGTCCTCGGCGGCGTCATCGGGTTGACCACCTCGTTGTTCGGCTTTCTCTTCTTCGCCACGACCGTGGCGCTGTTCTCGTTCTACATGATCGCCGAGCTGCCAAAGCTGCAGCGCACGGTTCTCTCGGCCATGCCAGAGGAGCGGCAGCGCAGGGCGCTTCATGTCTGGGACGTGGCCGTGGAGAAGATGGGCGGGTACATCTACTCCCGTCTCATCCTCGCCATCATCTCGGCCACACTCAGCACGATCGTCCTCGGGCTCCTCGACGTGCCGTTCGCCCTGTCTCTGGGGATCTGGGTTGGTGTCCTCAGCCAATTCGTCCCGGTCGTGGGCACCTATCTCGCGGCCGTCCTTCCCGCTCTCGTGGCCCTGACCTTCAACGACCTTCCCACAGCGATCTGGGCCACGCTCTACTTCATCGCCTATCAGCAGGTGGAGAACTACCTGATCGCACCGCGCATCACCAAGCGGACCATGGAGATCCATCCCGCCATCTCCGTAGCCGCGATCATCATCGGCGGCAATCTCATGGGCGGCATCGGGGTGATCCTGGCCCTGCCCATGGCCGGGATCATCCAGGCCATCATCTCCGAGTCCCGGAAGACTTATGCAGTCATCCTGGACGAAGCGGACGGCGTATCGGCGACGTGAGGCGATGATGTGGTCTTCATGGGAGCACCGCTGATCTCCAGCAGTCGTCTGCGGCCCCTCGGGCTGCGCGCCCTCGTCGTGCTCACCGCGATGTCCATGGTTGTCGGCGGTTGCTCCGGTGACGGCGCGGACGAGTCCACCACCTCTGTCGAACCCTCCGTCACCACCTCATTGGCCGACGACGACGGCGGGGACGGTGTGGTCTTTCGAGTTGGGTTGACCGGTCCCATAACCACGGACAACTGGTTTGCAGCAATAGATGGGCCGGAGAGCACGGAGGCGAACCGAGCGTATTTGGACAACTCCAAGCTGGCCCTGTTCTCGCCGTCGCTTCCTGGCTTCGTGAACGTCCCGGTGCTGGCTGCGACCCCCGAGCCCGTGGAGCCGACCGAGGACGGCGATGGCTGGGTCGTGGAACAGCCCATCAGGGAAGACGTTGTCTGGTCCGATGGCACCCCCGTGACGGCGGAAGACCTGGTTCTCTACTTCGACGTCGTGAGGGAGTTCGGTCTGGGGACGAACCACGCGAGTCATTTCGCTGAGGCCATCACCGACATCGAAGCCCTCGATGATCACACGGTGCGCATCGAGTTCGGCCAGGCGCCGGGTCTGGCCGGGTGGGACGCCGGCGCAGCCCTGGCTCCTTTCATCCCCTCCCACTACTGGCGACCTCATGTCGACCAAGCCCGTCGTGCCGCGGAGGAGGCGATGGCCGCGGTCACCCCGGATGTGGCCAGGGAGGCGATCGCGGCAGAGTCACTCGCCGACGGGTCCGAGGCCAACGACGTCGCGGCCGAGGACGTGACCGACGAGGCCGTCGAGGCCTACGTAGCCGACATCGGCGGGGAGACGGCGAGGTCGACTCTGTATGGGGTCTCCGCAATCGACGAGCCGTCGATCGGGCCGGTGGTCCTGGACCGGTGGGTCCAGGGCGATGCAGCCATCGGTGTCCCCAACCCGAACTACTTCGACATCGGTTCGGAGAAGACCCTCTATACGAGCGGGTTCCGGATTGCCAACGCCAGTCGTGGCGAGGACGAGGTGTATGGCGGAGACGGCAGTGGCGACGTCCTGGCGCACTACATCGAGGGGCCGTTCTTCTCCGAGATCCAATGGATCGAGAGCGAGACGCGTCAGGCAGCCTACGAGAAGCTGGCGAGAGGCGAGGTCGACTATGTCTACGACTCGACGAGTCTCACCAGCGGTCTGCGTGACCAGCTGGCGATCGACACGAGTATTCGGTTCTCGGTTGGTCAGGCAGAGGGTTTTCGGTACATGGCCTTCAACCTGCGCAAGGCACCGATGTCTGATGTCGTGTTTCGCACTGCGGTGGCAACCCTCATCGACAAGGAGCTCCTAGCCGACACAGTGCTCGGAGGGGCGGTGTTTCCTGCCTACACCCTGATTCACCCGGACCTGACGGCACAGCACAACGCCGACGTGGAACGGGCCGGCTGGTCCGACGGTGAGCCCATGACCGAGGAACAGCGCTACGCCAGCGCCATCGAGATGCTGAGCGAAGCCGGGTACACCTGGGAATCAGAGCCCGTGATCAACTACAACGAGTCGGGCGGGTACATCAACGTGACACCGGGTGAGGGCATGATCATGCCCAACGGCGCACGTGTGCCCGAGTTGACTCTTCTCGCCCCCGGCCCAACATATGACCCTTACAGGGCCACCTTCTCGGTCTGGATCGGGAACTGGATGAGCGATCTGGGCATACCCATTGCGGTCGAGCAGACCGATTTCGACGCAATCGTCGACGCGGCCTTCCCTCCTCAGACCCCAGAGACGGCACTCGAATGGGACTTGTACATGCTGGGGTGGGGAGCCCCGGACGTGTCTCTCCCGGGTGCGTCGGTGCGCGCCTTCTTCCATTCGGATCAGGACTCCGTTCTCCGTGGTGGTTTCAACACCTCCGGGTACGGCAGCGATGAGTTCGATTCGGTTGCCGACGAGTTCGACGCCGCGGTCACCCTCGAGGAGGCGGCTCTGTTAACGAAGGAGATGGAGGCGATCCTCGCTCGGGATCTCCCGTACATCGTGTTGTTCCGGGCGGCCGTGATCGAAGCGCACAACAACCGGGTCCAGTTCCCGGTCGACTCGATCATGGGAGGTCAGTCCGGCCATCCCAATGGCTGGCCCGGGGCTGTCGTCGTGGGCCAATGACCCCACGCTGAGTGAAAGCCAAAACCTCCGGAGTCCTTGCTATTTGTGCGGCTCGGTCGTTTCATCCTCGATGATGCGGCGTCTTGCCCGACTACGCGTGCCCCTGATGGCGCTCTTGGTCGTCTCATGCTCGTCGTCGGCCGTCAGCCCATCGATTCCAAGACCCGACGCACCGTCGACGACCTCCACGACGACGACCGTGACAACGTCCACGACAGCCGTTGCCACGACGGTGGACCCCGCCACCGAGTGCCCCACGTCGTTCTGTCTTCTTTACGAGATCGCAGCCGGAGCGTCTTGGTCGGACGGTGAGGTGGTCACGTCGGCGGATTTCGCGCACACGTACCAGTTGTTCGACGATGCGCCCGACGGCTCGGGCTATGAACACGTCACCGGTATCGACATCATCGACGACAAGAGATTCCGCGTCGTGTTCTCGGAGCCGATCGGAAGCTGGCAGCAGCTGTTCCGGAGGGTGATCTCCGAGCGGGCGGCGGGCCCGGATGCCAGTAGGGCACCGACAACCGGGGCGTTCCAGATCGTCGACTGGACCGTCGGCGAAGAGCTGCTGATGCGTCGCAACCCTGACTGGTGGGCTGAGACCGATCCACTCTCGGGAGAGTCGATCGGCGCCGTCGATCGACTCTCGTTCGTGTTCATCGATGACCTCGATGACATGGTGGATGCCCTGATCGACGGTGATGTAGACGTGATCTCGGCCCGGCCGGACGCGGACGCAATCGCCGAGCTGGCCGGCGCCGAGTTGGTCAGGTACCGGGTCTCGCCAGGGCCGTTCTGGGAGCACATCGACTTCCATCATCAGGACGTCTTGCTGAGGGAGCGATGGCTGCGTGAGGCGATCTCGCTCGGCATCGACAGAGAGGAGATCCTCGATGCCACGGTACGTCTGATCGACCCGACGGCGTCGGGGCTGGACAACACCGTGTGGATGAGTGGCACGCCGTGGTACGAGGACCACTACGTCGACCGGTTCCACCCGGAGGCGGCAGAGCGCCTGTTGGTGGACAACGGGTGTGTCAGGGGAGACGACGACGTGTTCTCCTGTCGGGGCCGGCGTCTCTCGTTCACCTGGGCGTCGACGAGCGACGACCCTGCGAGACGGGATACCTACGAGCTCGTGAGCGAGGATCTGGCGGCGATCGGCATCGAGTTGGTCGAGGAGTTCAAGAGCCCGTCGGAGTTCGTCGGCCGGGACTTCCTGTTTGGGGGGCCGTCCGCGTGGCAGCTCATCAACTTCTCCTGGCGGGCGCCGTTGGATCCGATGTCCGCCGCTGCCACCTACCTGTGTGACGACTCCGACCTCAACGTGAACAGGTATTGCTCGGAGACCGTGGAAAGCGCGATCAGATCGGCGGAGACCACTGTCGACCCCGTTGAGCGAGCGGCACTCCTCAACAAGGCCGACGCCGCCTATCTCGACGATCACGCGGTCATCCCCCTCTACCAGAAGCCCCGCCTGCTCGCGTGGCGATCGGGGATCTTCGGCTTGGAGCCGAACTACTCCCACTCGTCGGACCTCTGGAACATCGTCTCGTGGAAGGGGCCGACCTCGATTGTGGTGGCGTTACCGGAGGAGCCGGACGCCCTCGACCCGCTGTCATTCGACGACGACAACGCCAACATGATCATGTCGGTGCTTCTGTACGGTGCCTTCGGGATGAGCTCGTCACTGGACGTCGTGCCCGCCCTGGTCGAATCCGTGACCGTGGTGGAGGGTTGATGGGAGGCCCCCTGGACGGTGTCGTCGTCACCGAGTTGGCGGGGCTGGGCCCCGCGCCCTTCGCCGGGATGGTGCTGTCGGATCTCGGCGCCCGGGTGATCCGTGTCGAGCGGGCGTCGGGTGGGCTGTTCGCCGTCTCGGCGAACGATCTGCTGGCGAGGGGACGGGAGTCCATCGTCGTCGACCTCAAGAACCCCGATGGCGTGGGCGTCGTGTTGCGTTGCGTCGAAGGGTCCGACGCCCTCATCGAGGGGTACCGCCCGGGTGTGGCCGAGCGATTAGGGGTGGGCCCGGCGGAGTGCCTCGCCAGGAACCAAAGACTGGTGTACGGGCGAATGACCGGCTGGGGCCAGGAGGGCCCCCTGGCGCAGATGGCAGGTCACGACATCGACTACATCGCCCTCTCCGGTGCGCTGCACGCCATCGGGCCGGCGGATCACCCCGTGCCGCCGCTCAACCTCGTCGGCGACTTCGGTGGAGGAGGCATGCTCCTCGTGGTCGGCGTCCTCGCTGCCATCCTCAGCTCTCGCTCCACCGGTGTCGGCCAGGTCGTGGATGCGGCGATGACCGATGGGTCCGCACTCCTCACCACATCGCATCACGGGTTCATCGCCGATGGGTGGTGGTCGACGGATCGGAGCTCGAATCTCCTCGACGGGGGTGCTCCCTTCTACTCGGTCTATGAGACGTCCGACGGAGAGCATGTCGCGGTCGGCGCCTTGGAGCCTCAGTTCTTCGAAGCCCTCCTCGCCGGGCTCGACCTCGATCCAGACGAGATCGGGGCACAACACGATCGCGAAGGATGGGTGGCCATGCGGGCGACCTTCGCCGAGCGCTTTCGCGGCCGTACCCGTGACCAGTGGGCGGAGCACTTTCACGGGACCGACGCGTGTGTGGCGCCTGTGTTGTCGTTGACCGAGGCACCTGAGCATCCCCACAACCGGACACGAGAGACCTTCGTCGAGGTGGGGGGAGTGCGTCAGCCG
>JASFVB010000095.1:0-9865 GCA_050050035.1 Acidimicrobiia bacterium | reverse complement strand
GGACGCAGACATCGGCATGCACCTCGCCGCTCCGCTCGCGGGTCAACTGGGCTACGGCGCCACCAATCACCCGGTCCCGGGGCAGAGAGTTCCGATCATGTGCTGGTCACCGGCCTCCCTGACCGAGATTGTGTGAATACCCTCACCGACCGACTCCAGCAGCTCGGCACCTTCGACGTCGCGCAAGGAGGGTTGCGAAACGTCGTAGAGCCACCACGCATCGTCCGGATCACTCTCGATGAGAACGACATCCCCTGCTTCGGCGACTCGTGTCGAGACGCTGGTCGCCGAGTCGTCGAATGTCGACGGTGGGGCTATCAGCAGGATCTGGTTGGCTTGATCCACGAAACAAGCCGCCCGATAGCCGGATTCGATCGGGAGATAGAAGACGGCGACGTAGCGAAGGCGTTTCGCGTTGCCCACGATCTCGTCAGCCGACCCTTCCTCCAGCTCGAAGCTGATCGCGATCGTCCGCCCCGTGCGGAGTGCATCCGACACCGCCGAGTAAGTGTCGGCGTTGAGATCCAGAGGATGGTGTCCCTCTGTGTTGCGAGATCCCGCCTCGACGGGATCCATGTCCTGGACGAACCAGAACGTGGGGACGAAGAGGACGACCAGCATGACGACGATCGCAAGCGCTCGCGATTGGCCGCGCAAGGCCGTTCTGACCGTATCCCCCGCCAGCCACACCAGATATGCCAGGAACAACAACATGAACGGGATCACACTCGTCAGGAACCGGGTCTCGAAGTGAACCAGTGGTCTGAGCGGGCTCAGACTCGACAGCCCGAACGTCATCACGATCAGGAACGAACCCGGGATCATCAGAAAGGCCCGGCCACTCGTCTTCAGCAGACGCCAAGTCAGCAGCGCCCCCAGCACGGCCGAGGCGAGTCCCCACATCCAGTAGCCAGGCAGAGACGTGTATCGATCGAAGAGGTCGAGAGGCGTGGCCAGCTCGGGCAGCCACTTGCGCAACGCCCCTCCCAGGGTGTCCAACCTCGTCGGTGAGTCCCATGGAGCGACCAGGTAGGCGATTGCCTCCAGTACGCCCATGCCGGCCAGCGTGAGTGTGAAGGTCCCGACCGCTCGCCGACTCTTGGAAACCAGCCAGAGCGCCAAGAGCAGACCGGGCGCGTACAAGAGGACTTGGACCTTCGCCAGGTAACCCAGGAAGAGGAAGATCGCAGCCAAGAATGGTCGTCCGAAGACACGATCAGAGCCCCTACTCGACAGGACGAAGTACGCCGAGAGCACCACGAACGTCGCCTCGAAGCCGCCGGGCAGTAGTTGGGTCCCCGACCTCAGCGACTGTGGGAACAGCGCCAGCAACATCGCAGCCGCCAGCCCCACTCGGCGATCGAAGACTCGGGCTCCCAACCGGTATGTGGTGGCTGCGAGAGCCCCGAACGCGGCCAAGGGCACGACGTAGTAGAGGTTCGGATGATCTCCGAGGAGAATCCGCACAACGAGAGAGGGCAAGTAGATGCTGAATCGGGCGTCGTGGTGAAAGCGGACGTTGAGTGCGTCTCCGGCGAGGAGGCCGTTGATCCTCTCCCAGTGGGTCACAGGATCTCCGTACTCGATCGCCTTGAGGTTCAACAACAGCCAGCCGATTGCGATGACGGCCACCGACAGGATGAGAGCGACGTCCCACCTCGAGAGAGTCTCAACGCTCTCTCTCCAGAACCCCTCAGGCTGGTCCCGTTCTGATCGCTGACCCGGTATCAGCACGTCGGCCTTCGTCATTTGCACAGGGTCCGATCGGGAGCAGGCATTCGACGCCGACTCACCGTGCTCAGATGCAATCCGCCTTGGATGCCGCATCCAAGGACGAGAATCTGTCTCAACTCGACCCCTCTACGGTTCAAGTGCGGCTCCTTCGAGGTCCTTGCGGCGGTCGGCGAGCCTTGGTTTCAACAGACTCATGATCTGCTCGGCGCGTTGATCGAAGGTGTGCTGGTCCAGTACCAGTCTCGCGCCCTCAATGGCTATCTGCCTCCTTCGCTCCTCGTCTTCGAGCAGTTCAGCGATCACTTCACGCAGTTCCACTGGATCGGAGTAGGTCGGGACGAGGCCCCCGAATATCTCGGACAGGCCTTCGACCCGGTCGGAGACCACCACCGATCCCGAGGCGAGGGCATCGAATATCCGATTGGAGACGAAGCCGGCGTCTCGCATGTCGGGCCAATGGTCGTTGAGCACCACTTTGGTCGACGCGTAGAGCCTCGCCAGCTCCCGGTTGGGGAAATGCTCAGCTCGTATCGCGTCGGCCTGCAGCCGGTCCTTCCAGCCCTGTCCGTACACGGTCAGCGGAAGACCGGCTTCTGCGGCCCAATCGACACCCGGTCGCTCTTGTTCCCTGCTGTTGCCCACGAACAGGACCTCAGAAGCAAGGTCCGTGGAGGGCTCAACCGGATGGAACCGGCGCCCGTCGGTTGCCTGGGGCATGAAGACCACAGGAACCTCGACCCGCGTCTCCAACATCTCGGAATACGAACGCGACGCCACCAGGACGAGGTCATACTTCTCACACTCTCGAATCGAGACCTCGTCAGGATGGCTGATGATCCATAGGACATTCACATGAGCGGGCTTCGGTGAGTAGTTGGAGAGGCCACGGACGTGGATCACCACGTCGACAGCCTGGTTCTGGGGCAGATCCCATTCCGGGAGGATGTGCACTTCCGTCGGCATCCCCAATCGGGTCAGGGCCGACGCCAGGGCATCTCCGAAGTGTGTGTCGCCCCACAGAGGTTTGGATGCCTCATCGGGGACTGCCACCTTGATGGCGGCCTTGGGTTGCTCCACGTGTTGGAGTGCGATATCCAGGAGCTCTCGCGGTCTGTCCTCATACGAGTGGTTCGCCGTGACTCGATCACGGAGCCGCTCGACCAATTCCAACCTCACCGAGTCGTCACCGAGATATCGATCGAGATGTGCCCTCAGCTCCTCGCCACTCCGATAAGTGGGAAGCAGGCCGTCGAACATCTCCTCGGACCCCTCGACGTTGTCGGAGATGACCAGGGCGCCGGCGGCCAAACCGTCGAAGACACGACCGTTGAGAAACGCGTGCGGGAGAGTCGGCCCGGCGGTGTCGTCGAGAAGGATCTTCGTCGACCGATAGAGGTCGGGCAGGAGCTCGTACTCGAGGTGCCCCCGCCAGTATCTGCCGACTCGAGGATCCTCATCCCACCCCTTCCCGAACAACAGGAATCGCTCGCCTGGATGGACGTCGAGCAGCGGGATGATCCCGCGCCCGTGTCCCCAGTTGTTCCCGGTGAAGGCATAGTCACACTCGAATGTCGGGTTGGGATGCCCCGGAACGAACCGTGTGGGGTTGGTAGCCAGCGGCACCACGGGAGGATCGAAGCGCGATCGCTGCGAGATCACGTTCGATCCCTTGTGGCTCGAGACCGCCACAAGGTCGTATCTGTCGAACCATGGCCGTTGCAGCCATCGATCGACCCAGTTTCGCACCCAGGCCAGAGTCACCGCGCCAGCCGGGGCCCTCCCGACGTCGTACGAATCCAACAGTGAGATGAGCAGGTCCACTTCCTCGTCGAGCCGGTACCAGTTGTCCCGATATCGCTCTGCGTAGACCACATGCCAACCGAGCCCTGCGAAGGCGTCGCCCAGCTCGTGCGCCGTGTAGTAGTCGCCCCATCCCTTGGCGACGTCGTCCTCGGTGAGGGTTATCGCCACGGTCTTGCGCCGGTCGAGGGCCCACCTGCCGGCTCCGGTCAGCCGGTCGCGCTGCACCGACCTGGTCAAACGGGGTCCCCACGTCTCCATCAAGAGTTGGCGGTTTGTTGCCTTGTGCATCGAGATGATCTCGTCGCTGGATCGGTCTTGTGTGGCCGACTCGTGGTGGAAGAGCACGGCCTGACCCGTGACCAGGACTCTGCCTCCCCGGTCCTTCAGCTTGAGGCAAAGATCAACGTCCTCGGCTCCATAGACGTAGCCCTCGCTGAGACCGTGGACGCCGTCGAAGGCCTCGCGACGAACGAGCAGGGTCGCCGCAGTTGCCGCGGGAACCTCGGCGACTCCGCCCAGCGCAGGATCCAGGGGATCCCGGGCCGCTGTGTTGATGCCTCTCACCCCTCTCGGGGAGAAGGAGAATCGAGTACCGGAATGTTGCACGGTGAGATCTGTCTCGGGCTCCCCTCTCACCGGATGAACCAGAAGTGCCCCACAGGCCGCCGCAGATTCGCTCTCCTCTAGCGCATCGACCATGGCTCCCAGCCACCCGGGATTGACCGGCTCGACGTCGTTGTTCATGAGAAGCAGGTAGTCGCCGTCGGCAGCACCGGCTCCTTGATTGTTCCCCTCTGAGAAGCTGACGTTCGCTTCGTTGCGAATGACGTGGATCGGAAACGAGCGCGGAGTCTGCAGCACCTCGTCGGTCCCGTCCGTGGATCCATTGTCGACGGCGATGACCTCGAACGACCGGTATGTCGTCTGATCCAGCCCACGCAGGAGACGCACCAGGTGCTCGGCCCCGTTGCGGGTCAGCACGATGATGGAGACCAGGGGACCCGTGGTCTCCGGCGAACCGGGTCTCAGCCGTGCGATCTTTCTCACCAGTCGCCGCTGCGTTCGGCGTGTTGGGGGTCGCTTTCGCCTTCCGACACCCTCATTGTCTTGTCTCTCGGCCCGACCCGAATCGGGTTTAGCTGCTTCACCACGCAGTCTTCGCATCAGACGTAGCAGCGGTCTCGCGGTCCTGGCCAGCCTCAGTGCAAGACGGACCGACCGTCGACTGAGAAGACGCTCATAGCGCGAGCTCACGGCTTCGAGATCTCGAGACTCGGTGCGCAGAGCCTCGCCGAGCTCGAGCAGGCTGTGGGCCATCACCGGCGAGTCGAGACCCCTGATGAACTCAACGGCCTCCGGGCCGCGCTCGGCCAACGCAGCCGGATACATGATTCCCACGTCGACCTCGGGGATCGCCATCAGCTCGAGTTGCAGGCGGCTCCCGGTTCGAAACTCTCCCATGGGGTCGAGGACGGTCGATCGGGACATGCCCTCGTTCGCCATTGCCGAGTCTTCCCCGGCATTGGTTGTTGACCCTCGATCCCGATCCACGGAATGGACGATCACGAGGGGAAATCGCCCCAGCTCCTCGCTGGCCCTCGCCGCCAGAGTCTCCAGCTCGGGAACCGCAGACCGCCAGCTGCGAAGACCTTCGATGAGGACGACGTCGGGATTCTGTCCGGCGAGACTCAGACCGGGCGTCGTCTCGGAAGGGTGGGGATCGTCTGGCCCGGGGGTGTAGTCAGGTTCGGCATCGCGCGCCGGTTCGATTGTGTGCAGTCTCGCCTTGGTGCTTCGACAGAACGTCTCGAGCTCCGGAGTCTCGGTACCGTCGTTGGTTACGTACGCCACTACCACCGCCGGGCGCAGAGCCTCCAACAGCGGGCGCACGATCGGTGCCCAGATGCGTTCCATCAGGATTCATCGTCTGACGAGCGTCTCTGAGACGTAGGGGGAGGCGCCGACTGCCACCTCGAGTCACCTCTGAGGTCACGGGTCACTCCGACTCACCCCGCTCCCTCATCCGTCGTCTCTTGACCGACTCGCGGTATGCCTCCACCACGTCGTGAGAAGGGCCCTCGCGGAGTATGTGCCCCTCGTCGAGCCAGATGGCTCTGTCGCAGAACTCCTCGACACTGACCAGAGAATGGGACACGAAGACGATGGTCCCTGCGCGTCCCAGCAGGTTCTGCATCGCCTGCATGCTCTTCTCCCGGAATCCCTCATCACCCACCGCGAGGATCTCGTCCAATAGGAGAACCTCGGGCTCGAGATGCATGGCCACCGAGAAGGCAAGCCTCGAGAACATCCCCGAGGAGTACGTCTTCACCGCTCGGTGGATCGCATCGCCCAACTCCGCGTATTCAACGATCTCGCCGAACCGCTCGTCTATCTCTCGCTTTCTCATGCCTGCGGCGAGACCTCCGAGATAGATGTTCCTCTGCCCGGTCAATTCCGGATTGAAGCCCACGCCGAGTTGGAGGAGCGTCGAAGTCTTGCCGTTGACCACGACCTTCCCTTCATTCGGGCGCAGGGTCCCGGCCAAGCACTTCAGCAAGGTGCTCTTCCCCGCTCCGTTGCGCCCGACCACTCCAAACGCCTCGCCGGGATTCACCGTGAACGAAACGTGATCGAGGGCCACGACATCCTCGGCCGTGCGACGACGACCCAATGTCCTACGAAGTGTCGGCTTGCGCTCGATGTAGGGCCGGAAACGAACACACAGGTCTTCGGCGAGAATCGACGGCTTGCTCACAGGTACCTCGCGATCCTGCCTTCGTACCTGACGAAGAGCCCCACACCGACGGTTGCCAGCACTACTGCCCAAATCGCGACGCGAAGGAGCATCTCGGGGTCGAAAGGGTCACCGATCAACGCTGCCCGATAGACCGAGATCAACGAGAACATGGGGTTGAGCTCGGCCCAGCCGGCGAAGTCCTTCGCCGCGTCGGACTCCAGCATGGACAGGGGCCAGATGATCGGAGACAGGTAGAGCCAGACCCGGTTCACATAGGGGATGAAGTTGTTGATGTCCCGGAACGGCACGGCGAGCCGGGCAGCGATGGAGCTCAGACCGAGGTTGAACATGAAATGAAGTGGAATGGCGACAAAGAGCAAGCTCAGCGACACGGTCGGGAAATAGCGACGCAAGGGCAGCTGGACGACGAGGAGCACCGCAATCGACACGAAGAAGCCCATGAGGGCCTCGATGAGAGTCGACAGCGGGAGGATGATACGGGGGAACCTCAGGTTGGTGAGCAGTCTCGAGTTCTGGAGGATGGCGTTCGCCCCGCCCGTCAACGCCTGGGACGTGAAGTGGAATACGAACATCCCTGACATCAGATACACGATGTCCCGGTCGCCGGGGAAGATGAACCCGAACACGAACCAGTAGACGAGACTCAGGAGCATCGGGTTGAGCACCCACCAGAACAGGCCCAGTGCCGTCGAAGCGTTCCTGGCTTTGAAGTTGCCCATGGCGAGGAACCAGACGAACTCGCGGCGACGCCACAGATCCGTCACGTAGAGGACCAGTCGCCGCCCGTAGTAGGCCGGTGTCGTCGTCTGTGTCACGTGTCTGTTCCTCGTGTGGTCTTCGCCATGATTCGAGAGTGGTTCGACGCCCGCGTTCCCGGGCTCGGTGACGACGACTCCAGCGGACCGGGATCGCGCAAGACGATCATGCCCCTATCTCACCAGCCCGCACCCTGTCCCCGCGACGTTTCAGGGCGAAACGGTGCGGAGTCGAGGGAGCGGCCTGACAGGAAATGCCCGCCGAGACACGACGGGCGAGCTGGTCGGACGGGCCGAGGATGTCGACGACATTGGGGGTCGACTCGGGCTCGAGAGCGCGCCGATGGCTCGAGGCTGGGATGGGCACGAACAGAGGTTATTACCCGTCGATTCACTTCTCGTAGTCAGTCGACGATCCACTTGGCAACAGAAGACCCGGGAAACGTTGGTGGTCGTATGGGCCAGCGTTACTCTGCCAACGGTGGTCGCACAGGCTCTGGCAGCCGTATCACTCGGGTTGCTGGCCGCAAGCGGAGTAGCCAAACTCGTCGATCCGGCACCGACCACGGGTGCCATGCAGTCGGCCGGGCTCCCCGCTTCGCGGCCGATCACCCATGTCCTCGGTCTGTTCGAGGTCGTGATCGCCGGCGCGGCTCTCGCAATCGGGGGCCCTTACCTACTCGTTGCTGCTCTCTCCTACGTCGCATTCGGAGTCTTCACGTTTGGCGCGCTTCGCAGGCGGATACCAATCCAGTCCTGTGGATGCTTCGGTCGTGACGACACCCCGCCCAGCGTCGTCCATGTCGCATACAACGTCGTCGCCGCTGTCGCCATCGCGGCAACCGCCGGGTTGGGTGTCACCCCTGTGGACTGGTCGATGGCAACCCTCGAACTGGTTCTCTACCTCGGATTCACGGCATTGGGCACCGTCGCCTCCTACCTCCTCTTGACCCGCCTGCCCCAACTACTCGCGGTGGGGAGGGCCACATAGTGAGCACGAAGATCGTCGACGCCGCCTCGCGATTCCTCGATGCCAGGACGTCACGGCGCGGGTTTCTGAGACGAGCAGCGATGGTCGGGACCGCACTCGTAGCCGCCCCGGCGACGTATCTGCTCAGGCCGGTCACGGCCGAGGCTGCCGTTGTTCCCTCGCAATGTGGGTCGGGTGCGCGGTGCAACGACGGATGGACCGACTTCTGCGCAAACATCCACGGGGTGAACACATGCCCGCCGGGAGCGCTGGTTGGTGGGTGGTGGCGCGCAACCGGGAACACCCACTGCGGTGGCGGCAACCGGTACTACATGGATTGCCACGATGAGGAGTGCTCGTGTGGCTGCGGTGGAAGCGGCACATGCAGTCACACCTGCACCGACTACCCCTGCCATTGCAGCCATGACAACTGCAACGAGCGCAAGACGGGATGCACGAGGTTCCGGTACGGGCAATGCAACAACCAGGAACCGTGCATCGGCGCCATCATCTGCCGAGTCGTGACTTGTGTCGCGCCATGGGAATGGGATTCCTCCTGTCGGACCACGGACGCCATCTCCCAGAGCACCTACAGCCACGATGCACCGGGCCTTCACCCCGACTCGACCCCAAAGGGGCCCTATCCGGCGCGTCCGGCGGTGATCACCGGCTCCACGTGGCAGTTGCGCAACAGCCTCACGTCGGGTGGGGCCGACTCGACCTTCGACTACGGAGTAGCCGGAGACACCCCCATCATGGGCGACTTCTCGAACTCCGGGGTACGTACCGCAGGGATGGTGCGTGGAGCCCGTCACGGCCTGGAAGGCAGCCACGACCTCCTGATGTGGTATCTGAGACAGGTCGAAGGGCCAGGCGACCCGGCACTCGTCATCGAGTACGGCGCGGCCGGGGACGTCCCGGTGGTCGGCGACTGGAACGGCAACGGCGTGCACACCATCGGAGTGGTGAGGGGAAACCGCTGGCTGCTGCGTAACAACAACCGCTCCGGCAGCGTCACCTACGACTTCACGTTCGCCGAGCCCGGTGACATCCCCGTAGTCGGCGACTGGAATGGCGACGGCCGGACTGGCATCGGCGTGGTGAGGGGCAATCGCTGGTTGTTGCGGAACTCGCCTTCCCCTGGGGGTGCCGAGTATGACTTCACTTTCGGGGGCGGCTCCGGCTACCCGGTCACCGGAGACTGGAACGGGAACGGCCGCACCGGCATCGGATGGTTCGACAGCGGGACGTGGACTATCCGCAACTCGTTGTCGTCAGGCGGGCCCGACGCGACGTTTGCGTTTGGCAACCCGAACGGGCGCCCGGCGACATGGGGCCGCAACGCATGACCGCCGTCGTGATCATCGAGGCCGTCGTCATCACCCTTCTTCTCGTGCTCGTGGCGGGTCTCTTGAAGAGCCACGCCGAGATCCTTCGCAAACTCGACAGTCTCGGAGCCGGTGGCACCGGAGCCGACGCCAACCCGGCGCAGCGAGTCGGCACGACGGGTCTGGGGAAGGCGCCCACCGATGAGATCGTCGGCATCGACGTGCGCGGCTCAGCAACGAGCATCTCCCTCGAGCACGGCAGAGGCGAGACACTCCTGGCCTTTCTTTCGACCGGGTGCGCCAGTTGTCGCGTGTTCTGGGAAGAGCTGGGCGCATCACCACAACTGCCCACACCCGATACCAGACCCGTGATCGTGACGAAGGGCCCACAAGCCGAGTCTCCCTCGAAGGTGGTTGAACTCGCCCCGAAGCACATCTCGCTCGTGATGTCCGACGAGGCATGGGACGTCTTCCGCGTGCCATTGACCCCGTACTTCATGCTGGTCGACGGTGAGGG
>JASFVB010000094.1:0-9875 GCA_050050035.1 Acidimicrobiia bacterium | reverse complement strand
GCCCTGACCTGGCCACCCTGGACGTCGTATCCGGTCACCTCGACTCCGGAGACGATGTTGACCCCGTGTCTCCCGCAGAGATGAGCGAGACCCTCTACCGCCTGGGCGGTCCCTGCGTACCCGGAGAGCTTTTCGTGGATGGTGACGTCGATGGTGTGGTGTTTGAAGTCGGGCCAGACCGAGGTCAGGAAGTCACGCGCCTCCTGGCCGACGTAGAGGTCGGAGGAGTAGCCGACCGAGTTCTGGCTCTCATGGATCCTCTCGTATTCGGAGATCTGGTTCTCCTCGCCACATGAGATGTAACCGACCTGCTGGAACCCGAGAAGCACCGGGTCGTAGTTCCAGACATCGACCGACTCCCTGATCAGGGCATGGAGGGGCTCGGTCATGTAGAAGTTGCGAACACAACCACAGGCGATGCCTGTTGCCCCCGCTCCGGGCCCCGTCTTGTCGAGAAGGACGATGTCCTCCCCACTTCCCAACTCCATCGCCAGATGCCACGCGGTGCTGAGGCCGTGGACGCCGGCGCCCACGATGGCGTAGGTGGTCGACTCGGGTAGTTGCGACATCGTCTCCTCTTCTCCGTCCGGGCGACACTATCCGGACTCGGTTAGGTTGCCAACGGTGAAGGTCCCAAATGGCCGGGTGAGTCTCGTCGCTGGGCTTCGTAGCTCATGACGGCGTTTCCAACCCCCGAGATGGAGCTGACCCACATCCTCGTCGTGAAGGACCTCGATGTTTCCGTTGCCTGGTACCGGGATGTCCTGGGAGCCCGGCTCGAGCGCGAATACGGGGGAACATCTGCGGTCTTCGACTTCAACGGGACCTGGCTGCTCATCGTGACGGCCGGTGAGCCGACCGAGGACAAGCCGGGAGTCGTGTTCGAGTCACCCGCTGACCGTGACGAGGTCGCCCACTCGTTCACGATCCGGGTCGGCGACTGTCAGGCGGCCTACGAGACGCTGGCGGCCAGGGGAGCGGACTTCCTCACGCCGCCGCACGATTGGGGAGCCGAGATCCGCTGCTTCTTTCGTGATCCAGACGGTCATCTCTTCGAGATCAGCGAGATCCCCTGAGGCCACCCCACACCCGATAGTGTGCCCGGCAATGAGAGCCGCGGTGCTGCATGCGGTCAACGAGCCACTGACCGTGGAGGACGTCGAAGTGGCCGATCCGGGACCGTTCGAGGTCGTGGTTCGAGTGGCGGCGGCGGGGCTCTGCCACAGTGACGTGAGATTCATGGAGGGCTCATACCCGGTCCCGGTGCCGGCGGTTCTGGGCCACGAGTCGGCGGGAGTGGTGGAGGCCGTCGGTGACTCGGTGACGCACGTCGTGCCCGGAGATCACGTCATCACGTTTCTCTCCGTCTTCTGTGGCACCTGCGACTTCTGCGTGACAGGTCGGACCCATCAGTGCGCCAATCGCGAGGCCACACAACGTCGTCCCGGCGAACCTCCCCGGCTCTCGATCGACGGGGAACCGTTGCATCAGTTCCTCAATCTCGCATCCTTTGCCGAGGCGATGCTGGTCCACGAGAACGCCGTCGTGAAGGTGACGGACGAGATGCCACTCGACAAGGCGGCCTTGTTGGGTTGTGGTGTCGCCACCGGGCTCGGAGCCGTCTTCAACACGGCTGGTGTCAGACCGGGCGAGACCGTGGCCGTGCTGGGCTGTGGTGGTGTGGGCCTCAGTGCGGTACAGGGGGCCCGCATAGCCGGTGCAGGCACGATCCTGGCCGTCGACAGGATCGACGACAAGCTGGAACTGGCTCGACGGCTCGGTGCCACGCACACGGTCAATGCGGGGTCGGCGGACGTGGTTGAGACTGCTCGAGAGCTCACCGGTGGCGATGGGCTCGACTATGCGTTCGAGGCGATCGGCTCCGCCGCCACTGCCGCCACGGCGTTCGAGATGATCCGCAACGGGGGATCGGCGGTGGTCATCGGTCTGATCCCGGTTGGGCAGATCGTCAGCATCCCCGGTCACGAGCTCTTCTTCGAGAAACGACTCATGGGGTCGAACATGGGCTCCAATCGATTTCGCGTCGACGTGCCCCGGTACGTCCAGATGTACCGCGACGGCAATCTCAACATCGACGACATGATCACGAACCGGATGCCGCTCGAGGACATCAACAATGGTTTCGACCAGATGAGGACGGGCAGGGTGGCGCGCAACCTCATCGTGTTCGACTGAGTCGTTACGATCCGGTCTCGGCGCTTCGAGGAAAGGAGGTGAGGTGTGAAACGCAACTATGCGAGGCTCACGCAGCCATTGGTCCGCAGAGACGGCGTGTTGACTCCGGTTGGCTGGGATGAGGCTATCTCCGCGGCGACGGACGGCCTGTCACGTCATGGCGGCGAGTCCTTCGGGATGTTCAGCTGCTCCAAGGCCACGAACGAGGTCAACTACGTCGCCCAGAAGTGGGCACGAACCGTCATGGCCTCGAACAACATCGATAGCTGCAACCGCACCTGACACGCTCCTTCCGTCGCCGGTCTGGCGGCTGTGTTCGGAGCGGGCGGTGGCACCAGCTCGTATCAGGAGATCGAGGAGACCGATCTCATCGTGATGTGGGGATCGAACGCCCGCGAGGCGCACCCCATCTTCTTCCATCACGTCCTCAAAGGCGTGCACAACGGCGCACGAATGTTCGCCGTCGACCCCCGACGCAGCTCCACTGCTGCCTGGGCGGATGTTTGGCTCGGGATCGATGTCGGTAGCGACATCGCCCTGGCCAACGCCGTGGGTCGCGAGATCATCAGCCAGGGTCTGACCAACGACGAGTTCATAGCCGCGGCCACCGAGGGCTTCGACGTCTATGCCGAGGTCGTCGACGACTACACGCTCGACCGTGCCACGGAGATCACCGGTGTGCCCGGCGATGTCATCAAACAACTCGCCCATGAGTACGCCACTGCCGAGACCGCCCAGCTCTGCTGGACGTTGGGAATCACCGAGCATCACAACGCCACCGACAATGTCCTCGCCCTGATCAACCTCTCCCTCTTGACAGGTCACATCGGCCGGTATGGGTCGGGTCTGGTCCCGGTGAGGGGTCAGAACAACGTCCAGGGCGGTGGTGACATGGGCGCGCTGCCGAACAAGCTCCCGGGGTTCCAGGATGTCGAGAATCCCGACTTGCGGGGCAGATTCGAAGCGGTTTGGGGAGCTGAGATCCCGGCCAAGGCCGGTCGACACATAAGTCTCATGCACGAGTCCATGGACGAGGGGATTCTGAGGTGCCTGTTCGTACTCGGTGAGAACCCGATGCAGTCAGAGGCCGACTCCGGGGAGATGAGGCACCGACTCGAGGGTCTCGAGTTCATGGTCGTCCAGGACATATTCCTCACCGCCACCGCCGAGCTGGCCGACGTGGTTCTGCCTGCCGCCGGGTGGGGTGAGACCGACGGCACCTACACGTCGAGCGAACGCCGCGTGCAGCGGGTGCGCAAGGTCATCGATCCGCCAGGAGACGCACGGGACGACATCGAGATCCTCTGCGATCTTGCCCGGGCCATGGGGCACGATTGGGAGACACCCACCGCCGAGCAGGCCTGGGACGAGATGCGCGCTCTGTCCCCACTCCACGGTGGCATGTCATACGCTCGTCTCGAGGATATGGGTGGCATTCAGTGGCCATGCCCCGACGAGGGCTCAGACGGGTCCCTGTTCCTCCACGGGCGCTTGTGGGAGAGGCCGGTCACGACCCGCAGGGCGCCGTTCCACGGCGTCGACCACGCCCCGCCGATCGACGAGTTGACCGAGGAGTTTCCGACGCGACTGACGACCGGGCGCCGCCTCGACTCGTACAACACGGGCGTGCAGAGCGGCCGCTACGCCTCCCCACGACGGATCGCCGGTTCGATCGACCTCTCACCCGAGGACGGTGCGACCCTTGGTGTCGACGAAGGTGATCGGGTGAAGGTGACTTCTCGACGAGGGAGTCTCGAAGCGCCGGTTCGCTTCGATCGCTCGTTGCGACCCGGGCTCGTCTTCATGTCGATCCACTTCCCTGATCAGACCGACGTCAATGCGTTGACCCTCGACGCCTGGGATCCGAAGTCGGGCACTGCCGAGTTCAAAGCGACCGCCGTCCGGGTGGAGGCGGTTAGCTAGATGGACCTCCGTCTCATGCTCGACCGGCCCACCGCGGCCGAGAAGAGGGCGGTTGACGCGTTGCTGGGACCGGAAGAGCCTTTCAACGGCCGATCAGCCCTGGGTGGGCATTCCGCCCGTGAGCAGCGTCACCTCCTGCTGCCGGCCCTCCACGCCGTACAGGACGCGACCGGCGCGGTGTCTCGTGGTGCCCTCGGCTACGTCTCGGAGCGACTGACGGTGCCTCCGGCGGAGGCGTACGGTGTCGCCACCTTCTACGCCCTCTTCGACGTCGGCGGGTCGGGTGGCCCCAAGACCCACGTGTGCGATGACATCGTGTGCGCAGGGTACGGAGCGAACGAGCTGTGTGCGGCATTGGACGAGGCCGGGGCAGATTATGAGCGGAGCCCATGTCTGGGGCAGTGCGACCGTGCACCGGCTGCGATGTTCCATCAGCCCGGGGCGGGGTACGGCAACGCGGCTCCTGTCACCGCCAGGTCCATCACCACCCCGGTCTTCGAAGAGCTCCCCCCCGGGTCCATCCATCAAGAGGGTTCGACGCTGACATTGCTGCGACGCATCGGGACGGTGGATCCCGAATCGCTCGACTCCTATCGGGAGGCTGGAGGCTTCTCCACGCTGGAGAGTGTGCGCAAGGCCGACCCGGCAGCAGCCATCGCCGAGCTGAAGCAGTCCAATCTGCGTGGCCGCGGTGGGGCCGCGTTCCCGATCGGCCTCAAATGGGAGGGAGTCAGGGAAGCACCAGGCGACAGCAAGTACGTGATCGCCAATGGTGACGAATCCGAGCCGGGGACCTTCAAGGACCGCTTGATCATGGAGGGCGATCCGTTCGCGGTAGTGGAGGCGATGGCCATCTTTGGCCACGTCACCGGTGCTGGAACGGGCTACATCTACGTGCGCGGTGAGTACCCAACCGCAGAGACCCGTCTCCGCAACGCCATCACCCGGAGTGCAGAGTCCGGTCTCCTCGATGGCTTCGACCTGCAAGTCCGTAGGGGCGCCGGCGCCTATATATGTGGCGAAGAGACCGCTCTCTTCGCTTCGATCGAGGGGCTTCGTGGCGAGCCACGTCAGAAACCACCGTTCCCCACCCAGTCCGGCGTGTTCGGCAAGCCGACCGGCATCAACAACATCGAGACCCTGCTCGCCGCTCTGGAGGTGCTGCAGAATGGCGCCGACCGGTTCACGGCGGTGGGCACGGAGCAATCGACCGGCACCAAGCTGTTCTGCGTCTCCGGGGCCATCGCGATGCCTGGTGTCTATGAGGTGCCGTTCGGGACCACGCTCGGGGAGTTGCTCGAGATGGCCGGTGGGATCGCAAACGGTCAGGCGCTCGGGGCGGTGTTGATGGGAGGTGCGGCCGGCGTGTTCGCCGACGAGTCGGCGCTCGACGTCCCGCTGACTTTCGAGGACACCAGGGCGGCTGGCACGACTCTCGGCTCGGGCTCGATGGTCTTCTTCGACGACGAGACCGACTTCGGGCCGGTGCTGCGCAGGATCGCGCAGTTCTTCAGAGATGAGTCCTGTGGGCAGTGTGTGCCCTGTCGTATCGGGACCGTGCGGCAGGAGGAGGCCTTGGCTCGTCTTCAGACCGGATCGACACTCGGGTCATCCGATGAGGAGAGACGGCGTCTCGACGACCTGGCCAGGGTCATGACAGACGCATCGATCTGCGGGCTCGGCCAGACCGCCGCGTCCGCGGTGCAGTCGGCGATGAGGCTCGGTCTCACATGAGTGTCACGGCAACGATCGACGGCCGGGAGATCACCGTTCCCGACGGGTCATCGATCCTCGATGCCTGCCGTGCGGCCGGTCTCGACATCCCCACTCTCTGCTACGGGCCCACGATCACACCTGCCAACGCGTGCCGGGTGTGCATGGTCGAGCTCGAGGGCTCGCGCACGCTCGTTCCATCGTGCTCGAGGCTCGTGGAGGACGGCATGGTGATCAGCACCGAGACGGACCGGGCGCGGCACAGTCGGAAACTGGTGATGGAGTTGTTGGGCTCGGCGACCGAGCTCGACCGAACCGGAGCCGAGCTCGACGCCTGGCTCGATGACCACGGTGCCCGACCAGACCGGTTCGGACCCGGCGCCGAGACGGTCGGCCAGCCTGCCAAGGTCCAAGACGAGCTCTATGTCCGTGACTACGAGCGCTGCATCCTCTGCTACAAGTGCGTCGACGCCTGCGGGCCCGACCACCAGAACACATTCGCGATCTCCGTGGCGGGACGTGGTTTCGACGCGACGATCTCAACCGAGTTCGACGTTGCCCTACCCGATTCGGCGTGTGTCTATTGCGGCAACTGCATCGCCGTGTGCCCCACTGGAGCCTTGGAGGGCAAGATCGCCTGGGACATGAAGGAGGGGGGCCACTGGGACGAGTCGGCCCAAGAGATCACGAGGACGGTGTGCTCGTATTGTGGTGTCGGGTGCAACCTGGACGTCCACACCCAGGACGGCCGCATCGTCGACGTCACGTCCCCGCTCGATCACGAAGTCACTCTCGGCAATCTCTGCATCAAGGGCCGGTTCGGGTGGATGTACGTGTACAGCGGCGAGGATGACTGAGGCGGTCACGACCCACCGGGTCGTGAGGGTGAAGGAGAATGTGGAGACTCTCGACGACGCGCTCGTGGTCGAGGAGCCCTTGGAGATTCGACTCGACGGCACTTCCTTGGCCGTCGTGATGAGAACGCCCGGGAACGACACCGACCTCGTCCTCGGGTTTGCCATCACCGAGGGAATCGTCACCACACCCGAATCCATCGCGGGGGTCGTCGATCTCGGGGAGGGCCGATGGGACCTGAGGACTGTCGATGGGGTGAAGGTCGACCCAGCTCAGTTTCAGCGTAACTTCTACAGCACCAGCTCGTGTGGTGTCTGTGGGAAGGCGTCGATCGACGCCATCCGCATCGCGGGTGCCACTCCGCCCGAGGGCCCGGTGTTGGAGCCCGATGTCATCTCGACCCTGCCGCCCAAGCTGATGGAGGGCCAGACGGCGTTTCACTCGACCGGCGGGCTCCATGCCGCGGCGACTTTCGATCCCGCCGGCGAGATCATCGCGATTCGAGAAGATGTCGGCCGCCACAACGCCGTGGACAAGGTCATCGGTCATGTCGCCGCTTCGGAATGGCCGATTCCCCCCTCCGGGCTCATGGTGTCCGGCCGGGTCTCCTTCGAGATCACTCAAAAGGCCGCGGTCGCCGGAATATCGCTGATATGTGGTGTCTCCGCAGCGTCGAGTCTGGCCGTGGAGCTGGCCGAGGAGCTGGGCATGACGGTCGTCGGCTTCGTTCGCGAGGGTGGTTTCACCGTGTACACGGGCGTGGATCGAATCAGCGGCATCGACTGACTGCACAGATACCATCCCGCGCCATGAGAACGGCGAGATGACCAACTCGGCTCGTAACACGTTGTTGGCTGCGTGGGGCCTCTTTGCCGCTCTGACTCTCCTCATGGCCGGGAACGGTCTCGTGGGAGTGCTGATAGGTGTTCGCTCGGAGCTGGAGGGCTTCGACACCACCGTGACCGGCGCCATCCTCGCGGCCTACTTCGCGGGCTTTCTGATCGGATCGCAGGTCACCCCACGCATCATGGCTCGTGTCGGGCACATCCGAGTCTTCGCCGGGCTGTCGTCCCTGGTGGCCGCTTCGACCCTGATCCACGCCCTCACGATCTCTCCGCCGTCGTGGATGGCTCTGCGTCTCGTCTTCGGCTTCTCGATGGCAGGGCTGTTCGTGGTCGTGGAGAGCTGGCTGAACGACATGGTGTCCAATGAGAACAGGGGCCGGGTGATGGCCATCTACATGGTGGTGTCCATGGGCGGCCTCGCCGCTGGGCAGCTCGTGCTCGGTCTTGGTGACCCCCGCCAGGTGACCCTGTTCATCGTTGCGGGGACCGTCATCACGCTCGCCGTGGCTCCGGTATCCCTGTCCATCAACGCGGCGCCGCCATTCGAGCTGCCACCACACGCCAGGTATCGAGAGCTGTGGGATGCCGCCCCGCTCGGTGTCGTCACGGCGGTAGGGGCGGGGATCGCCAACGGGGCTCTGATCGCGATGGCGGGGGTGTACGCCACACAAATCGGTCTCTCCACATCGCTCACCGGAGCATTCGTGGCGGCGGCGGCCGGCGGCTCGGTGGTCCTCCAATGGCCGGTCGGTCATATGTCGGACGTCCTTGGCCGCCGGCGATCGATTCTCCTCGTGACCCTCGCCGCAGTCGGCGTCGGCGCTGTGGCCACGATCGTCGAGTCGGACGGCCCATGGCTCATCGCCGCGATGTTCCTCCTGGGTGGGCTCTCCTATCCGATGTACTCGCTCGCCTTGAGCCATGTCGTCGACGTCCTGCCGGCCGGTCAGGCCGTCCGGGGAAGTGTCGCAGTCGTGTTTCTGACCGGGGTTGGCGCCGTTCTCGGACCCCTGGCAGCCTCGGTGTCGATGGGTGTGTTTGGCCCGAACGGCTTCTTCTGGACGATCGCGGCGGTACATGCGGCAATCGGTGTGTACGGGCTGGGCCGGCTGGTGCGTCGGCCCAGGATCGAGGGTCTTGCCCCGGAGCCCTGGCTGGCCGTTCCGGCGCGGTCGACCTTCGTCTTGCGTCGTCGTCGTGGATCGGGACCTTCGACCCTATCGGACACCGACGAGACTTGATTCAATGAGCCTTGGACAAGGCCTATGGGGCAACGGGAGAGCCGGAAGTCTTTCCGGCTGAGAGGTCGGCAGGAGGAGCCGACGATCCCAAAACCGACCGGGTAATGACCGTAAGGGAAGAGCTTCGTGGGTCTTGTCCTTTGTTTGGGGCCCCTCGACCCGAGCCCACGCCGCCGTGCGCTCCGGTGGAGGCCGCAATCGGGGAGGATCGCGGTGATGCACCAGACACCTACTGAATTCGAGCCCGAGCGAGCGTGGCATGCCGTGTCATGGCAGGACGCCGTGGAGGCGCTGGGCTCGGATCACAGTCGGGGTCTCGCCTCCGATGAGGTGCGAGCCCGGATCGGGCGTTTCGGGCCGAACGAGCTTCAAGAGGTTCAGTCGTGGCCGCGCCTGCGTCGAATCGGGCGTCAGTTCGCCGACCTCCTCATCTGGCTTCTGTTGGTGGCCGCCGGCGTCAGCGGCTTCGTGCTTGGAGCATGGGTCGATGCGGCGGCGGTGGCAGGGATCGTCGTACTCAACGCAGCCCTCGGCTACGTACAGGAAGCACGGGCCGACTCTGCCCTCGAGCATCTCAAGAGTGTCCAGTCGCCGACCGCCGCTCTCACCCGCGACGGGAAGTACGTCGAGGTTCCGGCGCGTGAGGTCGTTCCCGGGGACATCATGGTGGTCGAGGCCGGTGACCTGGTCGCCGCAGACGGCCGCATCGTCGAGAACGTGCATCTCGAGGTGGCTGAGGCTTCGCTGACCGGGGAATCCATGCCGGTGGAGAAGACGATCGAGCCGGTGGCGGCGGACGTCTCGGTGGCCGACCGCAGTTCGATGCTCTACTCGGGCACGACGGTCGTTCGCGGCCGTGGGCGGGCGGTGGTGA
Source organism: Acidimicrobiia bacterium (assembly GCA_050050035.1). Taxonomy (GTDB): domain Bacteria; phylum Actinomycetota; class Acidimicrobiia; order Spongiisociales; family ZC4RG35; genus JANQRA01. The sequence continues at coordinate 228 of JASFVB010000094.1, read as the reverse complement.
CCGGCACCGGGGTGAGAACCGAGGTCGGGTCGATAGCGGCGTGGGTGTCGGATGGGCCACCGCCCACTCCGCTCCAGGTCGAGCTGGACCGAATCGGCCGGCGTCTTGCCCTCGTGGCCATTGCCGCCGGCGTCCTCGTATTCGGGTCAGGCCTGCTGCAGGACTACCCGGTCGAGACGATGGTCCTCACTGCCGTGGCCATGGCGGTGGCGGCCATACCCGAGGGTC
>JASFVB010000093.1:0-9958 GCA_050050035.1 Acidimicrobiia bacterium | reverse complement strand
CGCCAGAGGTCGCCGACGCCTTCGGCGGTGTCGCCTCCGATACCGACCAGGACCGCAGAGCCGGCCAGTGCGATCAGGAGACCTGGGAGCGATCGAACCTGGAACCTCTCGCCCGGGACGAGGAAGTGCGCGGCGCCGATCGTCGCGAGCGGGATGAGAGCGATCAGCAGTCCACCGAGGCTCACCGGGAGGTCTCCCAGGGAGGCGGTCATGAGAGTCATGGGCACAGCCATGGCCAGCGTTCCCAACAGGAGCCCGTACATCCACGCCCGGCGGCTGGCCGGCTTGAGCCGACCACTCATGGCGACGTAGACCCCAAGGGCGACGAGGGCGAAGACCATTCGCAGCATTACCAGTGTCATGATGTCGACGCCCCTGAGCAATGCTGCCCGGTTGAGGACCGCCGACGCCCCCCATCCGAGTGTCGCGCCGGCGAGCGGTGTCCACGGATTCATTCGGGGCAACCTAACGCGTCGTTCAACTCACAATTCCCCGCTGCCGATAACCTCGTGTCATGCGAATCCGCACATTCTCAGTCTTGATAGCCCTCGTCCTCGTCGTCGCTGCCTGTAGCCCGGGCGGCGCCGTGGACGAGACAACCACCTCGACACAGGAGCCAGAGACCTCGACCACTGAGCAGGCCGTCGAGGCACCCGAGCCAATGCGACTCTCTTACTCCCTCCAGGCCGGGGACGCCTACAGGTTCGAGGTCGACCTCGACCAGTCGATCGACCTCACCGCCACTGGTGACGCTCAGGCCCTCGGTGAGGAGGAGATCCCGGGGAACATGTCGGTAACACTGTCCGGCTCATCCGTCTTCGACTACTCGATCGCCGACGGCCCCGAGCCCGGCACGTACGCGATAACGATCACCGGTGACTTCAGCAGTCTCGAGCTCAGCGGCACCGTGGACGGTGAACCGGTCACGGCGGAGGACATCCCCGACTTCGCCAACATGGAGCCGATCGACGTGACGGTCATCGTCGACGAGCAGGGCAATGTCATTCCCGACGACTCCGGTCTCGAAGACGATCTCCTCGGGTTCGGCGGGCTGGACATGCTCGACGAGCTCGGAACCGGCGGAGCCTCGGGTCAGTTCATCGGCCCACCGTTCACCGAGGACGAGGTCACGGTCGGTGACACGTGGTCGGAGACGATCGAGACTCCAGCGATGCCTGGTGACGATCCCATCACGACTCAGATCGACAGCGAGGTCGTCGGCACGGAGACGATCGATGGTCACGAGGTCTTCGTCGTCGAGACGCGGTCCACCACGTCTCCGATCGAGTTCGACCTCGGTGAGCTGCTGGCGGGCTTCATGACCGCGTTCCTCCCCGAGGATGCCTCAGACGAGGAACTGGCCGAGGTCTCCGAGCTCGTCTCGCAGATTCGCTTCGCAATAGGTGTGGACGAGACCGTCAGCGATCTGACGACCTGGTTCGACTACGAGGCCGGTCTCGCCCGTCGAGCCGACTTCGTCAATTCCACACACGTCGTCATGGACATCAACGTCCCCGACGAGACGACGAACGAGCTCATCGCGTTCGGGATGGACATGAGCATCGGCCAGAACATCTCCTACCGGCTCACCGACGCTCCGAGCACGTAGGTCTAGGAGCGTCTGCTGCGTCGCCAGTCTCGATAGATCTTGCGGAGCAGGAATGCTGTGCGAGGTGGGCTGGTCGGCTCGGTGGGCTCCGCAGGCTGGACGGTTGCCCCGGGTTGACTCCGGTTCTCTTCGCGTAGCTCGCGAAGACGCTCCCTGAGGAAGGCCGCCTCCGTCTCTGCCTTGGCTGCTCGCTCTCTTGCCTCGGCGAGCTGCTGGCCCGCTTCGTGGAGATTGCCCAGCTGGTTGAGCATGCGGTTCCAGGCGTCCAGCGGCACCAGCATCGAGCCCTCGGGAACCTCCTCCGGCTCGTCGGGCCCGTCAGGTGCGGTGAGGTCGATCTCCCTCGTGTCCCCAGGCTGTCTCGTCTCGGGCTCCACACTCGAGTCGAGCTCGCGCCCGATGACGCCCGCCCACCGTCTGATGCCGCTCAACGAGACGATTCGGAGCTGACCACTCGGGGTCCTCTCCAGAAAGCTCGGGATGTTGTCGTGTCTCGCCCACTTCCTGATGGTCGATGTCGGGACACCGGTGGCCTGGCTGGCTTCCCGCAGTGTCATCCATTCCTCGTCGTCGAGGACGCCCTGGCGCGACGACGGTGGCGGTGAAGCACGCCGTGTCTCTCGAAGCACCTCCGTCTCCCAGAGGAATGCTGAGTCGCTGAGGGCCATGTGAGCATCATAAGTCTGTCGTCGGCCACGTGTCCGGCCTTCCTAGGATGCGCCTCCAATGTCACCCCGACAACAGCGTGATCTCCCCTCCGAGGACGAAGTTCGATCGCTGGTCGAGCGCATCGTGGACGGTATCGCCGAGCCCACGATCACCGAGGAGGCCGATGCTCCCACTGCGTCCGCCGAGACACGGGCCACGGGGCAATCGGAGGGCCAGAAGATCGCCGTGGGAGCCGACCACGGCGGTTTCCCGCTGAAGGAGCGAATCGCCTTCAAACTGAAGGAGGCCGGTTGGGATGTGACCGACTGCGGGACCGATTCACATGAGCCCGTCGACTACCCGGACCTCGCCCTCGCCGTGGCCGAGAAGGTGGCTACTGGTGAATGCCGCTGGGGGATCGTCATCGATGGAGCCGGGATCGGCTCGGCGATGGTGGCCAACAAGGTGCCCGGTGTCAGGGCAGCCACCTGCTACGACCTCTCGTCAGCGAGAAACAGCAGGGAGCACAACCACGCCAACGTGCTGAGCCTTGGAGCCGGTCTCATCGGTGAGGGCTTGGCTTGGCAAATCGTCGAGGAGTGGCTGGCGACCGACTGGGGGGCTGGCCGCCACGCGCGGCGAGTTGCCATGATCGATTCGATCGACAAGCGATACTCCAGGTCGGAATGAAGGCGTATCTCATATGAACCGAGAAGCCCTCGTCGAGGCGATCACCCGGGAAGTGTTGGCCGCACTCTCGACACGCTTCGACATGGCCGAGACCGGGGAGACGGTGCGCGAGGTCGTCGCCAATGGTGCCGACCGCGTGGCCTTCCACGGCGAGGCGGCCGACGTCCCACTCGATCTCGCCCGATACATCGATCACACGCTTCTCGGCCCGGATGCCACCGCCGACGACATCGACCAACTCTGTGCCGAGGCCGAGCAATACGGGTTCGCCTCGGTTTGCATAAACCCGACCTGGGTGAGGCGAGCGGCCAAGAACCTCCGCGGCACCGGTGTCCCGGTGTGCACGGTCATCGGCTTTCCCCTCGGCGCCACGACGACCGAGGTCAAGGCAATGGAGGCCCGCAAGGCACTTCGGGATGGTGCCCGGGAGATCGACATGGTGATCAACGTCGGCGCACTCAAGTCGGGGGACCACGAGCTCGTCCACGATGACATCGCCAGGGTGGTCGATGCCGCCCATGAAGTGGGGGCGGTGTGCAAGGTCATCCTGGAGACGGCGCTGCTCACTGATGAGGAGAAGGTGATCGCGTCGGCATTGGCCAAGCGGGCCAAAGCAGATTTTGTCAAGACATCCACCGGTTTTGGGCCTGGAGGTGCCACCGTCTACGACGTGGCGCTCATGCGTGAGACGGTGGGCCCGGAGATGGGCATCAAGGCGTCCGGTGGGGTGAGGACCGCACACGACGCCGAGGACATGATCGCGGCCGGTGCGACCAGGATCGGGGCGTCGGCCGGTGTTCAGATCGTGAGTGGAACGGACGGAGGAGACAGTGACGAGAGGTATTGAGCTCAGGTCCTATGCCTTCCTGGACAGTCTGCAACCGCAATACGCGGCGTTCTTGGGGACCGTCGCCCAGGGTTTCCTCCCGCTTGCCAACGACGCATCGCTGTGGGTAGAGGTGGCCCCGGGAATCGAGATCAACCGTCTGACCGACATAGCCCTCAAGGCGACCACGGTGAAACCCGGTCTGCAGATAATCGAGCGTTACTACGGGGTGCTCGAGGTGCACTCACCGGACCAGGCGGAGACCCGCGCCGCGGGGGCTGCGATCCTCGACGCGATCGAGCACGGCGAGGACGACCGGATCAAGCCGCGCATATTGAGCTCGCAGATCATCAGACGTCTGGATGACCATCATGCCCAGCTCATCAATCGGACTCGGCACGGTCAGATGATCATCCCGGGCCAGACCCTGTACGTGCTCGAGTGCGAACCGGCCGCTTACGCCTCCCTGGCTGCGAACGAGGCGGAGAAGGCAGCCGAGATAAACGTGCTGGAGGTGCGCAGCTTCGGCTCGATGGGGCGGGTCTACCTCGGTGGTGAGGAGAGGGACATCGACGTCGGCTGGCAGGCAGCGGTGGCCGCGCTGGAAGGTCTGACCGGCCGCCAGGCCGACGGTCGATAACGGTTCGGTGTTGGATGGTGTTCTGATGGAGGACGAACGAAAGGAGGAGCTTCATGGCTGAAGCTCTTGGAATGATCGAAGCTCGCAGCTTCCCGGCCATGGTCGAGGCGGCGGATGCCATGGTCAAGGCGGCCAAGGTCGAGCTGGTCAGCATGGAGAAGACCGGGGGCGGCTACGTCACGGCCGTGGTCCGTGGTGACGTGGCCGCGGTCAAGGCTGCGGTCGATGCCGGAGTCCGGGGCGCGGAGAAGGTCGGCGAGGTCACGGCGACGCACGTCATCGCACGTCCACACGTCAACGTGGATATCACGTTGCCGCTGGGTCGCCAGTCTCAGGCCGAGGAGGACCTCGGCTAAGTGCGCTCGAAGCGGACAGACCCATGCAGCTAGGCAGGGTCGCAGGGACCCTGGTCGCCAGTCGCAAGGAAGCCCTGATGTCGGGGATGAAGTTCCTCGTCGTCAAGCAGATCGACGAAGACGATTCCGAGACGGGCTCCTATGTGATTGCGGTCGACGCGGTCGGCGCCGGCCCCGGCGAGGTCGTCCTCTATGCCTCGGGCAGCTCGGCGCGCCAGACCGAGCTCACCAGGGACAAGCCTTGTGACGCGGTGATCATGGCCATCGTCGACTCCTGGGACGTCGGTGGCGACGTCAGGTATCACAAGGGCGAGGAGGAGCGCTCTGGATAGGTCGCGACTCAGTGAGACGGAGATTCGATCGATCATCGATCGAGTCAAAGGACGTGTCGCCGCAGCAGAGCTCGCGGCGCGGGCCGGTCCGGCGATCAAGGCGTCCGACGAGCTGGGTGTCTCCGAGGTGGAGCTGGGAGACGGCATTCATGGCACCATCGACTCCGCGGTGAAGGCCGCGCGCACGGCGTTTCTCAACTATCGGGAGATGGGTTTGGAGAGCCGCAAGACCATCGCCGACGGGATGCGCGCAGCCATGTTGCGTGAGGGCGAGCATCTCGCCTACATGGCGGCGGAGGAGACAGGGATCGGCCGGGCCGAGGACAAGGTGATCAAGAATCGCCTGGTCACCGCCAAGACGCCAGGCCCCGAGGATCTCGAGCCCCACGTCGTCACAGGTGACGCCGGGATGATGGTCACCGAGTACGCCCCATATGGAGTGGTCGGGTCGATCACCCCCACGACCAACCCCACCTCGACGATCATCAACAACTCGATCGCCATGGTGTCGGCCGGCAACGCCGCCGTGTTCAACGTCCATCCGAACGCGGCGTTGGTATCGGTGGAGAACATCAAGCTCCTCAACCGCGCCATAGTGGCCGCCGGCGGACCTCCGGACCTGATAACCGCGATACCCCATCCGACCCTCGAGTCCGCCCGTGAGGTCATGCACCACCCGGACGTGCGAGTCCTTCTCGTCACCGGTGGGCCGGGTGTCGTCAAGGAGGCTCTCAAGACGAACAAGAAGGCGATCACGGCCGGTCCCGGCAACCCGCCGGCGGTGGTCGATCAGACCGCCGACGTGGAAACTGCGGGGCGAGACATCGTCCGGGGCGCGTCGTTCGACAACAACGTGATCTGCACGGACGAGAAGACGACGATCGTCGTCGACACGGTTGCCGACCGGCTCGTCCAGGCGATGGTCGCCAACGGGGCATATCGACTCAAGGAGCACGAGCTCAAACGTCTGGAGAGGGTCATCTTCCGGGAGCTGGGGCCACCGGGGAAGCCCGGGATGGTCAATCCCGAGCTCATCGGGAAGACCGCCGGACGCATCCTCTCCGAGATCGGGATCACCGTCGACGATGACGTGAGGCTGGTGGTCGCCGAGGTCCCCCGAGAGCACAACCTGGTCTGGACCGAGCAGATGATGCCGGTGATGCCGGTCGTGAGGGTGCAAACCGTAGACGATGCAATCGATCTGGCCGTGAGGTCGGAGCACGGTTTCCGTCACACTGCTTCGATCCACAGCACCAACGTGGACACCATCACTCGAATGGCTCGCGCCATGAACTGCAGCATCTTCGTGGCCAACGGTCCCAACTACAGCGGTCTGGGAGAAGGTGGGGAGGGCTTCACATCGTTCTCCATAGCCAGCCCCACCGGTGAGGGCCTCACTCGTCCCCGCCACTTCTCCCGGGTTCGCCGCATCAGCGTCGTCGGGGCGTTGCGCATTGTCTGATCCAGCCATTGCCCTCATCGAGTTCGACTCGATCAGCGCCGGAATCGTCGCCGGCGACGCCATGGTGAAGTCCTCGCCTCTCGGCTCCATCTACGCCGGCACGGTGCATCCCGGCAAGTATCTCGTCCTGGTCAGTGGTGACACCGCCAGCGTGGAGGTGGCCGTGGCAACGGGTACCGACATCGGAAAAGACCACGTCGAAGACTCGGTGTTCCTTCCCGACATCCACCCCGACGTGACCGGTGCGATCGTCGGTGGCGCCGACAGCGCCGTCTTGAGAGAAGAGGCCCTGGGGATCGTGGAGACCTCGACGGTGGCAGCGGTGGTCGACGCCGCCGACGCCGGCGTCAAGGCGGCGGATGTGAAAGTGTCGTCGGTCCGTCTCGCGGATGGGTTGGGTGGCAAGGGATATGTGTTGTTCTCGGGTGTCGTGGCCGAGGTCGAGGCCGCGGTCGAGGCAGCCGTGAGCCGGACCGGGCCGCACGGGACCTTGATTCGCTGGGATGTGATAGCCCAGCTTCACGACGAGATGGCGGAGAATCTCGGTGGCGGGCTCAGGTTCATGAGGCGAGTGGAGCGCTGAGATGCAGCTGGCCCGCGTGCTGGGCAGCGTCGTTGCCACCGAGAAAGCGGTGGGTCTGGAGGGTGTGCGCTTCCTGGTGATCCAGCCTCTCGACAAGAGACAGGAGCCCGAGGGCGGCACCGTTGTGGCTGCCGATGCGGTGCACATGGCGGCACCTGGAGAGCTGGTCTACTTCGTGAGCTCACGAGAGGCCGCCGAGGCCCTGCCCGAGCGTTTCGTGCCGGTGGACCATGCCATCACCGGGATTGTCGATGACGTTCATCTGGAGGCCCGGCGCGAGGAGGAGGAATGAAGGTCGGGCGCGTGGCCGGCACGGTGGTGTCCACCATCAACATCGCCCTTCTCGAGGACCATCGGCTGCTGTTGTGCGACCTCTTCGACATCGACGGCAAGCCGGACGGGTACACGATCGCCATCGACGTCGTCGACGCCGGAGTGGGGGAGACGGTCCTCATCCTCGACGAAGGTAACTCTGCCCGGCAGATCCTAGGCCGTGACTGGGGGGCGATTCGCGCGGTCGTCGTGGGGGTGGTCGATGAGCTGTCGGTCGACGGCGAGCTGCGTGAGGTGAGCTGAGCCAGTCTTTCGGGCTCACTCCTTGGGCGGGGTGTCCCAGTCCTGGATGTCCTTGCCTGCCTCGCGGGCCAGGATGTCGAGGGCCGCGACGGCCCCGGCCCCTGCGGAGATGATGGCCTGGCTTCGGGTGGGACGGACCGAACGGCCCACCACGTAGATCTGGTCGATCGACGATCGATAGTCGGCATCCACCACGATGGCCCCGTCCTCGTCCTGAGCTACCCCCAGGGATCGGGCCAACTCGGGGTTCTTTCCCTCGGTGAGTATCAGATAGTCCGACTCGTGCGATCCGGACTCGGTTTCGGCAGTGAAGACCCCTTCGACGGACACCGAAGTGACCTCCTCGTCGCGGATGGTGACGCCGACGTTCGACGTCTGCTCCCGTGCGACCCGTTGAAACTCCTTGCCGTCGATCTCGGGAATGCCCAGGTAGTTGTGTAGATACGCGAAGTTCATCGCCGTCTTGTCCTGGCCGAACACCGTGACATCGTGTCCGTTCTTGGCCAGGAACAGGGCGGCCGACAGCCCGCCTGGCCCATCTCCGACGATCGTCACTCTGGTCATGTTTCCTCCTCGCGTGGCAACCGTCGTCAACGCGATGCGTTTCATCGTTAATCCAGCGATGATGATCCCCGTGGATTCGAGATCGATCCCCGTCGAGGCCCCTCTCGACCTGAGGGCCACGCTGCGTCCGCTGCACGGCCGGTTCGCCGACGACGGCTGGTGGCTCCCGGCGCGGACACCTGATGGGCCCGGGTCCCTGCGTGTGCGGAGGACCGGTTCGGACCTGATTGGAGAGGCATGGGGGCCGGGCGCCGGATGGCTTCTGACCCGACTCGGGTCGATAGCAGGTCTCGACGACGACCCGACGACGTTCGACTCCGACCACTCCTTGGTGAGAAAGCTGCATCGACGACACCCGGGATGGCGCTTTGGCCGGACCGATCTGGTGTTCGACGCCCTGGTCGCCGCCGTCTGCGCCCAGAAGGTGACCGGAACCGAGGCCAGGAGAGCCTCACGCGGGCTACGCCGACGTTTCTCGGCGCCGGCTCCGGGCCCAAACACGTCGCTCCTGCTGTCACCGGACCCGACGGCGATGGCCGAAGCTCCTTACCACGTGTATCACACCCTCCATCTCGAGAAACGTCGCGCGGATTTGCTGCGTCGGCTCGCATCGAAGGCTGCAGACATCGACGCCCTCGCCGGCAAGGGCGCCGATCAGGCGTCGGCAGCCCTGGAGTCGATGTCCGGTGTCGCCCGCTGGTCGGCGGCGAAGACCATCGAGGTGTCCCATGGAGACCCCGACCGCGTCGCGGTCGGCGACTTCCACTTCAAGCACATCGTCGTCCACCACCTCACCGGTCGTGATCGCGGGACCGACGAGGAGATGCTGGAGCTGCTCGAGCCCTTCCGACCCCATCGAGGGCGGGTGATCCGGCTGCTACACACGCTCGGTCATGAGCCCAAGTATGGGCCCCGGATGAGCCCCCGGGACATCACCCGAATGTAGACACTTCTATCGATCGAGCCAGGTGGCTATGAGATCGCCCACGACGTCCGGTTGGTGCATCTCGACGTGCCTGGCGCCCTCAACCAGCTCGAGCAGCGTGTCGACTCCTGACTCCTGCAGGGCATCGGCGAAGGCGAACGCGAAGCTGTCGTCGACGAGACCATCGAACTCGCCGTACATGATCAACGCCGACAGGTCGGGGTTCTCGTCGGTCAGCAGTTGCGGGTTGCCCGCCTTCCACTCCTCGGGATGGTCCTCTTCGGCACCGCCGAAGAACACGGTCATGCCCAGGCTGATCCGGGAGACGTCGTAGGGCCCGGCCAGACCGACGAACCTCCCTGGCAGACCGGATCCGTCGATTGTGCAGTCTCCGATGTACGCGTCTCCGGTGAGGGCGACCACGGCGCCGATGTGAGCACCGGCCGAGTGACCGACGACGGCCACCGTCCCGTCCGAGTCGGGATGTTTCGCCGCGTACCTGACGGCGCAGGCCACGTCTTCGATGGCCCCAGGGAAGCCGGACGTGTTCACGGACGACAATTGGTAGCGGGTGTTGATCGTGAGAAAGCCTTCGTCGGTCAGGTGTCGTGCCAGGGGACTCATGATCGAGGGGTCGCCGGCAACCCAGGCTCCACCATGGACCAAGACGACCGCGGGAAAGGGACCATCGCCGTCCGGGATCCTCACGTCGACCTCAATGGAGTCGGGATCGAAGCTGGTCGTGGT
>JASFVB010000092.1:0-9984 GCA_050050035.1 Acidimicrobiia bacterium | reverse complement strand
GAGTTTGCCCCGTCCCATGACGACTCTCTCCGCTGCACGCGTCGATCGCGGATACAGAGAGAACGACTCTTCGGTGTAGGCCGGAGCGAACTCCTGTCTGTAGGGGACATTGCGATTGTCCTTTTCGTGGCGCCGGACGAGCTCGGCGCCGGCTGTCGCACTCCCAATACCTGATGACGGCTCACCGTTGGTCTCGGCGACGAGCCCCAGGAACTCGTCCATGACGAGCTGAATGCCCATGTTGGAGGTGCAAACGGGATCCTGACAACGATGGAAGTCGATCTTCCAGTGGCAGGGGGAGCACGGTTCGAGCGTATGGGCGATCCGTGTCGTGGCGCGGTTCGGCCCATTCTTGATGACCGAGGTCGGCCCGAACAGGACGAGGGTTGGGATGCCGAGCCCTTCGGCCATGTGATAGATACCGCCGTCGGTCGCGACGAAGTAGTCGCACATCTGCATGTCGACGAGATTCTGCCGGAGTTCGGTTCCGGTCTTGTCGACGGTTCCTGGGACGTACTCGTCCTTGGTGCCGAAAGACCATGTCTGGTATCCGAGCTGTCGGAGCCTGCCGGCGAGTTCTTCGAAGTGAGGCCAACCGCGACGTTCCCAGACGCCCGGCCTGACGCCGGAGCATATGCCAACGATGCCGCTCCGGGGTGTTCGGTACGCATAGTCGGATACGAAGTAATCCTGACTCTGGCTGTTGGACATACGGAATTCGGGAAGCAGATCCGTGAGGCCCAGGGTGTAGAACGCCGTTTCGTGCATCCATTCGCCCGCCTTGGTCATCTCGAACCGGGGCCGCTGCGTGGCCAACTCGTCGGTGCCCACCGGCGGGACGAAGCGTCCGGCAGAGGACGTCACGAATGCTCGGTCGTAGTGACGGGACTCCAACATCGCCCTGTCCGCGAGAGCCAGGTTGACCGACTGTGCACGGCCAATGAGCGAGACCGCTCTCGGGTTGGTTACAAACACGTCGATTGGGTGGCCCAAGGTGTCGGAGACGGCCCGAATGGCCGGTGTCGCCTGCAGGACGTTGCCCAAACCGGCGCCCACCACCATGAGAAACGGAGACTCGGCCACTCGCAAGGCAGTGTCGAATCCCTGGAGGACCTGCGGGGAGATAGCCGCATGATCCTCGAGCCACTGCGCCGTCTCACGAGACACCCCGAACAGTGCGGTAGCCCGGCCCAGGGCGCTCCCCACGGCCGGGTCCGAGATACGCGACGGCTGCATTCCGAGCATATCGACGAGGAGAGGCGTCTTGAAGCGATCTAGCGCCAGATCGGGAAGTGCCTCGGCGCCTGCCACGATCGCCCAGTCCTCCGATGTGGTCAGCAGGAAAGTGGGCACGGCTTCAGGTGACAGGTGCTCGACGGCGCGTCCCTGTTCGTGTGCCGTCTCCTCGAGGTTTGAGCTCGCCTGACCCACGATGACCACACCCATCCTCGTTTCGACGACGGGCGCGCTCATTCGTCTGCAGTCCCGTAGATACGGGGGTTCAGGGTCGGATCGTTGTACATCTTCAGTTGGCGATAGACCTGAAACCGCCGTTCGCCGGACGCCGATTGGTCGAGTAGATCGATCAGGCATGTCCCGAGGTCGTCGCGCTGTTCATGAAGCAGTGCCACCCGCTCGGACGCGAGTGCACGGTGATCGGCCGAGGCACTGTCCCTCGTGGCTTCCTCTGCCATGTGATACGTCTTCAAGGCCATGATCGAGCAACGATCCAGAATGCTCCCGGCGGTCTCAGAATTCAGCGGAGCATCGTCGTTCCACTCCTCGTTGGCTCGTAGGGCGGACAACAACTCCAAGTCGATCTGCTCGATGAGGTCGTTTCGTTCTTGATTGAGGCGATCGATGGATCGCTTGACCGAGGCGATCTCCGCATCACTTGCCTGGGGGTCTCGGGCGACGTCCTCGAGATGCCAGATGCGGAAATTGCAGCGGTGCTGGTCCTCGACGAGACGGTCGATGCCGGTAGGTGCTTCGCTGTGGTCGTCACCACGCGCATGCCACTCGACGACGAGTGCTCTCTGGAGCTCGAGGAGGTGCTCGACCGACTCTCGCCAAGTCGTCACGGCCGACCCGGGTGTCTGTCTGGATCGTGACCATTCGTGCCGGTCACGGGTATCAACTGGGTCTTGAGGCGATGTCCGAGGCGCTCGATCGTCACGTCGACGTCATGTTGTCCCGAATGGGCGACCTTGATGTCGCCGGCCGATGCCAGCACAACCCGGCTGCGACCCGGCGTGGTCGCCGTGGTATCAGCTCCAACGGGCCAGTTCGTGAATGCCAGCCCGACGTGGGGACGGCGGTGAGAGGCCATGTGGTCGAGAACCTCGTCTGGGGGAGTGGCCCCATGTCGGATGATGAACACGTCGGTCGCGTCACCCACCGCTTCCAGCAGCGACGGCCAGGACCCGGCCCCGGCATCGTCGTGGAGCACTATGCGCTCTCCCGGCGGGTCGCCACGGCCGTAGTTGTCGAGAGTATCGCTCGTCTCCTGGAGCCAGGTCGGTGCGTCTCGCATCTCCGGTGACATGGTGCCGAGCTCGTCGAGGGCCGTCAGCACGTCACCGACCCTCAGGGATGCATCGATACTCAGGCGTTTCAGGTCCATGTCCGATCTGGCGCCGGTCGCCGCGATGTGGACGGCCGCATCAGCCGACTCGTTGGCCGCCAACTCAGCTCTGATGAGAGCGGTGACGCAGGCCCCGTGTCCGGGGTGAAACGAGAGCCCCGTGGCCGCGGCATCGATGGCGCCCGGCACGTCACCCATCTCGAGCCGGGTTGCCGACACAACGGCCCAGACCTCTGGTGAGTCGTGCCAGCTCGTCGTGGAGCTCTCTGCACGCCAGACGGCGTCTGCATAGCGTTGTTGCCGGATCAAGAGGTCGATCACGCTGAGCTCGGCGTCTCTGTGAACGCCCTGCGTGAGAGCGGCGGCTGCGAAGTCCAGAGCCTGGTCCTTCCCTGGAGTCCTTGGGAATCGGCGCCCGTCTTCAGGCGTCTCCGCATCGCGAATCACTCTCGACAACGTGAGGTAGCCGTCGACGGCATCCGGGTTCCGTTCCAGCGCCTCGCGGGCAACGTCTATTGCCTGTCCAGTGATCTCCTCCAGTCTCTCTGGGGCATCGAATCCGGGTGGGACGGACTGGAGGGCACGGCGCATGAGGCGATACCAGAGGATGTTCTTCTCCGCTATTGATCGCACGTCGAGGAGCGCCTGGTAAGCCGGTTCCCAACCACCGACATCGAGGAGATGCCTTGCCCGGAGGAGAGCGAATTCCACGTTGCCCGTCTCCAGGAAGGCGCCATTCAGCCTATCGGCGAGGCCCGGGGTCTCGGGATGGTCGTTGACCAGCAGGCGGAACCAGGGCATCAGGTCGGTCGGCGACGCCGCGGTCGATGCCAAGGCTGTCTCCACGACCATCTCCGGTCGGCCATCGGCTGTATTGAGCATCTCGGCGCGATGCCAATTCCTGACGTCACCCGCGCGCGACATTCCCTCGTCCGCGGCACGGCGATAGAGGTGAGACGCCCTCACGTACTCCCCGGTCTGAAAGAAGGCGCGCGCCAGCGAGGCAAAGGCGCGAGATCGGTTCTCGTCGAGTGTCAGCGCACGCGTGAACATCGAGATGGCGCGCCTGGAATCGCCAGATGCAAGAGCGGCCGACCCCGCCACTCTCAGGGCCCTGAAGTGTCCTGGGTCCCTTTCGATGACTACCTGGGCCCGCTCCGAGGCAGTTTCGTAGTCCGCGAGGCGGAGAGCCAGGTCTGCCAGAAGGGCCATCGCCTCGACATCATCGGACGCTTTCACGTCGCGCATGATCCGGGCGTGAGCTTGTGGGTCGATCTTGCCGTCGGCCGCCAGCGCGAACATCTCGCGTATCTGCCTGGTCAGGGGAACGTATCCCTCAGCCATCAGTTGACCTTGGCCATCCGAACACGCTCCTTGTTTGGCTGGACGGGTGATTTCGTTCCCGGTCGGATCCTCGACCGAGACGGAGGAGTGATGAGTTCTGCCAATTCACGACGATTTCGAGGTCGCCCTCCTCCAGGCCCTGATGGCCGGTCTCGCCATCTCGGCGAAGCGGAGAGCCGCTCGCACCGAGCGGCGGTTGAGATCTCGTTCGAGAGTAGCGGTGCGTTTCTTCGCTGACGTGAGCTCACGCTGCGTCTGCCTTTTCACCATTTTGAGCTGCTTTGCTGCCTTGTGGCGCCGGAGCTCCGCCAACTCCATGCGATCTCGGACGTCGAAGAACCTCTTCATCCATCCGATCACCGCCCGAGCGATGACTCTGTTGGCCAGGAAGACCTCTCTCGAAGTGTCCGGCAGGGCCATGATGCCGTCGTCCGTGTCGGCACCCCACCGGTCGAAGAAGACATTCCGATTCGCCTTCCACACCTCACGCCATTCGGGCAGCTTGGTGCTGGCTGTGCCCTTCGAGACGTGTTTGACGACCACGCGCGGATCGAAGACGATGTCGAGGCCGTTGACCCAGATCGTGAAGGCCAGGTCCAGGTCCTCGCCGCTCGCGGGATAGTAGATCTCGTTCCAGCCACCGAGCGCCCGCATGGTGTCGGTTCTCATGACCAGTGCCACCGCCGGCGGTGGGCTGGAGAAGGGCTCAAGCTTCACGGTCTCCGAGCCTGGTTCCTCGCGAACGTAGGCGAGCTCGTTCGCTTGGGTCACCGCAGGAAACACCGCGGCCACATCAGAATCGGACTCCAGCGTCTCGATGAGCTTGGATGCCCAGCCCTCGGGGAGGGCAGTGTCGTTGTTCAGGAAAGCGACATACTCGCCCCTGCACAGCTTCAGTGCTTGGTTGAAGCCCCCCGAGAAGCCCATGTTCGTGTCGTTGAGAACACTGACGTCGGCGGCCAGCTCCGCGTATGCCGCCGCATCCCAGCGCGAGCCCTGATCGACGATGATCAGCTCATAGTCCACGTCGGTATGCCGACGGACGGTATCGACGCAGCGTTGAGTATGAGCGAGTTGGTCCCAGGCCAGTGTCACGACCGAGATTCGTGGGGTCTCGGGCGCCGTCCACTCCAGACGCAGCCGGTCGGGACGGGTCCGGGGCACAGGCCGTCGCTGCGCGGCCTCCTCGGCGACCCGCTCGAACTCGAGTGCGGAGCGCTCCCATGAAAACCTGTCCTCGACGAGCTCGAGGCCCTGGCGAGACAGACGGTGGGCCAATCCCTCGTCTTCTCGTAGCTCGGTGATCGCCCGTGCCATGGCGTCAGGGTCGTCCGGCGGGACGACCAGGGCGGTCTCACGGTCGATCGCATACTCGCGACTGCCGCCGTTGTCCGTTGTGACCAGCGGCACTCCGCACGCGAGCGCCTCGAGACCAGGTTGGCCGAAACCCTCGTGCCTGCTTCCCACCACGAAGATCTCTGCCTTGGAGTACTCCTCGGCCATATGCTCTTGGTCGAGTTCTTTCGACGAGTACTCGCTGAGCTCGACACCAGCGATGTGAGCCGCCTTCTCTATCGTTGCTTGGCCTTTCCACTCCCGCGAGTCCCCCACAGAGAGGAGCTGATACTCCTTCTCGACCGGCATGGGATGGAAGTGGACCGGGTTGATCCCTCCCATGAGAACCCGCGGCCTCTGCCCGATCTCGGCTTCGATCATGTCGGCTGTCCACTCGCTGTTTGCGAGAAGGACGTCGACAGGCGTCCGCAGGCACTCCCAACTGCCAGGCTTGTCGTAGACGACTCCATAGTGGAGGGCGTAGAAGCACCGGAGTCGGGCCCTCTCGAACATGTCGAGGAGGAACCACTGAGGCTCATGGTTGAACAGGATGACGTCTAGGTCGTCCTCGAACCCGTCCGGCATCTCCTTGATGGCGCCGAGACACGGCATCCATGTGCAGGAGAGATCCGAACCTGGTGGTAGGTAGTACGTCACCGAATGACCGAGTGCCACTAGATGATTACCTAGCTCAACGACCCGGCGGATTCCCCCATATCGTTGGAGATGAGGCTCAATGAAGCCGATGTGCATGTTCGCCGATTATGGGGCTTGACAGGAAGGTGTGCCACTCGGCGGCCAATGTCGCATGGGGCCGTGCGAGCTCGCCTGCAAAGAGCGAGAATGGCCACGTCGGTGGTTGGAACCGATCCCGTCGGAGGACTCGATACAACGCCTTCGCGGCACCAGATCCTGTGTCAATTGCCAGGCGAGACCTCCGGAACGAGCCACACGGACATGGTTCCTCGGCGCCGCTGCCGCAAATCGACGCGCAGTGCCGCACGGTCTTCCAGGCAGTCAACCGGAGGGTCGAACGGGCGTTTGTACGAGTGTGCGATGTAGACGGCAGATTCCGTGCCGTCACAGATGAATCCAAAGAGGCTTGCCTCGTCGAGCACGACAATGTCGGGCAGGTAGTAGCTGAATCCGAGTGAGCGCGACGAGTCGGTGACGGCCACGTTCACATCGCTGTTTGTGGCGACTGCGGTGGCGCCGCGGTAATCCTCGATGGGGATGGCCGCCCACGCGAAAGCCATCTTCAATGTGAGCAGGACCATCACGACTGCAGCGGCCATGAGCGGGGCGAGAACCAGCCAACGAATAGCAGCCTGGCGACCATGGGCTCGCATCAGATAGCCGATTCCGAAGGCAAGGAGCACGGCTAAATGAGGGAATAGGAACAGCAGTGATCGATCGGTGACCGCCAATCGAAGGGCGAAGAACACCAAGTACGAACCGTAGATCGGTATCAATGTGAGAACGAGAGGAGCCCAGTCCCTCTCTATGTACGCCCTGGCGAGAGCCAAGAGCGCGAAGACAACCAGGACGGACACCGCCACTGGAATCCACCTATCAGAGAGAAGCTCGCCGAGGTCGCCGGCGCCCTTCAGCGTGCCGACAATCTGAAAGCGGAATGGTCCGGTGAAGGTATCACCAGGGCTCAGTGGTGGCCCCAGGTCGACTCCACTGGCGCGCATGATGCGCACTGGCCCCGATGGCAGATAGAAGAGTAGGGCAGCGGTCCCAACCAACGCCCAAGCACCCGCGACCGCTCGCCATCGATCGCGGAGCACGGCCGCGAGCGCCAGACAACTGAGGGTGAACAGCAAGGCGAAATGGGGCAGGGTGGCTATGCCCACGAAGCCACCGAGAAGGACTTGAGCCCAAGCCAGGCGATTGACTGACTCCCGCTTTGATGTGAGCACCAAGGTCCCGCCCAGGACAAGCACTGCGGCGAATGTGGTGAGCCCGTAGCCACGTGCCTGGGTGACCCAGTAGAGCAACAGAGGAGAGAAGAGCAGGATGAGCCCGGTGGAGAGGGCCTCTACGCGTCCGATGTGGCGGTTCACCTGAACCATCAGACCCGCATACGCGGCCAGAACGAACCCAAGGCTGGGGAGCCGGTACGAGACTTCACCGGGACCAAGAATGGCCCCTGATGCAGCCGAGAGCATTGAGAACAGAACGTGGTTGTTGGTGTGGTAGTCAGCGGTCCAGGCATCGAATACGCCAGGCTCGACGTAGTTGACGAGCGTGTAGAGCTCGTCCCACCAGAACGAGAGGGCTGCTTGCGGTATATGAGTGAGCGCCAGCAGCAGCAGCACGGTTGCGAAGGCCGTTCCCCACAGCCACTGCGTGACTGCGGGAGACAGGCGGGATTGCGGTGGCACAGCCGTCAGGTATCCGTGTCTGGGGGGGACCCGCCCCACTTCCTAAGGGCCCGCCAGCCAGAGAACGCAGGTCCCGCCGCCTTCGACGCAACCAATGCGATCTTCACCGCTCGCCGCGCTCTGAGTCTCTCGAGATTCTGAACCGCAGTATCTCTTTCCCATTCGGCCTTTGCGAGGCGATGTCCCATGGAGGTCACCGAGACGAATGGCTGTGCCAGTGACTCATCGGGATGCGACCGGTAGCGAAGCTCGACTCGGCCCGGAGCCGTGAGTGCCACGATGTCGAAGGCCTCATACACAGGCTTGTCGAACTCCACATAAGGCTTTGGGCCATGGGTCGGTTCGTACTCGTGCTGGTCGCGAGGAGCCTCGACAGGAAGGATGGTCGGGTCTTCGGAGTCGTCCGCCTTGCGAACCGGTTGGAACACGTACCCGCACAGGTCCATGTCGGCGAACATCCTCATGAAGTCGCTCAGGAGTATGTGGGAGGGGTGGCCGTGCCAGTCGTTCCAATACTGCTTCAATCTCAACTCGGCCAGATATGCCTCGTCCTCGAACGAGGGATGACGAATGTACACGAACTCCTCTGCGACCCGTGATGCTTTCGACAATGCCGCACGGACAGTCTCCAGATCGGGAAGGTGCTCCAAGACGTTGTTGAGGACCACGTACCGGAGTCGAACCGAATCGGGCACAGAGAACATGTCGCCTTCCACCACAGCCAGACCTTTGGCGCGAGCCTCAACGACCTTCGAGGGGTTCGTCTCGATGCCGATCCCGCGTCCACCGATCAAGCGTTCTGCCTCGACCAACGAACCGCCGATTCCCGACCCCATGTCTAGGAAGTCGAAGTCGGCCCAATCGACGTCGTCCAACTGCCGTGATTCCACGGCGACCGATCATATGACGACCGGATCGGCGCATCAGTCTGAAAAGGACCTGGGCTGTTGGCGACGCGGAGTCAAGTCCCGAGGGCGCGGTGGAGGAACGCGGCCATCGCCCCTCTTGTGACATAGTCGTCGGGGCAGAACTGGTCGTTGGTCGGTGGGTTGCAGCCCGCCGTCACACCCGCCGTCCCCAGTTTGTCGATGTCTGATTCGAAGACGCTGTCGTTGTCGTCGGTGAAGAGGTCTCCACCGCCGTCGTCGGTGTATCCGAGTGCCCTGACCAGGAAGGCGGCCATCGCCCCTCTGGTGACGTAATCGTCGGGGCAGAACTGGCTGTTGGTCGGTGGGTTGCAGCCGCGGGTCACGCCTGCCGTCCCCAGTTTGTCGATGTCTGATTCGAAGACGCTGTCGTTGTCGTCGGTGAAGAGGTCTCCACCGCCGTCGTCGGTGTATCCGAGTGCCCTGACCAGGAAGGCGGCCATGGCGCCTCTAGTCACCAGGTCGTCAGGGCAGAACTGGCTGTTCGTGGGCGGGTTGCAGCCGGCAGTGATCCCCTCGTCCGCGAGCCACTTGATGTCGTCCTGGAAGGTGTGGCCCCAGGAGTCGAGGAAGTGCTGGCCGATCGTCGCCTCTCTGTCCTGGACCCAAGTGTCCATCCGACCGTCGAAGATCCAAGACACCTCGGAAGGATCCGACCACTTGTCGTAGCCAACCTCGAATGCGGCGTCCAACACACCGTTGACCAGGACCCGGTAGTCATTGTCCTTGTTCTTGTTGAAGTAGATGGCGCCGATGACCTGATCGTGTGCCTTCAAGTTGGTGAACATGTCGTCGAACCAGACGGCTCGGCTGCCTCCGCTGCCCTCTACTGAGCCGGTCTGCGTGATCAAGATCGGCTTGGTCCATGAGACATGCTCCTGCGCGCCGTCGATCTGATTCTGAAACGTGCTCTGATAGTCCTGCCAGGGGCTGTTCTTGTTGTACCTGGCGAATCCGACCAGATCGACGCTCGAGTCACCGGGGTAGTAGCCGGCTACCACGTTCCACTCCTTGCCATATGGTGCGAAGACGAAACGAACCTGCGTACCGTCGAGACCCTGGTCGAGAAAGGCCTGTCGGATACGCTGGTAACCCGTCTTGAAGGCGTCTGGGTCACCGGACCAGAGGTGCTCGGGGAGATTCATCTCCGGGAGTGGCGCGACCAGGACATGACGATTCGCCCCAGCCTTCAGCCAGTCGCCGATGGCCTCCGCCATTGCGTTCAGTGAGGTGTCTTTCTGGCCACTGTTGAGCGCTGCCAGGTTGTCTGTCGTGACCTCGAAGTACGGGATCATCCCCTGGGCTTCGTAGTCAGACAGCCTTCCCACCCATGAGTCGGGGAACGGATACACGTCGAGATTCCAGAACTGCTGATAGATCGCGGGTGGACGGCCGGCCTCGCTGG
>JASFVB010000091.1:0-10099 GCA_050050035.1 Acidimicrobiia bacterium | reverse complement strand
GGCAACCGGAGAGAACTGGCACAGCAAGCCCTTTTCTCTCTCCCAATCAGGTCTTCCAGGCGTCCGACGGCCCATTCACTCTCGCCGTCGTCTCCGATCGTCATTTCGAGCTGCTGTGCGACGCATTGGAGCGCCCCGACCTGGCCGAGGAATACCCCGACAACGAAACCAGGATGGCCAACGAGCCGAATCTCGTCCGCAGACTGTCCCGGGTATTCAAGGCGGAGACCGTCGACTACTGGATCGATCTGCTGGATGAGGCAGGTCTCCCCGTTGGGCGCGTGCTGACCATCCCCGAGGCCTTCGACGACCCCCAGGCAAGGCACCATGAGATGCTGGTCGAGCTGGAGCACCCGGTAGCTGGACATGTCAGGACCACCGGCTCCCCGATCCATTTCGACGGTGGGCAGTCACGATCCGCCGGTCTGCCTCCGATGCTTGGCCAACACACACGACAGATCCTTCACGAGATGGGTGTGGACGGGGACACGATCGACAAGATGGTGGGAGAAGGGAGGGCAGTGGCGATATGAACATCCATCGCGCCGAGACCGTCTCCGATGACTGGGGCGCGGTCCGCAGCGAGCTGGAGCGTGCCTTCGATCTGGCCAGGGAGGCCGCCCGCGCCGAGGAGTCGTTTGTGTTCGTGGTCCATCACGACGACTTGCTGGGACGTCGCGGCGCCGGCAACGCAATGGTCGCGGCCGGGCTTCTCTCCGCGGCACGCACCGCGGCTCTGGAAGGGTCCCGCAAGGGATGGACCGCCAACGTGATCGCCTTCGACGAAGACGCCCCGACCGACGAGGTCGACCGCTGGGCCAATTGGATGCTCGACTCTCACGGTGTGACGGGAGAGGTGATCCGCGTCGGGCCCGGCCACCTCGGGAAGGCCTTGCCATGAACGGCTCGATAGTGGTCACCGGGGCAGCGAGGGGGATTGGTCGCGCCATAGCGGAGCGTCTGGCTGCCAACCCGTCGTTCACGGTCATCGGTGTCGACGTCTCGCCGGAGCTGGGGTTGGCCGGTGACGACATAGTGCCGGTCCAGGTCGATCTGACCACCGACCATGGCGTGAAGACCGTGGCGGAAGCGGTGGCTGACGCCGAGGTGCCCCTGTTGGGACTGGTCAACAACGCCGGGATCACACGCGACTCACGGTTGATCAACATGAGCAGTGGGGACTTCCGCGCGGTCCTGGACATCAACCTCGGCGCCGTGTTCCGCATGTCCACCGCCCTCGCCGAGGTCATGAGTGACGGCGGCTCGATCGTCAACATCTCCTCACGGGCCTACTTGGGGAACTTCGGTCAGTTCAACTACTCGATGTCGAAGGGGGGCGTTGTGGGCCTCACCCGAGCCATGGCACTGTCACTGGCCCCGCACATACGTGTCAACGCGATCGCTCCCGGGCTGATCGGAACCGAGATGGCAATGGGGATACCCGAGGACATCCGCGAGAAGATGGTGTCCGCCATCCCGCTCGACCGTATGGGAGCACCCGAGGACATCGCCGACGCGGTCTGGTTTCTCCTAACGCCGCTCTCGTCCTACATCACGGGCCACGTCATGGTGGTCGGCGGCGGCCGTTCGCTTTCCTAATGCTGTAGAGACGGTATTTCGTCCCTACGGCGTCTGAAAACGATCAGTAGTAGAAACGAGAGAGACGCTCGGCCACCATCGCCGGCTTCTCCCCGTCTTCGACCTCCGTCGTGACGGTTTGTTTGATGTGCAGACCACCCGGCACCTCGCTCACCTCGTCGAGGGTCAGACGGAGACGGATGCGGGAGCCCACCGGGACCGGAGCCGGGAAACGCACCTTGTCCAGGCCATAGTTGACGGCCATCATCGGGTTGCCGACATCGAGCATGATCTCGGCGCTCATCGCCACGCTCAGCGAGAGCGTGAGGAACCCGTGGGCGATGGTCCCACCGAAGGGTGTCTGTGCCGCAAGCTCCGGGTTGACGTGGATGAATTGATGGTCCTCGGTGCAATCGGCAAAGGCATTCACCCGATCCTGGGTGATCTCCCACCAGTCGCTCACACCGGTTTCCTGGCCCACGAGCCTCTCGAGTCTCTCCAATACCTCTTGCATTTCCTCCACCAGCCTTTGAGTTGGGACACGGCCATCAACCATCTAACTTGGGGGTATGGCCGACGCGACCAAGCTAATGGTTTGGATTGATCAAGACCTCTGCACCGGCGACGGAATCTGCGAGGAGATCTCTCCCGATGTGTTCGTGGGGAGGGATGACGGTCTTTGGGTTGTCAAAGAAGAGTCCAAGTACTTCGGCGACACCGTCGTCTTCGACGGCGAGGACGCGCCGGACGGCTCCCGCGGCCTGGCCCGTGTCCCCGATGAGCTCATTGATGATGTCGTCGAGTCGGCCGAGGAGTGCCCCGGCGAGTGCATCATGCTCGAGCCCTACCAGGAGTCGGCGGTCCACAGCGGCTGAGTCGGCGCGGCGCACCGGTCGCGCAAACCGCTACCCGTTGCTATAGCAACGGGCCGGGCGTTACTACGCTCCACTCGATGCAGGTGCTGAAAACGCGCCTCGACCCTCACTCCGAGGAATACCGGTCGAATCGCGCCGCCATGGAGGCCAAGCTGGCCGAGTTCGAGAAGCTTCAGTCAAAGGCTCGGCTCGGTGGCGGGGAGAAGTACATCGAACGTCACAGGGCTCGAGGCAAGCTTCTACCCCGGGAGCGCATCGAGCTTCTCGTCGACCCCGACTCGCCTTTCCTCGAGCTGTCGACGCTGGCTGGGTGGGGAACCGACAAGCCTCTCGGCGGCAACGTCGTCACGGGCATCGGAGTCGTCAATGGCGTCGAGTGCGCGATCCTCGCCAACGACCCCACCAGTCAGGCGGGTGTCTTCAACAGATACAGCCTGGCCAAGTCGCTTCGCATCATGGACATTGCCATGGAGAACCGGCTCCCGTTCATCGGACTGGTCGAGTCGGGTGGGGCCGACCTGCCAGACCAGGCTGACGTGTTCCTCGTCGGCGGGAAGTGGTTTCGCAACCTGACCCGTCTGTCCAAGATGGGGATTCCGACGGTGTCACTCGTGTTTGGCAGCTCGACCGCAGGAGGTGCCTACTTCCCCGCGATGTGCGACTACGCGGTGATGGTCCGGGAGCGAGCGAAGGTGTTCCTCGGCGGCCCCCCGCTGGTGAAGATGGCCACCGGAGAGGAGTCGACCGATGAGGAGCTCGGTGGCGCCGAGATGCACTCGAGAATCTCGGGTCTGTCTGACTACTTCGCAGACGACGAGCACGAGGCGCTCCGAATGGGGCGGGACATCGTCGGGCACTTCAACTGGCGAAAGCTCGGCTACGGGGCGACCAAGGAGGCGAACGAGCCGATCTACGACGTCGACGACATACTCGGAGTCATCCCGGCCGACCTTCGCATCCCCTTCGACATGAGGGAGATCCTGGCTCGCATCCTCGACGGGTCACGATTCGAGGAGTACAAGGCCGTCTACGGAACGTCGATTCTCAATGGCTGGGGCTCCGTTCATGGCTTCCCCATCGGGGTCATCGCCAACCAGCAGGGTGTCATCTTCGGCGACGAGGCGAAGAAGTCGACCGAGTTCATCCAGCTGTGCAACCGCTATGACACCCCAATCCTGTTCATCCACAACACGACCGGCTACATGGTGGGCAAGGACTACGAGCAGAGCGGGATCATCAAGGACGGCGCCAAGATGATCAATGCGGTCGCCAACTCGGAGGTCCCACACATCTCTCTCATGGCCGGCGTCTCGTACGGCGCGGGCAACTACGGGATGTCCGGCAGGGCATACGATCCCCGCTTCGTCTTTGGCTACCCCAACCACAAAGTGGCCGTGATGGGGGCCAAGCAGCTGGCCGGCGTGATGTCGATAGTCGCCCGCCAGTCGGCGGAGTCACGCGGGCTCGAGTTCGACGAGGAGGCCGACGCCGCACGCAATGCCGAGTTGATGGAGACCATGGAGCATGCAGAGCAGGCCTACTACTCGACAGCTCGGGTGCGCGACGACGGTCTGATCGACCCACGGGACACACGCACGGTCCTGGGTATCGCGCTCTCGGCGATCCACTCGGCTCCCGTCGAGGGAACGGACCGGTTCGGCGTCTTTCGGATGTAGCGTCTCGAGCGAAGCTCGAGACGCTGGAGTTCTCTCCGAGAACTCACCCTCGGGTCCGGCAAGCGGGTCATGGTTACCTCGCGATGAGACCCGGTTCGCGACGGGTCGACGTCCGGTACCCTCCCGCACCCATGATCTCCAAGGTCCTCGTCGCCAATCGAGCCGAGATCGCACGTCGCATCTTCCGATCGTGCCGGGCGTTGGGCTACTCCACGGTCGCAGTCTTCTCCGATGCAGATGCCATCGAGCCCCATACCCGCGAGGCGGATGAGGCCGTCAACTTGCCCGGAAACACCGCCACCGACACCTACCTCAACATCGACGCGATCCTGGCCGCCGCCAAGGAGACTGGCGCCGACACCATCCACCCCGGCTATGGGTTCCTCGCGGAGAGCCCGGATTTCGCCAAGGCGGTGGTGGACGCGGGGCTGACTTGGGTGGGCCCGTCACCACGGGCCATAGAGATCATGGGATCGAAGCTGAAGTCGAAGAGCCTCATGGAGGAAGTGGGTGTCCCCACGCTCCCTGCCGTCGAGTTGGCGGGCATCGACACCATGGGCAGCGCGGCGGTCTCCCTCGGATACCCGGTCCTGGTGAAGGCGTCCGCAGGTGGCGGAGGAAAGGGAATGCGGATCGTGCGCCACGAAGACGACCTGGACGCGGCCATCGAATCAGCCGCCAGGGAGGCCGCCGCCGCCTTCGGCGACGACACCCTGTTCCTGGAGAAATACCTGTCCGCCCCTCGTCACATCGAGATCCAGGTCCTCGGTGACGTCGAGGGCAGAGTCATCTCCCTTCATGAGCGCGAGTGCTCGATTCAGCGTCGCCACCAGAAGATCATCGAGGAGGCGCCATCCATGGCCCTCGATGAGGAGACGAGAGTGGCGATGGGTGAAGCCGCGATCCGGGCTGCAGAGGCTGTTTCCTATGTCGGGGCGGGGACCGTCGAGTTCCTCTTCCAGGACGGTGACTTCTACTTCCTCGAGATGAACACCCGGCTGCAGGTCGAGCACCCCGTCACGGAGATGATCACTGGCGTCGACCTGGTGCGTCTTCAGTTCGAGATCGCGGAAGGTCTGCCCCTTCCCCGTCGTGGGCCGCGGATCGACGGGCACGCCATCGAGGCGAGGCTGTACGCCGAGGATCCGCTGAACGACTTTCTCCCCGTCACCGGCCAGTTCCGTCGTTTCGACTTTCCACAGACCGAAGGCCTTCGGGTCGACGCAGGCGTAGAAGAGGGCTCGGTCGTGTCGGTTCACTACGACCCGATGATCGCCAAGGTGATCGCCCATGCGGCCACGAGGGAGGGTGCCATCAACCTCCTCGCGTCCTCCCTTCGCCAGGCTCATATCCACGGCTCCACCACCAACCGGGCGTTGTTGGTGCGAATCCTGGAACACCCCGAGTTCGCGGGCACCGAGACCGACACCCATTTCCTCGTGAGGAACGAGGCCAAGGACCTGGGCCGGCCACTCCTCGACGCCACAGAGGAGAGACTCGCCGCACTGGCCGCGGCTCTGGCCGATCAGGCAGTGGAAAGGGAACATGCCACCGTCTTGAGCACCATCCCTTCGGGATGGCGAAACTCGCCGAGCCGGCTGCAGACGAGGACCTATGCCGGGAGCCATGGCCCGCACGAGATCGGATACTCGGCGATCGACGCTTTTCAGCTGAGAGGCATCGGCTTGGTGAGCGGGGTCGACGCCACTGCCGAGCGTGTCCAATTCGCCGTTGCAGACGAAGTGCGGCACTACGACGTGGCCCGCTACGGAGACGAGCGGTATGTCGATTCGAAGGCAGGCCCTGCCCACCTCGTGACTCTGCCGCGTTTCCCCTCGACAGAGAGCGACGAGGACAGCGGCTCGTTGCATGCGCCAATGCCGGGGAAGGTCATACGCGTGGACGTGGCCGAGGGCACCTCGGTCGACGAGGGGGACACACTCGTCGTGATGGAGGCGATGAAGATGGAGCACACATTGCGCGCACCACACGGCGGAACCGTCTCGTCCGTGCACTGCACCGCAGGCGATCAGGTCGACGCCAACGAGGTGCTCGTCGTGGTGGAGGACGCCTGACATGGCCGGGCCGTGCTCCTCTCCGGAAGCTCGCCAGTTTGATTTCTGGCTCGGTGAGTGGGATCTGACCTGGCCGGCTGACCAGTCCGGTGGCAACGAGGGTGAGATCGGCACCGGGCACAACGAGATTCGCCGAATGTATGGCGACTGTGTCATCGAGGAGAACTTCACGACCGACGACGGGAGTTTTCGCGGCCACAGCGTCTCGGTGTACGACGAGAGGGCGAGACTCTGGAGACAGACGTGGGTCGACAGCTCTGGCGGCTATCTCGTCTTCACAGGGTCGTTCGCAGACAACGTCATGACACTCGCCACCGAGCCCGTGGAGCGGGACGACGAGACCGTCGTGCAACGGATGGTGTTCAGCGAGATCGAAGAAGGCTCTCTCCAGTGGGCCTGGCAGGGAAGCCGGGACGGTGGCGCCACCTGGAACGACCTCTGGAACATCTCCTATCGAAGACGAGCGTGACGGTTGACGGCCCTACGGCCGTTCCCGCCATTGCATCAGGAGAACGATTCGAGGACGTCGAGGACGTAGTCGATGTCGGCGACGGTGTGGTCGGCGTTCACCTGGAAACGGATCTCCTCGTCACCCTTGGGAACCACCGGGTAGTTGAGCCCGGTGGCGAGCACACCATTGTCGAACAGATGAGTGACCAGCGCAGCCGTCTTGTCCGTGTCGCGAACCATGAGCGGCACGACCGGATGTGGTCCTGGGATCGTCTCGAACCCGGCGCTCAGTAGACCACTCTCGAATCTCTCCGTCATCGCCGCGAGATGGGCCAGGAGCTCGAGACCCTCAGGAGAATCGAGGATCGACACCGACATGTCTGCGGCCGCCGCCTCACCCACCGTGATCGGGTTCGAGTAGACGTACATCGGGCCCTTCTCTCGCAGATACCCGACCACCGCCTCCGATGCCGTCACGTAGCCTCCGTTGACACCGAAGGCCTTGCCCAACGTCCCGACCAGGACGTCAGCTTCCCCTTGGGTCACCTCCTCGGTGCCTCGGCCGGTTTCTCCGTAAGCGCCGACGCCGTGCGAATCGTCGACGACCAACACGATGTTCTCCGGGAAGTCGGCATCGTGGCGTGAGATGACCTCGGTGAGGGCGGCCAGGTCTGCATAGTCCCCACGCATCGAGAAGACCCCGTCGGTGACGACCAAGACACGGCGCGCCGACCCCGACGCAGCGGTCAGTGCCTCGTCGAGCTCGGTCATGTCGAGGTGCGCATAGACGCTCCGAACAGCAGGCCTGGTCATCCGGATGCCGTTGATGATGCAGTTGTGGTTGAGCTCGTCGGAGAGGATGGCGGTATCTTCTGTCACCAGGGAGGTGAGGGTGGACAAGACTGCGGCGTACGCGGAGGAATAGACGATCCCGGCCTCGCGGCCATGCAACGCCCCCAATCGATTCTCCAGGTCGATGTGGGCCTGATAGGTGCCCGAGATGAACCGGACCGCACCCGGCCCGGCGCCGAATCTGCGTGTCGCTGCCTCCTCGGCGTCGACCACGGCCGGGTGTGACGAGAGACCGAGATAGCTGTTCGAGTTCATCCGAAGGTACTCGTGTTCACTCCCGGCAAACCGATATCTGGGCCCCAGACCTGCCCTCGGTGGGAGGACGCCTGTCACGACCTGTTCCTCCCCCTTGGCGGTGCCGGAGGTCTGGAGCTCTTCGAGCTCGGCTGAGAGTTGCGTGTCGAGACGGTCACTGGCCATGGCTTGTCGAACATAGTTCGAGCCGGCCGCTCGAGCCCGGCGCGCAGTCTCTCTATGGTGCGGCGGATGGAGCGTCTCGGATTCATCGGGCTCGGGATCATGGGTCGGGGAATGGTCTCCAACCTCATCGAATCCGGACATCAGGTCACGGTTTGGAATCGGACTCCTGCCAAGACGGAAGGGCTCGACGTCTCGGTGGCAGCCACACCCCAAGAGGTGGGACCTGAGTCGGACATCGTGTTCGTGTGTGTCTCCGACACCCCGGACGTCGAAGAGGTCGTGTTCGGCGACCTCGGCGTGATCCACGGCATGACCGAAGGAGATGTGCTCGTCGACCACTCCACGATCTCACCTGTGGCCACCGGGCGATTCGCAACCCGTGCCGCCGAGCTGGGAGTCCATTGGGTCGATGCACCTGTGTCCGGAGGCTCTGAGGGTGCGGAGAAGGGCACACTGGCGGTCATGGTCGGTGGTGACCACGCAGCCCTCGACCGGGCGCGGCCGTTCATGGACGCCTACGCCAAGTCGGTTGTGCACGTCGGGGAGGACCCCGGCTCCGGTCAGATGGTCAAGGCCGTCAACCAGGTCCTGGTGGTACTCAACCAGCTCGCTGCATCCGAGGCGCTGCTCCTGGCGGAAGGGGCCGGGCTGGATCTCAGGAAGACTCTCGCGGCCGTGGAGGGCGGGGCAGCGGGCTCCTGGATGTTGTCCAATCGAGGACCGCAGATGATCGAACGAGACTGGCGGCCGGGGTTCACCATCGACCTCCAGCAGAAGGACCTACGTCTCGTCCTCGAGGCAGCCGACGAGATGGGCGTGCCTCTTCCCGGTGTGGCCTTGGTCTTCCAGCTCTACCGGACCTTGCAGGCCCGAGGGCTCGGCTCGGAGGGCAACCACGCCTTGGTCAAGGCTCTGGAGAACCTCTCCGGCATCGAGCTGAGTGGCCCAAACCCCCTTCTGTGAGGGTTTCTGCACCGTCACGGTGCAAAGATCCTCACAGAACGGTCAGACGTCGAGCAGGTCGGCCTTGACTCGGGCGACATGGCCTTTGGCGCGGACGTTGCGGTAGGCCTTCTCCACCTCGCCGTCGGGCCCAATCACGAATGTGGAGCGGATCAAGCCCTGATATACCTTGCCGTAGTTCTTCTTCTCACCCCACGCCCCGAGAGACTCCGCCAGGACATGGTCCTCGTCGGACAAGAGGTCGAAGCTCAACCCCTCCTTCTCCCGGAACTTCGCGTTCCGCGAAGGAGGGTCGGGGCTCACGCCGATGATCTCGTAGCCGGCGGCACTGAATTCCTGATAGCTGTCGCGGAAATCGCATGACTCGGTGGTGCAACCCGGAGTCATCGCCCTGGGGTAGAAGAACATGATGTAGCTCTTCCCCGCCAGGTCGTCGGAAGTCGCCGGGTTCCCATCCTGGTTGACCAGGCTGAACTGGACTGTGTTGGTCATCGACAAGACACTACCGAGAGACCGCCTTGGCCTCCTCGGAGCGAAGGAAGGTGGATCCGCCGGCGAGAAGGCTCAGCCCGGCCGGAAGCCAGTACGAAACGACGCGGAAGACGATCGTCGGAGCGATCGTCGCGGACAACGGGTATCCGTAAGCCGCCAGTATCGCCGTGATCGCACCCTCCGTCACCGCGAGACCACCGGGCATACCGGGCAACCCCCCGACGATCTGCGATGCAGCGAATGTGCCGACGACCTCCAACACACTCAGGTCGAGACCGAAGGCCGCCATCACCAGCCAGAACGCGGCTGCCTCCATCAGAAGCCTCGCCCAGATATACAGCTGTGAGTGCCATCCGGGGAGATGGTTGACCATCGATGTCTCGATCCTCTTGCGGATGAAACGCGGCAGGTACTTGGAGATGCTCCCCAGACGGCCAGAGCCGAACATGAGAAGGACGCCCAGCACGAGTACGAAGGGTGCGATGACGAGAAGGGATGTCGAGAACACCGGTATCGCACCGCTGGGTGGGTCGAGCAGGATCCCGCCCCCCGCCAGGATCAGCAGACCGGCGTAGTTGAGCAAGACCGTCCTGATCGCCGGCCCGGCAGTACTCTCCTCGACCTCGTCACGCACCGCCCACGACATGGCGACCGGAGTTATGGCCCCGCCAGCCGGTATGAGACGTGCCACACCGGCACCGACGAGGGCAGCCTTGAA
>JASFVB010000090.1:0-10106 GCA_050050035.1 Acidimicrobiia bacterium | reverse complement strand
CCGACCGGGCGGCGGTGAGCAACGCAGGCAGTCCTAGCGTCTCGAAGCGTCGCGACCTCACCATCGAAGAGGTTCTCGCCATGTTTCGCGAAGGGCCCCAGACAGGCGTGTTCACCGATGGCTCTTCTGAAGGCAACCCCGGGCCAGGCGGTTGGGGAGCGGTCCTCGTCGTCGACGGCCAGGTGGTTGCCGAGGACTACGGGGCCGAAGCCCACACGACCAACAACCGCATGGAGCTCACTGCGATGATCGCCGGGTTGGAGATGCTGCCGGTGGACACCGAGACCGACGTCTACACGGACTCACAGCTCGTCGTCAACATCCTGACCAAGTGGGCGGAGGGGTGGGAGGCGAAAGGATGGAAGAAGAAGTCTCCGGGCCCGATAGCGAATCTCGAGCTGGTCCAGCGGGCGTACGAGCTCACCAAGGAAAAGCCCAAGGCTCGTATCCGTTGGATCAAGGCCCACAGCGGCTTCCGATGGAATGAGTATGCAGACTCTCTTGCCACTGCATACAGAAGGGACACTTTCTGAGCGGGCCGGACGACCTGACGGCCGACGAGGTCCGCGACTGGGTCCGCTACCTGGACACGTCTCCCCTGTACCGGCGGTTGATCGAAGTGATTGCCTCGCACCCGGGTCTGGTCGACATCCTCAATCGGATCGAGCACACCCCGAAGCCCACCATCCTGTTTGCGGGCGTGCAGTTCCTGATGATGGGCGAAGGCGGTTCAGACCTCGCCCGTTACTACCCCAGCCTGTCAGACGATCCAACCGACGACGGTGTCGAAGAAGCCTTCGTCGAGTTCGTGCTCGCCCATGAGGAGTCGCTGGTGGAGATCGGCCGCACCAGGTATACCCAAACCAACGAGTGTCGAAGATGTGTGGCCCTGCTATCCGGAGTGTGGGCGACCCGGGCGAGTGAGTTCCATCTGGTCGACATCGGCACCAGTGCCGGGCTGAATCTGCTACTCGACAGGTATCGCTACCTGTTGGGGCGACTCGAGTGGGGACCGGAGTCGCCGGTCATGTTGACCACGGACTTGCGCAGTGGGCGAGTGGAGCCCCGGCCGGTCGAGATCTTGAGCAGAACGGGCATCGACCTGCACCCAGTCGACCCATCGAACCCTGACGACGCACGATGGTTGGATGCGCTGATCTGGCCCGAGAATCACGACAGACGGCGTCGTCTCCGATCGGCTCTCGGTTTGGCGAACCAGGAGCCGATGCGCCTGGTCGCCGGTGACGTGCTCGAAGTGCTTCCAGATGAGCTGTCTCGCATCCCCGGAGATGAGCCGGTTGTCGTGATGAACTCCTTCATTCTCAATCAACTGACTCATCGGGGCCGCGAGCGAGTCGCTGCCATCATCGAGGCACACAGGACGCGGCGACCGATCTATCGGGTGTCCTGCGAGTGGCTCGATCCCGAGGATGCCGGTGCAGCAATCGAGGTTGACAACGGCTCAGGTCTGTCTCGGGTGGGCTTGGCCCACCCCCACGGAGATTGGATCGAGCTCTATGCCCGTCCGTAGACCGGGATCTGGGCCCCGTTGATCACACCAGAGTCGTCATCGAGGATGAACTCGGCGACCGCAGCGATCTGATCCGGTGTCGGCCAGTTGACGTAGTCGGCAAACGGCAATGATCGACGTGTCGCGGGAGTGTCGATCACCGACGGCATCAGCACATTCGCGGTGACACCCGACCCTTCGAGCTCTGTCGCCACGCTCCGGCCCAGGGCAGTCACACCCGCCTTGGCGATGTTGAACGCTCCCTGCGCCCCGAAGAAGTCGACCGCTCCACGACTGCCAATCAGCACCACCCTGCCCCAGCCGGCCTCTTTGAGATGGGGGATGCACGCCCGAACCGCGTAGAACGCCGAGCGGAGGTTCAGATCGAGCATTCGCTCGAATCTCACGTCGTCGGTGTCCTCGATGTCCCTGCCGCCGGCCCAGCCCCCCACGAGGGCGCACAGGCCGTGGATGTTGCCCCAACGCTCGGCGACATCCTTGACGTAGGCATTGACGGCCTCGGCATTGGTGCAGTCGACGCGGGTCAGCATCAACCTCTCCTCGTCGACCTCGAGCTCACTCTCGAACTCACGAGCTTCCTCAGGGACGAGATACGTGACGGCCAGCCGCCAATCTCGGTTCATCAGACGACGCACGAGGGCAGTTCCCAGGCCGCCGGTCCCGCCGGTGATAACGACCGTTTTGCTCACGGTGTCAGCATAAAGCGAGTGACCAAGCCGGCTCAATGAATCGCCCCCCGGAGCCAATCTCCGGCGCTGGCGGTGATCGCGGTCCTGAGGTCGTCCGGGGAGTCGATATCGAGGGCCAGGCCTGCTCGGACGACGATCGACGTCTGGGGGAGACGTCTCAAATGTCTGTGGAAGCTGGACACCCCGTATGCGAAGTCAAAGGGCCGGTGCCCCCCGATCGCGGAGGTCCCGCCGTCGGTTGAGGGTGCCAGCGACGTTCCACCAGACTCGAGCGGCTTTGCCACGGCCTCCACGTCGGTCGGGGTCAGGAGTGGGAGATCGCTGTGGATGACCAGCCAGCTGCTGCGCGCCCGGATGGCCCAGTCGACTCCGGTCGCGGCGGCGGCGTTGAGCCCCAAGCCGGGGTCGGCGAGTGTCGGGAACCCGGCCGAGGTCGCCCATTCGGCGACTTCTGCGTCTGACGTCACGACGAGGGGCAGGACATCGGCTGCCTCGGCAGATGTGGCCACGTGCCCGGCCAGCGCCACGGAGAGCCGTCTGCGTCTTTCGGTGTCGAGCGCGTCTGCCAGCCGACCCTTGGCCGACCGGAAGGACTTCACCGGGATGATGGCGACGACTGGCATCGGGCGAGCGGTGGGGCGCCTGGTTTCAGGGCCGGGGGCGGGACCTAGGGGACGACGAGCACCGGGCACTCGGCGAGATGTGTGAGCCGATCTGCCGTGGATCCGAGCAACATGCGTTCGGCCAGGCCCGCACCACGCCGACCGATCACCAACAGGTCGGCGTCGTTCGCCTCACACACGGCCAGGAGCCGTGTGACCGGGTCGCCCAACTCCTCCACCGTCTCGTACTCGAGACCGTCCAGGTCTAGGTACTCCTCGGCTTCGGACAGCACCTGTTGCTGTCCCTCGACCAACGCGCTGGCCAAGGCCTCTGGGGATGGCGGTGCACCACCTATGCCCCACCAGCCTTCCGGGGTCCTGACCACTGTCACCAACTTGACCTTCGCTCCCCAGTGATGTGCGATTGCCACGCCATGTGCCGCAGCGCTCTTGCTTCCCTCCGAGCCGTCGACACCGATGACTACCGTTCCGATCTGCCAATCAATCATGGCCCGGAATCTAGAGCAATGCCCAGGCCAGGTGGCCGATGACCAGACCGTAGAGACCGGCTACGACATCGTCGGCGGTCACTCCGGTAGAGCCCGGGAGTCTCTCAGCCGCAGCCACGCCGGGTGCGTGATCCTTCTCGATGTCGGCAACACGGAAGACCACCCACGCCAGGAGGGCAGGCCAGATGGGCAACCCGATGACGGCGACGAATGTGCCGGCCGCCTCGTCGACGACGATCCATCCGGCGTCACCTTCATCCGCCACGAAGCGATCGGCAGACCACAGGCTCAGGAAGACCACCACCGCGGTCGCTGCAATCTGTCCCTGCCACCCGAGCCACGAGCCAACGAGCAGAGCGATGGGCAGGGCGAACAGCGCGCCCACCGTTCCCGAGCCGAGATGGCTGCCACGCAACCGACCGAGTATCAGACCGGTTCCGAACCACGAGGCCAACAACCGCCGCATCAGGTGAGCCTAGAACCGGGTTTCACCGCGGCGTTGACGCGTATAGCCTTGCCCAATGGAAACGGCATCACACATATGGGTCGATGGCGAGTTCGTGCCGTGGGACGACGCCACCGTCCACTTCCTCTCCCACGTGGTTCACTACGGGACGGGCGTATTCGAGGGCATCCGGGCCTACGACACGCCCGAGGGGACAGCCGTATTCCGTCTCCATGAGCACATGCTCCGCCTCGAAGCATCGGCCCGCGCCTACGGAATCCCCATGAATCACTCCGTCGAGGATTGGGACGACGCCTGCCTGGCCCTTCTCCGGCACTGCGATCTCGAGTCTGCCTACATCCGGCCACAGGTCTTCTATGGCGGAGGCTCGATTGGCATCAACCCGGCCAAGAACGAAGTGCGCGCGATGATGGCCGCCTTCCCGTGGGGTGCCTATCTGGGTGAAGAGGCCCTGGAAAAGGGGATCGACACCATGGTCTCCAGCTGGCGTCGCATCTCACACACGTCTCTGATCCCGACGGCCAAGGGCTCCGGCGGGTATCTGAACTCGGTCCTGGCCAAACAGGAGGCCCTCGAAGCCGGCTTCGAGGAAGCGATCATGCTGAACGACAGCGGATCGGTCTCGGAGGGCTCGGGGATGAATCTCTTCATCGTGAGCCAAGGTGTCGTGCTGACGCCTCCCGTCTCGGCGGGCATCCTCGAGGGCATCACCAGGAACTCGGTCATCGCTCTTCTGCGTGGTGACGGGGTGGAGGTCAAGGAGGTCGATCTGGCACGTGGCGCCCTGTATGCCGGTGACGAGATGTTCCTCACCGGCACGGCCGCCGAGGTCACCCCCATCCGATCGGTCGACCGGCGTCTGGTTGGTGATGGTCGGAGAGGACCAATAACGGCGAAGGCCCAGGAGCTGTTCACCGCTGCCGTCGCCGGCAAGCTGGACGACTATCGACACTGGCTGACATTCGTCTGATGGCCCAACAACCCAATGTCGAGATCACCGAGGCCGAGCGTCCGCGGCGAGTGCCGCAGCCCGGCCCGGCCGGCAGTTGGAGGGCCACCAAGCCAGGAGTGCCTGCCGGCCCCGACGACGTCCCTCGTGGCGGTGGCTTCGGTGAGGCCGGCCCGGACCCGGGATGGGCCATCAAGCTGGTGAGGCAAACCCGGCTGCCCGACGACGATCCCCGTCTCGAGAAGGTGGTGACCGGGCTGGTCATAGCGAGGGCAGCCGCGTTTGGCAGGGCAGCGATCCCCGAGGACGTCGACGTGGCCCTTTCCCTGTGCGGCTACGGCCCGAGGTCCGCACCAGGTGCGGAGACACGACGGAAGAGATGGCTCGAGGCCACCGCCCACGAGAGCAGGCATGGCGCCACCGCGGTGAGCGAGGTCGGTCGCGAGAGGCTGATGCAGCGGCCGGGCCGGATCTAGCGCGGCCTCTTCGGTAGCGTCACCGATCTCGATGAAGATCGTTCGAATGAAGTCAGGTGACGACATCGCGTATGGAGTCGCCGATGCCGAAGGTGTCCTCGTGTACAACGGGTCTCCTTTCGTCGCGTGGGAACCAACGGAAGTGGTGGTGCCGTGGCCGAGCGTGACGCTGTTGTCCCCGGTCATCCCCACCAAGGTGATGTGCGTCGGGAAGAACTACGAGGATCACGCCGCCGAGTTCGACGGCGAGGTTCCCGACGAGCCGCTCATCTTCATGAAACCGGCAACCTCGGTCGTTGGGACCAATGCGAACGTGGTTCACCCGCCGATCTCCACCGAGGTCCATCACGAGGCCGAGCTGGCGGCTGTCATCAGCAAACCGGCTCGCAACGTCAAGGCCGAGGACGTGTCGCAGTACATCTTCGGCTATACCGCGGCCAACGATGTCACAGCCCGCGACCTGCAACGCCGCGATGGCCAATGGACACGGGCCAAAGGTTTCGACACGTTCTGCCCACTCGGCCCGGCAATCGAGACAGAGCTCGACCCTCTGGAGCGGCTCGCCGTGATATGCAAGGTCAACGGTGAGGTTCGTCAGGCCGGATTCACATCCGACATGGTCTTCGGCGTGGCGGAGATCGTCGAGTACATCTCGGCGTTCACAACGCTCCTTCCCGGTGACGTCATCCTCACCGGGACACCGTCGGGTGTCGGGAAGGTGGAGCCGGGAGATGTCATGGAGGTCGAGGTGGACGGAATCGGGACTCTCACCAATCGGGTGGTGGCACCGTGAGCGTGAGGGTGCGCATGGCTCCCTCTCCGACGGGGACGCTCCACGTCGGCACGGCTCGCACCGCCCTCTTCAACTGGCTGTACGCCCGGCACACCGGTGGGACGTTCGTCGTCAGGATCGACGACTCCGACCGCGACCGATCGACTCCGGAGTTCGAGGAGGAGATCCTCGACTCCATCCGATGGCTCGGTCTCGACTGGGACGAGGGTGTGGGTGTCGGAGGCCCGCACGGCTCCTATCGCCAGTCGGATCGTGTCGCCAGATACCAGGAGCTCGCCAAGTCTCTCGTCGAGTCCGGGCACGCCTACTACGACGACCGTTCCTCGGAGGAGCTGGAGATACTTCGGGGTAGGGCCAGGAAGGAGGGGAAGCACCCGGGGCACTACATACGAAGACCGGAGGCGGAGACGGACACCGGTGTCATCAGGCTTTCGATCCCTCAGAACGCCCCGGTCGAGTTCACCGACGTCGTACGTGGCGATCTCTCTTTCGACCCTGGCGATCTCGACGACTTCGTCATCCTGCGCAGCAACGGGACACCCACCTATCACCTTGCCTCCACCGTCGACGACCTCGACTACGAGATGACCCATGTTGCTCGGGGAGAGGATCTTCTCCCTTCGACGCCCAAGCACATCGTGCTCACCCGTGCCCTGGATGGAAGCGAACCGGTCTATGCCCATCTCCCACTGCTATTCGGCACCGATGGCAAGAAGTTGTCCAAGCGGCATGGGGCCACGGCACTGTCGGACTATCGAGATGCGGGGTATCTCTCCGACGCGGTGTTCAACTACCTGGCCATCCTCGGCTGGTCACCCGACGGTGAGACCACCATCTTCGATCGCGACCTCGCCATCGAGAGATTCGACCTCGCCGACGTGTCGAAGAACCCGGCGGCTTTCGATCCGGGCAAACTCGAATGGATGAACGGCGAGTACATCCGGGCCATGGCGGTCGAGGAGTTCGGTCAGCTGGCGAAACCACACGTCGAGGAGGCACTGGGTCGCCAGGTGACGGGAGAGGAGTGGGCGACCTTCGAGGGGATCGCCGAACTGGTTCAGGAGCGGACCAAGCTCATGCCCGAAGCCGGGGAGCAAGTGATGTTCCTGTTCGAGGAGTTCGACTCATATGACGAGAGGTCGTGGAAGAAGGTCATGACGAAGGACGGTGTCGGTGCCGTTCTCGACGAGGGGCTCGAGGCGCTCAGCACGCTGGAGGATTGGTCGACAGAGTCGATCGAAACCGCCTTGCGCGCCCTCCCCGAGAAGCTGGGGATCGGTGCAGGGAAGACATTCCAGCCGTTGCGAGTAGCAGTGACGGGCTCATCTGTGAGCCCACCGCTGTTCGAGTCGATGGCCTCCCTCGGGCGGGAGCGGACGATCGCGCGGATCGAGCGTGCCCGACAAGAGTTGGGCTGACCTCACCTCGGACGTAGTCTTTCCCCGAGCCCGGTCCCGTCGTCCAGAGGCCTAGGACGCCGGCCTTTCAAGCCGGAAACGCCGGTTCGAATCCGGTCGGGACTGCCACGTCTTCTCCCTCGTTGAGCCAATGGTCTGAGGCCGATTGCCAGACCCGCCGTGCCAAGCGCGATTCAGGATCCTCGACGGTCTGGTCGATACCTATGAATCGAGTGTCCGAGCGAGTTCGGGTCCGGCCACCTGTGGTCGACGTGCGATACCGCGAAATCGGCGGTGTGGCAATGAGAGACGATCGCATGAGATGGCTCCACGATGGTCTCAGGATCCCCAAGGGGTTGGCCATCGACAGTCCGGCGCGTGCCGAGTTGGTCGAGCGCTGGAACCGGTTCAGGGTTGTGATATGCGCGGCAACGATCGCTGCGGGCCTCGTGCTCTGGCCCCTGGGCTTCGAGCGAGTGTGGATTGCGATGACGCTCGCGGTCGGCGTGGGCGCACACGCCCTTCTCACTTGGGACAGACCGCGTGCGAACGTGGCACTCGTCGTGGACGTCTTCTTCACGTTCTTCACGCTCGAGGTGCTTGGTGTCCCGACCCCGGTGCTCGCCATCGCATATGTGACATTCGGTGTGATAGCGACCGTGATCTGCAAGCCACTCCCACGTCTCGGCGTGGGAGCCCTCGGGTCGGTCCTATTCGTTACTGCTGCATACTTCGACATCCCGGGAAGTGAGGTTCCAGACCACTGGGCTCACGTGGCCGGTTGGTTCTCGGCGGCGATTCTGATCGTGCTCTTGCTGGCGGTCCTGACCATGACGACGAGTCTGATCCAGCAGCGTCTCGAGGATCTCGAGACGCTGGTCGAGTCCAAAGACGACCTCATCGCCACGGTGGGCCATCAGATTCGCACGCCGCTCTCGGCAGTCTTGGGCTTCTCCGAGATGCTCAGGGCGGACTGGGACAGCTTCACCGCTGAGGAGCGACGAGAGTTGGCGGCTCTGGTTGCGTCCCAAAGCCAGGGCATCGGTCACGTCGTCGACGATTTGTTGGTGTCAGCACGAGCAGACCTGGGCACACTCGCCATTCGTCTGGAGACCGTAGGTCTCCACAACGAGATCAATGGCATTCTCCAATCGAGAGGTGAGTCGCCGGGCCGACCCATTGACCTCCAAGGCGAGGATGCCGATGTCGAGGTGGACCCCGCCCGTTTCCGGCAGGTTCTTCGTCACTTGATCAGCAACGCCGTCTTCTACGGGGGTGATCGTGTATGGATCGAAACCGTCATCGGTCGCGAGATGGCGTCGGTCAGGGTGTGTGACGATGGCAGTGGGATCTCGGAACCGCAGCGTTCTCTGGTGTTCGATCCTTACTACCGAGCCCACGAAGACCCAACGCAACCGGCGTCCTTCGGGCTCGGTCTATCCGTCTCTCGCAGACTTGCCGAAGCCATGGGTGGCAGCCTGACTTTCGATCACGACGGAGAGAAGTCGATCTTCGAGATCACTGTTCGACGTCCACTCGCCGGCCCTGAGGAGCTTGGGACGGACGCAGCCCATGGTGACGTGAGCGGCATCTTCGAGTCTTCCACGACGATATGACCACGATTCGCACACTGGCGGGGGAACACATCAGCGGGCGGCCTCCATGCAGGTGACCCCGGTGTCACCCACCGTGGCGCTGTGAGAGGTCTCGGGCGGTAGGTCGAGTCGATCGCCGGGAGACATCGCGACGTCTCCATCCGCGGTGTGAAAGATGATCGACCCCTCGATGCAGATGAGAACCTTGTGATACGGGTGCCGATGCTCGCCGTATTCATACCCGGGGCCGTTCGACCAGCTGTGGAATTCCAGACCCTCGTCGGCGAATACTGCCTCCGCCCGCGATCTAGTGTCTCCGGTCACAGGTATCCGCCGATGCGGTCGGGATAGTCGGGGAAGTACCGGCCGATCACCGTCAAGTCGAATCTGTCCAGGATCGACTCCTTGGGCTCTCGATCGAGGAGGAATCTGAGCGAGGCCTCGATCAACTCCTCGGCCGATGCGCCACTGCCGAGCCGATCCAGATCTTGTTGAAGGAGAGCGACTTCGTGTGTCGATGAGGAGTCACCTTCGGTGACTTTGACCTGGTAGGTCACGTCGCTCAGTGGCTTGATGTCGATCTGTGCCATGCCACAAACCTAGATTCATCTCGTGACCATTCGTGACTGAACGACGTGCCGACGGTCTGATCCTGTTCGGTATCACAGGAGACTTGGCCCACAAGCGGCTCTTCCCGGCCATCTACCACCTCGCCGCAGACGGCGAGCTGGTGGACCCGGTCGTAGGCGTGGGTCGCACCGAGGGCGACGACGCTGACCTTCGCGGGCGCGCCGCTGCCTCGCTCGTCGATGCGGGAATCGATGTGGACCAAGAGGTATTCGACGAGGTCGCCAACTCACTCTGCTACGTCCAGGGGGACTATCGCGACCACGATACGTACCGGACGATCGCCGAGCGTCTCGGTGATCGGGACTGTGCGGTCGCGTACCTGGCTATCCCACCGAGCCTATTCGACGACGTCGTCAGCGGTCTCGCCGAGGCGGGTCTGCACCGCAACGGGAGACTGGTGGTCGAGAAGCCATTTGGCCGGGACACCAAGAGTGCCAAGGAGCTGAATGGGGTGATCCATCGGTTCTAC
>JASFVB010000089.1:0-10118 GCA_050050035.1 Acidimicrobiia bacterium | reverse complement strand
CACAGGGTACGTAGTACTTGGTACTTAGTACTTAGTACTTGGTGCTTGGTGCTTGGTGCTTGGTGCTTGGTGGCTAGTGGGCCAGACCCGCGAGGAACCCGGACAGGTCGGCGGGGAGGGGAGCCTCCACATCGATACGGTCTCCGGTGACCGGATGAGTGAAGACGAGACTCCTGGCGTGGAGGAAGATACGTGGCGGGCTCAACTCACGTCTCCTCGCGCCGTAGGCCCAGTCTCCGACGACGGGATGGCCGATCGAGGCCATGTGGACCCTTATCTGGTGGGTTCGCCCCGTCTCGAGACGAACCGACAACAACGACACATCAGATGCCTCATTGTGGGTCATCACTTCGTAGTGCGTACGGGCATGTCTGCCCCCTGGGACGGTCGCCTGCATCGTCGGACGGGCGGGGTCTCTCGCGATCGGCGCCTCTATCGTCCCGGTCGCAGCTTCCATCCGCCCCTCGACCAGCGTCGTGTAGACGCGGACCATCTCACGACGCCGCAGCTGCCCTGAGAGCGATTCGAAGGCCGGCTGTGTGCGGGCGACCACCAGCACACCCGACGTATCCTTGTCCAACCTGTGCACCAGGCCCCAGCGCCCTTCGGCTCCCACGCCCACCAGCTCGGGATACTGGTGGATCAGCCCTGCCGCCAGTGTCCCGGAAGTCCTTGCTGCTCCCGGGTGGACGACCACACCCGGCGGCTTGTCCACGACCATCAGATGCGAGTCCTCGAACAACACGTCGAATGGCACAGGCTCGGGCGTCAGGCTTTCCGTGCTGCCTGGGTCCTGGCACACGATCAACTGACTCGCCGCGACGCGATCGGACGCCTGCGCCGGCCGGCCATCGACGGTGACCTCCCCGGCCAGGAGCCTCGAGGCCTGGCCTCGGCTCACACCGAGGAGTTGGGCGATCGCCTTGTCCAGCCTGGAGCCCGCCAGGTCGCCGGGGACCGTGAGCTCTATCTGTTCCACCACGCGAGAAGCACTAGCAGAGCCACGCCCACGGTCACGGAAGCATCCGCGATGTTGAACGTGGGGATTATCCAGAGATTGATCCAGTCGATGACGGGCCCGTCGACGAGACCGTCTCCCCTGGCAAACCGATCGACCAGATTGCCGATCGCCCCGCCTATGACCAAGCCGAGGGAGATGACCTCGCCCCTGGGCCTCGGCGTTGCCAACGCGGCGATCACCACGACGGTCACGATCATCGCCGCCACCGCGATGATCTGTCCACCACCGCGGAACGAGCCGAAGGCACCTCCAGGGTTCTCCACGTAGGTGAAGCCAAGGAACCCACCAGCCAGCTCCACTGGGCTCCCATCGAAATGGGTGGCGGCATACCGTTTCGTGAGGAGGTCGACGATCACCACGGACGCGGCGATGCCGAGCGCAGTGGCGTAGCGACGAATCAACTGAGCCGCGATGCGCAGGCGACGCACACGGTCGAGTAGGGAAGTACCTCGAGACGCTCGACGGGGATCGGTCCGCCACACGACTCACAGACTCCGTACGTGCCCGCGTCGATGCGACTCAAGGCGTGGTTCGCCTTGCTGAGCAAGTCGAGGGTGTTCTGCTCGATAGAGAGCTCCTTGGCGTACTCGAGCTTCATGGAGCTCGCCTCCGCGTTGCCCGGGTCCGGGCTCCGGTCCGACGAGCTCTCGGTCAGGCGAGCGTTTTCGAGATCGCGCTCGTAGTCCTCGATCTGCTCTTCGAGACGTTCCTTCTCCTGCTCGAGACGTTTCCGAAATCGCTCGAGCGTGGTCTTGGCGAGTTTGCGTGCCATGTCTACCTCTTTGAAAAGGCGGGAAACCCTACCAACGACGTCAACTCAGGCCGAGTTTCCGGCTCACCGTATCGACGTCGCCGGTGGTGACCTGAAACACCTTTGCCCTTCCGCGCATTCCACTTATCAACGTGATCGGTGACCCGATTGCCTTCTCGAGGGTGCTGGCGACCTCCGAGTTGGCTTTCCCGTCTTCGGGCGGTGCGCTGACCCGTATCTTGAGTCTGTCTCCGTGCAGGCCGTCGATCTGGGTGCGAGAGGATCCCGGCACCACCCAGACGTGGAGGATGACTCCAGACCCCTTCGCCTCCACGGGGGAGCGTGACATGGGCTACGACGGTACCGGTCATTACTCTGCCGATCTACATGACTTCGGCTCCCAACACAATGGTCTTTCGCCCCCTCGATGCCCAGCCGGATCACGACGCACTGGAGCATGAGGTCCTGAAGTGGTGGGATGAGAATTCCATATTCGAGAGACTTCGCCAAGAGATCGCCGGATCGGAGCCGTTCAGCTTCATCGACGGCCCCGTCACGGCCAACAAGGCCCTGGGCGTGCACACCGCATGGGGACGCACACTCAAGGACGTCTTCCAGAGGTACAAGGCGGCTCAGGGCTACGACCTCAGATTCCAAAACGGATTCGACTGTCAAGGGCTTTGGATCGAGGTGGGTGTTGAACAGGAGCTCGGTCTCAACTCGAAGCGCGAGATCGAGGAGTTCGGGCTCGAGGAGTTCGCCAGACGGTGCCGGGCCAAGGTGGCTTGGTCGGTGGAGGAGCTTCGCCGCGGCTCGAGACGTCTCGGCATGTGGATGGATTGGGAGAAGGATTACCTGACCTTCTCCGACAACAACATCGAGTACATCTGGCGCTTCCTCAAGACACTCCACGACCGTGATTGGCTGTACATGGGTCATCGCTCGACGGAGTGGTGCCCGCGGTGCGGCACGTCGATCTCGCAGCACGAGATCACCGGGCAGTCGGGCGTCTATCAGGAGAAGTCCGACCCGTCGTTGACGGTTCGTTTCCCGTTGCTCGATCGGAAGGGCGAGGCGGTGGTGATCTGGACAACGACTCCATGGACCATCCCTGCCAATGTCGCTGCCGCGGTACATCCGGACTACGACTACGGGCGGCGCCCCGATGGCGACTGGGTTGCCGTGGACAGGTATCCCGACGAGGAGTTCGAGGAGACGGTGCCCGGAACCGAGCTCGTCGGTTGGAGATACCAGGCCCCGTTCGAGGATTTTGCGGCAACCTCGGACACAGAGCACGTCATCGTGGCCTGGGACGAAGTGACGATGGACCAGGGGACCGGCATCGTTCACATCGCGCCGGGAGCCGGCTCCGAGGACTTCGAGTTGGGTCAGCAAATGGGCCTGGACGTCCTGATGCCCGTCGACGGGTCCGGGCGGTTCTACGACGACTACGGCTGGCTCGCCGGCATGACCACGACGGAGGCTCGTCAGCCGATCATCGAGGCACTCGAGTCAGCAGGGGTCCTCGTCGAGTCCGGCGAGTACGTCCACACCTACCCCCACTGCTGGCGCTGTGACACACCGCTCATCTTCCGGGTCGCCGATGACTGGTACATCGACGTTTCCGAGATCCGCCAGCCGCTGAAGGACGCCAACGCCACAGTCGAGTGGACGCCTACATACATGGGCAAGCTCATGGACGATTGGCTGAACAACATGGGCGACTGGAACATCTCCCGTCGCCGCTATTACGGCCTGCCCCTCCCCTTCTACCCGTGTGAGTGTGGTCACTTGACGGTCATCGGGTCGAGACAAGACCTCGAGGACAAGGCCACCTCCGGCATCGACCAGCTCGAGGAGCTGCGTCGCCCCTGGATCGATCGGGTG
The DNA here is from genome assembly GCA_050050035.1 of Acidimicrobiia bacterium. Lineage (GTDB taxonomy): Bacteria > Actinomycetota > Acidimicrobiia > Spongiisociales > ZC4RG35 > JANQRA01. The sequence continues at coordinate 6,459 of JASFVB010000089.1, read as the reverse complement.
ACCATCCGATGCGAAGAGTGCGGCAATCAGGAAGTGACCCGGGTCGAGGAAGTCGGGGATGTCTGGCTGGACGCGGGCATCGTCCCTTTCTCGACTCTGGGGTGGAGGAGCCCCGAATGGGTCTCCAAGGGCAATGCAACAGGCGCCGCCGAGGGCCTTACCTACGCCGACCTCCCCAACCACGAGTATTGGGAGACCTGGTTCCCGGCGGATTGGGTTTCGGAGATGCGTGAGCAGGTCCGGCTCTGGTTCTACTCGCAGTTGTTCATGTCGGTGGCCCTGGTCGGAACGGCGCCGTTCCGTCGAGTGCTCGGCTACGAGAAGATGCTGGCGGAGGACGGCCGGGAGATGCACGGCTCGTGGGGAAACCTCATCAGCGCCGAGGAGGCCTTTGAGAAGATGGGCGCAGACGTAATGCGTTGGATGTACTGCGCACATCCGCCCGACCGCAACCTGCTGTTCGGCTATCACGGCGCACACGAGGTGAGACGACGTCTGCTCACTCTTTGGAACTCGGCTCGATTCTTGATCGACTACGCCAACATCGAGGGGTTCCGCCCGACGTATGCAGATCTCGAGAACGGTCCGGTCGGAGTGGATCTAGGGACGAACGACCGATGGCTGCTTTCCAGGGCCGGCCGCGCCATTCAGGAGGCCGGCGACGCGCTCGACCGATACCGCTCGGACGAATTGATCGAGAGCTTCGAGCACTACATGGACGATCTGTCCAATTGGTACATCCGACGCAGCCGGCGTCGTTTCTACACCTTCGACGAGGCAGCTTTCCGGACTCTGTGGGTAGGTGTGGTGACCGCGCTTCGAATCGTCGCTCCGATCATGCCGTTCCTCACCGAGCACCTGTGGTCGAGCCTCGTGTCAGGGGCCTGTGAGGACGCGCCCGAGTCGGTTCACCTGGCGGGATGGCCGACGTCCTGCGTCGAGGTCGATCAAGGGCTCTTGGAAGAGATGGATGCGGTGAGACGAGTGGTCGAGGCCGGCCGTCGCGCTCGCATGGAGGCCAACATCAAGCTGCGCCAGCCGTTGCGCCGTGTGATCGTCCGGGGTGCCGATGCCGCCAGGGGCCACCTCTCCGAGATCCTCGAGGAGCTTCGTGTCAAGGAAGTGAGCTTTGACGAGGACACCACGATCGACGTCACCGTGAAGCCCAACTTCCCGGTCGCCGGGCCCCGTCTCGGGCCGAAGATAAAGGATGTGACGGCCGCGCTGGCGCGCGGGGAGTATCGGGACACCGCCGACGGCGGAGTCGAGGTTGCCGGGGAGACCCTCTCCGCCGACGAGGTGCAACGGACGGAGAAGGTGGTAGTGGAGGGATGGGTCGTAGCGCACGATGGTGGTGTCAGCGTCGCCATCGACCCCACCCTCGACGACGACCTCATATTGGAGGGAAGGGCGCTGGAGTTGATACGTTCGCTGAACGAGCAACGGAAACAGGTTGGTCTCGAGTTGACAGACCGCATCCAGCTGAGACTCCCGCCCGAGCACGCGGATGTGATCGACCGCTATCGCGACTGGGTGGCAGCCGAAGTCCTGGCCACATCACTGGAGATCGACCCCGACCTGGGCGAGGCCGTGCTCGTCGTCGACCCTGCTCGCACCGGTTGACGGGAAGACAGCCCGGTTGAGCGCAGTCATTCTCGTCGAGGGCGAGAGCGATCGTGCAGCGTTGACCGCGCTGGCGGAGTTGCGGGGACGGAATCTGTGCGACGAGCGTGTCCTCGTCGTCGCGATGGGGGGCATCACCAACCTCGGCCACCATCTCGCCAGGCACATGGGAGACGAGACCGCCGTCGTGGGTCTGTGTGACGCCGGAGAGACAGGTCTTGTCGCCAACGCTCTCCAACGAGCCGGAATCCCCGGAATCCGCACCCGTGAGGACCTGGAGAGCAACGGCTTCTACGTCTGCGTGGAGGACCTCGAAGACGAGCTGATACGGGCTCTGGGCACTGACGCCGTGATCAGGTTCATCGAAGGGCAGGGTGAGCTCGCGACGTTTCATCGCATGCAGCGCCAGCCGGCGTGGCGGGGAAGACCTGTCGCGGCACAGCTGCGTCGCTTCTGTGGTATTCGCAGCGGGCGGAAGGTTCGCTACGGGCGAGGACTGGTGGAAGCGCTCGACCCCGACCGCGTGCCGTATCCCCTGGATGCGGTGCTCGCCAGCGTCTGAGCCCTACTCGTCCTCGCCAGATTCGGTTTCGGAGTCGCCGGTGGTGTCGTCGGTCTCTGTCTCGTCAGCGGTTGGGAGCTGGAGATCGCTTGCCACACCGTTGAGCATCTCGTCCAGCTCGTCGGAGGAGTCGTCGGCGGGAACGCTCTCCTCCGCGGAGCCTCCATCCGCTCCGCCCGGCCCCACAGGCTCTTCCTCCCCAGACTCTTCTTCCTCAGACTCTTCCTCGATCTCCACGGCCGACCCCGTCTCGGTCTCCGGGGCGGCGTCAGCGATGTCGTCTGCCCCCGCGGCGGCGCCCTCCTCGATGACAGCGTCCATCTCGTCGAGCTTGTCGGCAAGCTCCCCCGCCAGGACACTCAGCTCCGATCTGATCGATGAGATGCGCTCACCCAAAGCCGCGATCTCGGCATCGGCCTCCGCCTTCTTGGCTTCTCTCTCGACACGCCACGTGTCAGCCTCGCCCTTTGCGTCGTCGACGAGCTTGGTGGCCTCCTCCTGTGCGTCCTCCAACAGCTTGTCTGCGGCATTCTGCGCTGCGATCAGGGCACGACCAATCGCACTCTCGTCGATGGCCGTCTCGGCCGGCGACGGCTCAGGCTCCGTCGGGGCAAGCGACGGCTCAGGCTCCGTCGGGGCAAGCGACGGCTCAAGCGGCGTCGGCGGGGGCGCCCCCTCAGCGCTGCGAGCAGCCTCGAGCTCCTCGTTCAGATCGCGAAGGGTGGCGACTATCTCGTCCAGGAAGTCGTCGACCTCGTCGAGGTCATAACCGCGAAGCGCGGTCGAAAACGTCTTCTGTTCTACGTCTGTTGGGGTCAGCATCTGTCTACCTCTCGATCGGCCGCCAGGTTAGAACGCGGGAGCGTGGCCACAAGGATCAGGGGGATTCAGATCAGAACCTTCGGATGACGCCGATCAGGATCTGGATCCCCAGAAGCAGGATGATCGGTGAGAGGTCGAGCGCCCCGGCACCGATCCTGATTGGTGGTATGACACGACGTATGGGGAGGATCAACGGATAGATGATCCTGTCGAGAAACGCCTGGACCCTTCCGAGCGGATGCATCGACGAGACCCTTATCCAGGAGAGGATCACCCATGCGAAGACGGCATAGAAGTAGATCGTCAGGATGGTGATTACGAGATCGAGCACCGTCAGTCGATGTCGTCTAGCTGGTAGGCACCGAGGGCGGACAGACGTCGTTTCTCGTCACGGCTGAGAGTCACGCGAGGTGGCAATACCAGGACCAGACCCTCGCCAACCCGTCGCATCGACCCATCGAGCGCATAGATCAGACCGGAGGAGAAATCGACGACGCGACGCACGAGGTCGGGGTCGGATTCCCTCATGTCGAGAACGACGGGCACCCGGTCCCTGACCCTGTCGGCCAGCATCCTCGCGTCCGCGAACTCCTCCACCACCAAGATGTCGGACTGGATCTCGACGGGACGCACCACCGGGCTGACCAGCGGTGGCTCCACACGTCTCCCCGCTTGATCACTCGGCGGTTCGACCCGGGTCTGGGGCCGGGTGGCGGTGCGAGCCGTCGGCGGTGGCTCGACTCGCCGGCCTTCCGCTACGGCTTCGATGGAGCGCGGCTGGGAGGCCGTCTCGGCATAGTGATTGCCGTTGGCCAGCTCGGCGGCCTCCACCTCAAGCTGATCCTCGTCGACCAGACCGAGGTAGACGAGTGCTTTCGAGAACAGTGAGGACATTCACGCTCCGCGTCAATTGCGTGGGCCAAAGATAGCCCGTCCCACCCTTATGATTGAAGCACCTTCCGCGACGGCCACCTCGAAGTCGTCGGTCATGCCCATAGAGAGCTCGACGACCGACGGGTGACGAGCCGCCGACTGATCACGCAGATGCCGCAGTCTCTCGAAGTGCGGTCGCGAATCCTCCGGTCGGGAAGGAATCGGCGGGATCGCCATGAGACCTCTCACATCCAGGCCGAGTCCCACCAGCGTGTCGAGCATCTCGTCGACGTCACCGGGCGACACACCGGACTTCTGCTGTTCCTCGCCCACGTTGACCTGGAGAAGCACCGGAGGTGCCTCGCCGAGGCCCTTCATCCACGCACCGGCCAGTGACTCACGGTCCATCGAATGCAGCAAATGGGCGATGGGCCGAACCAACCGCGCCTTGCGGGATTGCAGGGCTCCGACGAAGTGCCACCGGATATCGGACGGGAGGTTCGGCGCCTTCTCCACCAGCTCATTGGCCCGATTCTCACCGAAGTCACGATGACCGAGGTCATAGACGTTTTGGATCTCCTCGACCGACTTCGTCTTGGAAACGGCCACGAGGGTGATCTCGGACGTTTCACGACCCGCGACGCTCGCTGCGTCTGCCACACGCTCCAGAACCGACTCGTAGCTCATCTCAGCCATCCGATCGCGGCCAGCCGGCGAGCGTCACCGTCCCGACGATGGCTGAACCACCCCGGGTCGTGTCGCGTGCACGTCTCCACTGCCCAGTGGTCGAGGCCAGGGAGCTGCTGACGTAGAGCGGCGCGGAGATCTACCGAGGTCGTGTTCCACGTCGTTCGGGCGATGTGACCTTCGAACTCGTCCGCGACCTCCGGACCCACTTCGAAGCAACACTGCCCGATGCCCGGGCCAACGGAGGCGCGTCGTGGCTCATGACCAGATGCGGTCATCGCTTGGCGAAGCCCTCCGAGCACCCCTCCCGCAATCCCCCTCCACCCGCAATGGGCCACACCGACGGCATCGTCTGCTTGAAGCACCACCCCGAAGCAGTCGGCGGTGAGGATCGCCAAAGGCACATCCGGCGTCGTCGTCCACAGGGCGTCTGCCTCTCCGGCTTCCCCGGGGGCCGCTACGCGCACCACTCTCGTACCGTGCACCTGACGCACCGTCGCCCAGTCCGGGTTGATGGCGAGACGGTTCGCCACCGCCGTCCGAGCGTCGACGTCGTGAGACATGTCACCGTCGACTTGGGAGCTGAAGGCCACCCCGTCCCAGGCGGGGGGTCGGATCATCCCTGGACGAAGCTGGGTATGTCGAGATCGTCGTCGCCCTGCGTGTCGAACGTCGTCTCGCCCGCCTCGCGAAACGAAGACGGTCTTCCGGTCCGCAGACGACCCTCGAATCCGGCGGCGATCACGGTGACCTTCATCTCCTCGCCCAGGTCGTCGTCGACGATCGCACCAAAGATGATGTCGGCATCGTTGTCGGCATGGTCCGAGACGACGCGGGCCGCCTCGGTTGCCTCGTGCAACGTCATCGACGTCGGGCCGGACACACTCAGCAAGACTCCACTCGCGCCATCCATCGAGGCCTCGAGCATCGGGGAGGAGATGGCGCGCTCGGCGGCCTGGCGAGACCGATTCTCGCCCGTGGCGCGGCCGATGCCCATCACGGCAGTCCCGGCGTCGGTCATGATCGTGCGCACGTCGGCGAAGTCGACGTTGATCAGACCCGGCGTGGTGATGAGGTCGGTGATCCCGGTTACACCACTCATGAGGACCTCGTCGGCGAGACGGAATGTCTCGGCCATCGGTGCGTCGGGGTCACCGACATCGAGCAATCGATCGTTGGGGATGACGATCAGCGTGTCGACGGCATCCTTCAACGCTTCGATCCCCTGCTCGGCGTGAACGGCACGTCGTCTTCCTTCGAATCCAAACGGCCGCGTCACCACACCGACGGTCAATGCCCCAACCGCCCTCGCTACCTCGGCCACGATGGGGGCCCCACCTGTACCGGTGCCACCGCCCTCACCCGCGGTGATGAACACCATGTCCGAGCCCTTGAGGGCATCCTCCAGCTCCGCCCTGTGCTCCTCGGCCGCAGCCCGCCCGATCTCCGGGTTCGCTCCGGCGCCGAGACCCCGTGTCACTTCCCGCCCGATGTCCAACTTGATATCGGCGTCACTCATGAGGAGGGCTTGGGCATCGGTGTTCAAGGCGATGAACTCGACACCCCGCACCCCGGCGTCGACCATGCGGTTGACCGCATTCACACCGCCGCCACCGATGCCGACGACCTTGATCACGGCCAAGTAGCCACCGCTTCCATTACTCACGTCTTCCTCCGGGGTACACCGTCAAAGTAACTCTGAAGTGGAGGTTTACCGTTAGACCTGAAGGTTGTAAACCCCAATCTCTTAAGCCTCTAGTAGAGGTTTAGACTCGACCCCGGTTGTCGGGGACCTCATGGGGTCGTATTCGTGGTTTCTTCTACTTCGTCGGGTGTGGGGGTCATCACGGCCGGATTCGTGGGTGCGATCAGGACCAGTACCGAGCCCACGG
>JASFVB010000088.1:0-10152 GCA_050050035.1 Acidimicrobiia bacterium | reverse complement strand
CCGACTTCGGGGTCGTGCACGAGGGGGAGACCCATGTGCTCCGACATCTTCCTCACATCCACCGTCTCGCCCGGCTCGAAGGGCATCGGGATGCAGATGTCCCCTTTGCAGGCGCCTTCGGGTTTGAGTGACCAGCCGGTCCCGCTCTCGAACTCGCGTCGGCTGACCACAGGGGAATCCGTGATCATGTGCCGATCGAGTGTACGGACACGCTCAGGGCTGGACGGCCGTCCCCGAGTCGGGGTCGATGATCATGCCGGAGACGTCGACCGCTTCGAACGCCGATCCCGGGATGTCCTTCAGCTCACGAAGCACGTCGTTGTCCCATCGCTCGTCGGGCGCACCCGAGATGTACCAGGAGGACCCGTTGTCGGCGAGGATCAGACCGTATCGCTTCATCGCGGTCAATATGACCTGGACGTCCGGTGAGTACTCGGAGATGTCGAACCCTGCCTCGAGACGGAACCGTTGTCCCATCGGCGGCCGTGCCGGATCGTTGGAGTTCGACGCATCGTGTCGAGCGGGCCAGACATGAGACGCCTGGGTCTGCGGTGCCGTGAACCGGATGGCATGGGTGATCTCGCCCGACTCGACCTCGTCATACCGAACCAGGCCGGGCAGGATCGGCAGCCCGGCGGCATCGGCCGACGTCCAGCCGTCGGGTCGGAGATCACTGCTCGTGAGGTCGTACCTGGCCCCGGACGCCGCGGTCCAGCTGCTCCCAGGCCCGGGCGTGGCGTCGAACAGCTCGTAGAGCTCACAGCGATAGGCGTCGTAGACGATCACGTGACGGTCCCCACTCGAGGACGGCCCCCCTTCGATCGGTGCGTCGAGTGGGATCGGGAACGGGCCCGGGTCGGACTCCGACCCGTAGGCGTCGTAGGTAATGGTCACCAATGGCTCGTCCGGCCCGACCTCGAGATAGGGAATGCCTATCGGGCTTTCCGAGCCCGGGGGCCAGACCCCGGACCCGAAGTCGGGATGCAGGGTCGCCGACGAACCGATGGTCGAGATGTAGGCGGCCGAGCTCGAGTGCACGGGGAGATGATCGACCCGTGTGTTCCAGACGTCGTCGCTTGGGAAGATCGGGCATCGGTCTGGCACTGCGGGGATCTCCAACTCGAGGGCTCGCGCCAGGAACGTCGCCATGGTGTCGCGTGTCACAGTCCTGTCGGGGCAGAAACGGTCGTTGGCCGGCGGGTTGCAGCCCCGCGTGATCCCCAGCGCCGCGATCTTCTCGATGTCGGCCTCGAAGATATTCCCGTTGTCGTCGATGAAGGTATCGCCGGGTTGGGCCGGGTACCCGAAGGCGCGGGCCAGCATGGCGGCCATGGCGCCCCGACGCATGTCGCGATCGGGGCAGAAATGGTCGTTGGCCGGTGGGTTGCAGCCCCTGGTGATTCCCGCCGCGGCGAGATCGTTGATGTCTGCTTCGAACAGATGACCGTCGTCGTCGGTGAAGAAGTCTTCGGTCGTGCTCGGAAGACCGAGAGCCCTCACCAGAAACGCTGCCATGACACCTCGATTGACGTCGTAGCGCGGGCAGTACCGGTCGTTGGCTGGTGGGTTGCAGCCCCTCGTCACGTCGATGGCCGCGATCGCCTCGATGGCGCCCTCGTGGGGGTTGTCGTCATCATCGACGAAGGTGCCGCCCGGGGGTAGGACGGCGGCGAGAAGGCTGGAGAGGACGAGCGCGACCAGCCAGTTCATGAGTTCCTATCGGGTGATGGCGGCGAGGTCTGAAGGCTTGGGCGCGAACCAATCCCACGGAGTTTCTTGGAGCGCTCCGATCGTGGGACCGGATAGCCTCCCGACCATGATCGATGCGTGGACACGATGAAGGTCGTCTGTGTCGGCGGAGGCCCGGCAGGTCTGTATCTTGCAATCCTTCTGCGGAAGGCCGACCCCGCGATCGAGGTCTCCGTCTACGAGCGGAATGCCCCCGGCGACGCATACGGGTTCGGTGTCGTCTTCTCGGACGAGACCCTGGACCACTTCGAGGAGGCGGACGATGTCTCCTACGAGGCCCTCACCGAGAGCTTCAGACAGTGGGGCGACATCGAGGTCAGTCATTTCACAGGCGCACGTTTCCTCTCCGGTGGGCACGGCTTTGCCGCGGCCAGCCGCAAGAGCCTCCTCGAGATCCTCGCCGGCCGTGCCTCGGAGCTGGGGGCGGACCTCCACTTCTCGACGGAGATAGCGAGTATGGGCCAAGTACCGCCAGCCGACCTCGTGGTGGGAGCCGATGGTGCCAACTCGATGGTTCGAGGAAGTCTCGAGACCGAGCTCAGACCATCGATCGACCTGAGGGCGAACAAGTACATCTGGTTCGGGACCCCGAAGGTGTTCGACCGATTCCACTTTCTCTTCGAGGAGACTTCGGCCGGGATGATCTGGGCACACGTCTACCCGTACTCGGAGGAGGGCAGCACGTTCATCGTGGAGATGGCACCTTCGACCTGGCGAGGGTTGGGCTTCGATGCCACCGAGAACGAGACGTTCCCACCCGGAGTCAGTGACACCCATGCCCTTCGGGATTGCGAGCGTCTCTTCGCCGAGCACCTCGACGGCGCAGGTCTGGTGGGCAACAACTCGAAATGGCTCCACTTCCCGACCATCACCTGTGAGAGCTGGCACCACGACAACGTCGTCATGATGGGCGACGCCATCCACACCGCACACTTCTCGATCGGCTCGGGCACGAAGCTGGCCATGGAGGACGCGATCGCGCTCGCCGATGCGATCCTCTCCGGTGGGGAGATCACCCAGGCTCTCGATGCGTACGAGGAGGATCGTCGCCCGGCCGTCGAGAGCCTCCAGCGGGCGGCCAAGGCCAGCCTGGAGTGGTTCGAGGGGGCCGACCGCTACCGGCACATGGAACCGGAGCAGTTCGTGTTCAGTCTCCTCACGAGGAGTCAGCGCGTGACCTACGACAACCTGCGGGTGCGTGACTCCGACTACATGTCACGGGTGGACGCCTGGTATGCGACGTCAGACCACCACTGCCCGACGAGTGTTGATGCCGCCGTCCCTCCGATGTTCCACCCCTACCGCGTGCGCGACCTCACGCTGGCCAATCGCGTAGTGGTCTCCCCGATGGACCAGTACTCCTCGGTCGACGGCATGCCCAACGAATGGCACCTGGTTCACCTGGGTAGCCGGGCCGTCGGGGGAGCGGGCCTGGTCATGACCGAGATGACCTGTGTCTCGCCGGAGGGGCGGATCTCGCCCGGGGATGCCGGGATCTGGACGGACGAGCAGGCCGAGGCCTGGAGACGCATCGTCTCGTTCGTCCACGAGCACACCGACTCGAAGATCGGGCTCCAGATCGGTCACTCGGGCCGCAAGGGCTCGACCAAGCTCATGTGGGAAGGTGACACTGACCCGCTGGATGAAGGCAACTGGGAGCTCGTCTCGGCCTCACCCATCAAGTATCGCCCCGATAGCCAAGTCCCCCGGGAGGCGACGCGGGCCGACATGGACGGGGTGCTGGAACAACACGTTGCTGCTGCTGGTCGTGCCCATCGTGTCGGGTTCGACTGGCTGGAGCTGCACTTCGCCCACGGGTACCTCCTGTCCAGCTTCCTCTCACCATTGACCAACCAGCGCTCCGACTCCTACGGAGGGAGTCTCGAGAACCGCATGCGCTACCCGTTGGAACTGTTCGATGCGGTTCGGGCCGTCTGGCCCGAGGACAAGCCGATGTCGGTTCGCATCTCGGCGACCGACTGGGCGCCTGGGGGCTTCGACGGCGACGACGCCGTAGAGCTCGCCCGTCACCTGAAGGAGCACGGCTGCGATCTCGTGGACGTGTCGACTGGCCAGACGACGATCCATGCCAGCCCTGAGTACGGAAGGCTCTACCAGACGCCGTTCAGTGATCGCATCAGGAACGAGACGGGCATGGCGACGATGACAGTCGGTGCCGTGTCCTCCATCGACGACATCCACAACATCCTGGTGGCAGGTCGAGCCGACCTATGCGTCATGGCCCGGCCGCATCTGGTCGACCCCTATTGGACGATGAACGCGGCCATCGACCTCGGCTTCCCGGGTCACTCCTTTCCCAACCAATACCTGTCCGGATTGGCGTCGAGAAGACGCGAGCAGGACCCCATATCGCCTGACGTGTTCCGTCAGGGGGGCTGACTCAGAGGGACAGGACTCCCTGGATCGCCTCCATACGAGCGACACGATCGATCGACACCGCCGACGTGCCGTCGGCAAGGGCCTTTGTCTCGACCATCACGTCCTCGATGTCGAAGAGACGGATCCAGTCGTCGGTCGTCGCCAGACCCGAGTCCACCCCGATGTTCCAACCCGCCATCATGTCGGTCCTGCCGTCGAGCACTGCCTCCACGGCCACCCGGCCGAACCGCCCGGCGAGTAGCCGATCGCGGAACGAGGCGTTCCCACCGCGGACGACATGTCCGAGAACGGCACCCCTGATCTCGTAGCCGGTGCCGTCGGCCGTCAGCTTCTGCGTGACCTCCTCGACGATCTCATGGGTAGGGACGTCGACCCCCTCTGCCTTGATGATCAAGACCCGGGTCTTGTCGCGGGCCGCCCCGAAGCTGGCTTCGATGCAGTCGACGACGGACTTGATCACCTCGTCCCTGGTGTGCGGCTTCTCCGGCATGAGCACTGCGTCCGCGGCCGTCGCGACGGCCGCGGCCATGGCCAGGTAGCCGGACTTCCTCCCCATGACCTCGACGATGAAGGCGCGATGGTGGGAACGGGCCGTGTCCGAGATCTTGTCACATGCGTCGACGATGGAGTTGAGCGCACTGTCGACGCCCAGGGCTTCCCGGGTGAGCCCGATGTCATTGTCGATCGATGCGGGAATCCCGATGATCGGGATGTCCGTCTCGGCGGCCAGGGCGTGAAGCCCGGCCATGGACCCATTTCCTCCGATGACGATCGCACCCGTTATGGAGTACTCCTCGAGCTGTTCCACCGCGGCTGCGCGCGATTCGCGCTCGAAGAACCGCTCGCTCCGGCTCGACCCGAGCATCGTCCCGCCTTCCCCACCCTGGATCTCGATCTCGTGGAGGGGAGCGGGGGCGCCTCCCTTTCGACGGCGGACGAGGGGACGGAACTCCCCGTCGATGAGACCGTCGTATCCGTCCTCGACCCCCCATGTCGGAACTCCGTTCGAGGCGGCGACTTTGGTCACGGCACGGATGGCGGCATTCATCCCGGGGGCATCGCCACCGGAGGTCAGCACGGCGAGAGCGGTCATGCCGCGAACGGTAACCGTGATGAGCAGAGGATGGATGCACCGACGCCGGGTCTGGCGTCAGGCCCACCCCTCGGCCAGGGAGCGTTGGGCCACCGGGTTGGGCGGGACTATGCGCACGTTCTTCCGGGTCAGACGTCCCCCGCAGTGACCACAGTGGGCGACCGCGGCGGCCTCCTCACCGCAGTCGAGGTGGATGGCGCGCTGATGACCTGGATCCGACGGCGGGTTCCAGCGCTCCCCGTATGACCACAGGGTCATCAACACGTCCATCAGGTCCTTGCCCTTCTCGGTCAGCACGTACTCGTGGCGGACCGGGCGATCTTGATAGGGGACCATCTCCATCAGACCGTTGGCGACGAGACGCTCCAATCGGTTCGTGAGCGTGTTGCGGGCGATGCCGAGGCTCTCCACAAACTGGTCGAATCTTCGTATGCCTTGGAAGGCGTCCCGGAATATGAGCACCGTCCACGGGTCGTTGACGATGTCGACCGTGTTGGCGACAGAGCACTCGAGACGAGAGAGGGAGAGCCGGGTCACATCAACACCCTAGTGAGTTGCGAGTTGCAATGCACTATTCATATGGCTAAGTTGCAGATCGCAACTCACCACTGGAGGGCTGATTTGCCCAAGTATTTCAAACGGCACCGTCGTCAGGTCGTCATCAAGGCGACCAAACGGCCGGAGCCCATCTTCACGCTCACCGCCGCCGACGTGATACCCCAACTCGTCACGGGACGCCGATAAAAGTCCCGTGGCCGGGGCGATACCTCCCGCCGGTCACCTTGGAGACATGGTTGACCCTGCACCGATCGGCGACGGGACCGTCGAGCGAGATCGCGCGGCCACGGCCGACCTCACCCCCTTCCTCACATGGAGACATGCCGGGATCGAGGTCGGCTCTGGCCCGCTGGCCCTCCTCTTGCACGGATGGGGTGGCCGCCCGGCTCAGATGGCGCCACTGGCCCGCCGGCTCGCCGAGTCGGTCAGCCATTGCACGTAGTCGGCGACGAGTGTGTCCCCCGACGGAAAGGTGACATGCCAAGGCGCCTTATTGACGATGTGGGTGGCTGTGTCGCCAAGCTCTGCCGAGCGATGACCGTCACGGACGACGCTGGGCGTACGCCAGATCCGTGAGCCAGGCGGCTCCCCGATTCCTCGGTCGACCCCACCACAACTAACTTCCCTGGTTCACTCGTCTTCGAGGTACCCATGGAAGTCGATTGGGTGACGCACAAGTTCGGTGGCACGTCCCTGGCCGATGTTGATGCCTATCGAGCCGTGGCGTCCATAATCGAGACGTCGGACCGGCCACGACAGGCGGTGGTGGTCTCCGCGGCCGCCGGGACGACTGACGGCCTCATCGACCTCGTGTCACTCGCCGGTCGGCGCGAATCGTCTTTCGGCGAGCTCGCCGAGGGGATCAGGCAACGTCAGCTCGGCCTCGTCTCCCAACTCATCGACGACGATGCCGCTGCCGATCTCGTCGCCCGTCTCGAGAAGGACTTCGCCGACATCGAAGACGTGCTCCGTGCGACCCGAGTCATGGGGGCGGCCGTGGACAACGCCGTCGGTGTGGTCGCCGGTCTCGGTGAGGTGTGGTCGGCTCGTCTGCTGGCCGCTCTCCTCTCTCAGAACGGGGTCGATGCGGGATGGCTCGACGCCCGGGACGTGCTCGTCGTCTCGCCGGCCGAGCCGGCCGCGGCGGTCGACTGGGAGCGGAGTCGGGAGAATCTCGACGAGTGGATCGCCGCCAACCCCCATGACGTGATCGTGGTGACCGGGTTCATCGCATCCGACCCGAGTGGCGCTGCAACGACGCTTGGTCGGAACGGAAGCGACTACTCCGCATCGATCTTTGCGTCCCTCCTTCATGCCGGTGAGCTGGTCATCTGGACCGATGTCGACGGTGTCATGAGCTCCGATCCCAGGCTCGTGCCTCAGGCCGAAGTCCTCGAAACACTCTCCTACGACGAGGCCATGGAGCTGGCGTACTTCGGCGCGAAGGTGATTCATCCGGCGAGTCTCGCCCCAGCGATGGCGGACCAGATCCCGGTGGCGATTCGCAACACGTTCAACCCGGCGTCGCCGGGGTCGCGGATCTCCCCCGAGACTTCGACCGACCGTCCGGTCAAGGGGTTCGCCTCCATCGATGACATCGCATTGGTCAACGTCGAGGGGACGGCGCTGATCGGGGTGCCGGGCATCTCCGAGCGGCTCTTCGGGTCTCTGCGAGAAGCGGGCGTCTCGGTGGTGATGATCTCCCAGGGAAGCTCGGAGCACTCCATCTGCTTCGCGGTCCCCGAACGTGACGTGACGGCGGCACGCGCCGCGGTCGAGCGGGCCTTCGCGGCGGAGCGCCAGCAAGGCCTACTTCAGGAGATCGAGGTCACCCCGAGCTGCACCATTCTGGCTGCCGTGGGAGACGGGATGTCAGGCACGCCGGGCATCGCAGCTCGCTTCTTCGGGTCGCTGGTCCGAGCCGGTGTGAATGTCCGGGCCATTGCTCAAGGCTCTTCCGAGCGGAACATATCGATCGTCATCGACAGTGCGGACGCAAGACGAGCCCTACGCGCCGCTCACGCCGGCTTCTATCTCTCCAGGCAGACCCTGTCGATCGGCCTGATCGGCCCGGGACACGTGGGCGGGACACTGCTCGACCAGATGGCGGCTCGGGCCAACACATTGCTCGAGGAGTTCGGCGTCGATCTTCGCGTGCGAGCCATTGCAGGCAGCAAGACGATGATCCTCGACGAGCATCGCATCGATCTCGAAGGGTGGAGGGGTCGGTTCTCCGAGGGAGGCGCCAGCACGCATGTGACCGACCTCGACATGCTCGCGGACTACGTGCACACCGAGTCCGTGCCCCACGCCGCGATCATCGACTGCTCGGCCAGCGAGGAGATCGCACTCAAGTATGGGGACTGGCTGTCACGCGGTATCCATGTCGTGACCCCGAACAAGAAGGCCAACACAGGCTCGCTCGACTACTACCGGCAGCTTCAAGAGGTCGGCCGGCGCGCCGATGCCCACTACCTCTACGAAACCACTGTCGGGGCGGCCTTGCCGGTCATCCAGACCTTGCGTGACCTGGTGCAGACGGGTGACGAGATCTACCGCATCGAGGGCGTGTTCTCGGGAACCCTTTCGTATCTCTTCAACAGCTTCGACGGTTCGGTGCCGTTCTCGGAGATCGTGAGGGCGGCGCGGGAGAAGGGATATACCGAGCCCGACCCTCGTGAGGATCTCTCCGGGATGGACGTCGCCCGGAAGGTGGTGATCCTGGCTCGTGAGATGGGTCTCGAGACAAGTCTCGAGGACATGGAGATCGAAGGCCTCATCCCCTCCGGGCTGGAGGAGGGCACCGTCGACGAGTTCCTCGATCGGCTGGCAGATCACGACGTCACGATGTTGGAGACGGTGGAGGAAGCCAGATCGGGAGGTCATGTGCTTCGCTTCGTCGGCGTGATCGACCCCGGAGAGGGCTGTCGAGTCTCATTGCGCCAGTACGAGTCAGATCACCCATTCGCCAGGATCAAGCTGACCGACAACATCGTCACGTTCCAGACGGCGCGCTATCACGAGAACCCACTGGTGGTCCAGGGCCCGGGCGCCGGGCCCGAGGTCACCGCCGGAGGAGTCTTCGCCGACGTGCTGCGTCTGGCCAACTATCTGGGCGCCACGTTGTGACCAGGATCTTCACAAGCCCCCTTCCGGATATCGAGGTGCCCGATGTGGCGCTCACCGAGCACGTCTTCCGTCATGCCGACCGGCTCGCTGACCGGCCTGCGATCGTCGATGGGCCCACCGGTCGCACCTACACCTATGCCGAGTTGCAGGGTGCGGCCCACAAGGTCGGTGGCGGTCTCGTCGCCGACGGGTTCAGAAAGGGTGACGTCCTGGCGGTCCTCGCGCCGAACATCCCCGAGTACGCAATCGTGTTTCACGCAGCGGCCCTGGCCGGTGGGACCGTCACCACTCTCAACCCGACCTACACGGTTGAGGAGATCGAGCACCAGCTCAACGACTCCGGGGCGAGATACCTGGTGACCATCCAGTTGTTCCTGGAGAATGCCCAGGCCGCCGCGGCCCGCTCCGGGGTCGATGAGATATTCGTGATCGGCGAGGCCGACGGGGCGCGATCGTTCTTCGAGTTGCTCCTTGCCGATGCGATCCCGGCTCAGGTCGAGATCGACCCGGCGACCCATGTGGTCGTGCTCCCCTACTCGTCGGGCACCACTGGCCTGCCCAAAGGAGTGGAGCTGACGCATCGAAACCTGGTCGCCAATCTCTCCCAGACCGTGCCGGCGGCGGAAGTCGACGAGGACGATGTGATCCTGGCGGTCCTCCCGTTCTTCCACATATACGGCATGCAGGTCCTGATGAATGGGGCTCTCTTCCACGGTGCCAAGACGGTGACCATGCCCCGGTTCGACGTGGCCGACTTCCTCCGCACCATCCAGGACTACGGCGTCACCCGGATAGCGGCGGTCCCGCCGATCGTGCTCGCCCTCGCCAAGCATCCGATGGTCGAGGAATTCGACTTGTCCAGTCTGGTCCAGGTCGGGTCCGGGGCTGCCCCGCTGAGTGCCGAGATCGAGCAGTTGGCCGCTGCTCGAACGGGAGCACGAGTCGTGCAGGGTTATGGGCTGACAGAGACCAGCCCGGTCACTCACACTGCCCTCCCCGCTTCGTACAAGTCGGGGTCGATCGGTGTTCTGGTCTCGAACACCGAGGTGCGTGTGGTCGATCCGGAGACGGGCGAGGACCTCGACGTCAATGAGCCGGGCGAGCTGTGGATCAGAGGCCCGCAGGTCATGAGAGGCTATTTCAACAACCCCCAGGCGACGGCGGCGTCCATCGACGAGGACGGCTGGTTCAAGACCGGGGACATCGGCATGGTCGACGAGGAC
>JASFVB010000087.1:0-10195 GCA_050050035.1 Acidimicrobiia bacterium | reverse complement strand
TCACCACCTCGGGGTAGAGCCGATGCTCCTCGACCTGGATACGTGCGTGAAGGGTCTCGACGGTGTCATTCGGAAACACCTCCACCGGAACCTGGGCGATGATGGGGCCGTTGTCGACCTTCTCGTCAACGACGTGGACCGTCACCCCCGTCACCTTCACGGAGTGGTCGAGGGCGGCCTCGACCGCATGGGCCCCCGGGAATGCCGGGAGCAGGGACGGGTGTATGTTGACGACGCGTCCCGGGAACTGGTCGATGAAGGATGCCGAGAGGATTCTCATGAACCCGGCGAGCACGATCCCTTTGGCACCGTGACGCTCGGCCGCGTCGGCGACGGCGATCGAGAATGCCTCACGATCCGCCTGGTCGCCCCATGTGACCACCTCCGTGGGGATGTCGGCCTCGTGCGCCCTTCGCAAAGCCTGCGCCTCAGCCCGATCGGAGATGACGACCGCGATATGAGGCCTGACGGCCGGAGAGTCGATGAGCGCCTGCAGATTGGTGCCGGAGCCGGAGGCGAGAACTGCGATGTCCATGATGGAGCCTCCGGGGTGTGGGCGCGGCGGCAGTGTAGGCAGGCCGGTATCTCGAGGCGATAGGTGCCGCATGCAGGACTCTCAACCTCAGGATCGCCGTACCATTTCGGCCCATGAATGGGTTCTCCAACGTGGCAGCCTCCGACTGGCAGCAGTGGGTCGACGCCAACGACGCAATCATCCTCGACGTGCGCCAGCCGCATGAGTGGGCCCTGGGCACACTTCCCGACGCGGTCCTCATCCCCCAGTTCGAGCTGCCCGGACGTCTGTCCGAGCTTCCCAAGGACAAGCCGATCCTGTGCGTTTGCCGCTCCGGCAGCCGCAGCGCCAACGTGGCGAACTTCCTCGTCTTCAACGACTACCAGGCGGCCAACATGACCGGAGGCATGAAAGAGTTGGGGATGCAGACGTGACGCTCACCGTTCATGGCATCCGCACCGAGGGGCTGGGGGACACGACCTACATCCTCGTCTACGCCGGTCAGGCAGTCGTGGTCGACCCCCAACGCGACATCGACAGGTTCGAGACGGTCTTGAACGACACGGGCGCCGACGTCCGGCTCGTGGTGGAGACCCACGTCCACAACGACTACGTGTCCGGTGGGCGAGACCTGGCCAGAGCGGCCGGCGCCGAGCTGGTGATGCCGGCGGCGGCGGCACCTGTCTTCCGTCACCGCCCCGCCTTCCATCACGAGGACATCGATCTCGGAGAGATGGTGGTTCGGCCGATCCACACGCCAGGACACACCCCGGAGCACACCTCGTACCTGATCGTCATCGATGGCGTGGAGCGTGCTCTCTTCTCCGGTGGCAGCCTCCTGGTTGGGTCGGCCGGCAGAAGCGATCTGCTCGGGGACGAACGCGCCGACACACTGGCCAGACTCCAATACGGATCGGTGAATCGGCTCGCCCGGCTCCCCGACGCAGTAGATCTCTACCCGACCCACGGCTCCGGCAGCTTCTGCACGACGGTCGGCGCCGGCAACGTGTCGTCGACCATTGGAGACGAGAAGAGGACCAACCCGGTGCTGGCATACCCCGACGAGGACAGCTTCGTGGCCGGCCAGCTCGCAGCCCTCGTCCCCTATCCCTCGTACTACGCATACATGGGCCCGATCAATCTGACGGGGCTCGACGCACCCCTCCTCGAAGTGCCCGACCTCGATGCGGTACCCGAAGACGTCACCGTCGTCGATGCGCGCCCACAACAGGACTACGCCGCCGGTCATCTTCCCGGTTCGCTGGGTGTCGAGCTTCGTGACAGCTTTGGGACCTGGGTCGGGTGGATAACCGAGCACAACACGCCGATCGCCCTGATCATGAACGAAGACCAGGACGTGGGCGAGGCAGTCCGCCAGCTCGCCCGGATCGGCTACGACGACATTCGAGGTGTCGTACGGCCCTCGTCGCTCGAGCTGACCGAGACCTATCGACTGGTCGACATCGCCACATTTGCGGAGGCGGCCGCCGACGGCGCCCAGGTGCTCGACGTGAGGGCTCCCAACGAGTGGCCCGAGGGCGTCATCGACGGGTCGGTGCTGTGCTACGTCCCCGACGTCGCCGAGGAGACTCCAGCCGTGCTCGACACCTCCTCTCCCCTTTGGGTGATCTGTGGGACCGGCTACCGGGCACAGATCGCCGCCAGTCTCCTCCAGCCACGCGGGTTCGAACCTGTCGTCCTCGGCAACGGAGGCACAACCGATGTCCTCGCCGCGGCGTCCAAAGGGGCATGAGCGAATACGGAAGCGCCACCGCCGACCAGGCACCGATGGCCTGATTCTGGATTCGCCCCGGGGTCTGGGACCATCCCGTGGTGAAGTGGCTGTCGCACCGGGTCTGTCGAATCCTCGGATGGCGCTTTGCCGGGACGGTGCCCGACGTCCCCAAGATGGTGATCGTGGGCGCCCCACACACCTCGAACTGGGACTTCTTCCTTTTCCTCGCCGCCCTCTACCACTTCGACATCAGGGTGAAGTTCCTCGGCAAGCACACCCTGTTCCGGTGGCCGTTTGGCTGGCTGTTCCGACGTTGGGGCGGTGTTCCCGTCGATCGCCGTCGTGCCGCTGGTGTGGTCGACCAGGTGAAACAGGCATTCGACGACGCCGACGAGATGATCCTCGTGATCGCACCGGAGGGCACGAGGGGAGCGGCCCGGGTGTGGAAGTCGGGTTTCTTCGAGATCGCCGATCACGTCGGCGTCCCCGTGGTCCCCGCCGGTGTCGACGGAGCCGGGAAGACGGTCACCATCGGGCCGGCTCAGCCCGTTGGCCTCACTCGCGGGGAGTTGATGGATCGGCTGCGTGAGTTCTTCGCCGGGAAACAGGGGGTTCGCCCGGCCAACGCCGGAACGGTTCGTCTCGGCGCCGAACGCTGACGTCGCGCTCACCATGCCGCGCCCCTCCCTCAACCGCGCTGCACACCGCCACCAACACCGACACGCAATGCAGCGCAAACCAGAGACATGGCAGATCTCAGGACTTCTCGGCGAGACGTCTGAAGTCGTCGCTCATGCCCCGGTCACGCATGCCGTAGCGCAACAGCGGCCGCCCGAACCTCTCCCGAACCTCGTCGACCATCTCCTCGAGACTGCTCCGTTTCAGGGCGACATCGCTACCTGACCGCAGGACGTCACCGTCGCCGAGATCGAGCTCGAGTTGCCGGTGCTCGTCGGTGGTCAGGTTGGAGACGCTCAAGCCGATGAGGGTCACCGTCTCTCCAGAGTTGTCCATGAGAGCCCGGCCCACCAGCACACTCCCCAGGTTGGCCAGCGCCGCCGTCGACCCGGTTGGCGCCTCCAGGGTGTGACTCCGTGTCACCGAGCGTGGCCCGGGAAAACGCATTCGAACGGTCAACGTCGCTCCCCTCCGGCCCTTGGCCCGGAGACGGCGGCCCACCCGGTCGGCGAGCCCGATCACAACGACATCCATCTCCTCCCGATCCACGAGACCACGACCCAACGCCTGCTGGCTACCCACCGACCCGGCCCGCCGGCCCCCACGCACCGGACGGGGGTCCCGATTCCACGACAGCGACCGCAAAGCGCCGGCGGCGGCAGGACCGAGCATCGGTTTCAGCGACGAGGACTGGACCTCGGACAGTTCGGCAATGGTGGTGATGCCGAGACGATGAAGACGGGCGGCTGTCACCTTTCCCACCCCCCACAACGCCTCGACGGGCAGCGGGTGGAGGAACTCCAACTCCTTCCCCCTCTCGACGACGACGAGACCGTCGGGCTTGGCACGCGCCGAGGCGATCTTGGACAGGAACTTCGTGGAGGCGATACCGATGGAGATGGGCAGCCCGACCTCCTCACGCACCCGGCGGCGGATGGTCCTGGCGATGTGCGACGGCTCACCGAGGAGATGGATCGTCCCGGAGACATCGAGGAACGCCTCGTCGACCGAGATCTGCTCGACGACAGGAGTGGCGTCCTCGAGGATCGTCATCACCTGCTCCGAAAGCTCCAGGTAACGCTCGAAGTGCCCGTTGACGACGACGGCGTTTGGGCACATCGCCAGGGCGTCGCGTGACGACATCGGCGCCTTCACCCCGTATTTGCGTGCCTCGTAGGAGGCGGCCACGACGATGCCTCCACCCACGAGTACCGGTCGGCCACGCAGCGTCGGGTCGAGGAGCTGTTCCACTGACGCATAGAAGGCGTCGAGATCGGCATGGAGGATGGTCGGCTCTTTGACGTCCGGGCGCGTCGGGCGACGAGTCTCGATGGTCATCTTGATTCCTGTCGTTGGGGTCATGTATAGTCGAACATATGTTCGGTGCCAAGGCCGAAGGCCCTGAGAGAACCGGACTTCAGGCGGGGGAAGTCGACGAGGCGAGCGGGTGGGACTGCGACGTCGACCATCTTGCCGAGAGCCTCATCGATCAAACGGACCCCACCGGGCTCGACCGTCATCTCATTCCTCGCGATCTCGATGAGTGGCTTCCCGGCCCGTATCTGGCGGCCCTGCTCTCCTCGCTCGACTTCTCACTACTCAACGGTGACGACGTCGTCACTGTCACCCGAGCCTGGGATCGGCTCTTGTCGCATGCGGCAGGGCGCCGCTACACCGGCATCGCCGAGATAGCGCATTGCTTCGATCCGGAGACCACTCAGAGGTCGTCACTCCCGGAGGAGTTCGCCACGGAGGAGGTCGGCGCTGCCCTCACCCTCACCAGACGTCGCGCCGACGACGAGTTGGCTCTCGCCCTCGATCTTCGGCACCGCCTGCCGTCCGTCGCCTCAGCTTTGGATAGAGGCGACATCGATTCGGCCAAGACACGGCTCCTCTGTCGGGACACCGCTCATCTCGAGGCAGATGCAGCGAGAAGAGTCACCGACGAACTGTTGGAGACGTGCCCGCAACTGACCACAGGACAGCTTCGCGCTCGTCTCCGGAAACTGACCGTCGAGGAGAGCCCGACCGACGCCACGGCGAGATATGAGAGGTCCCTGACCGAGCGAAAAGTCATGGCCGAGCCCAACTGGGAGGGAACGGCCGCGTTGATCATCAGCCAGTGCTCACCGCGAGACGTGTATGCCGCACGAGACCACATCAACATCCTGGCCAAGCGTCTCAAGACCGAAGATGAGCCACGCAGCATCGACGAGCTTCGCGCCGACGTAGCGCTCGGTCTTCTCACCGGGAGCATCAACGGAGACGGGTCCGGCGGTGGTCACGTGGTCATCACCACTCCACTGACCACGCTTGCCGAGCTCGACTCACAGACGGGTGACCTGGCCGGCTACGGCCCGGTGCACGCCGAACTGGCCCGCAAGATCGCCAGAGAACAGCTCGACTCGGAGTGGATAGGTGTGGTCACCGACCCCGACACCGGCGAGCCATTGCACGCAGTCGCCCTCCGCCGCAGGCCAACCGCCAGGCAGAGGAGGATGATCCGGGCACTGCTTCCCCACTGCTCGTTCCCCAGCTGTCGGATGCCGGCACGAGACTGCGACATCGACCACACCGTCGACTACGCCGAGGGTGGGCCCACCACGGTGTGCAACCAGGTCCCCCTATGTCGTCGCCACCACCTGGCGAAACACCGTGGGCGATGGACCTATCGCCGTCTCGATCGGACGACCGTGAGGTGGACGAGCCCGCTGGGTCGCCGGTACGACGTCAGAGCGAGATCGCCGTAGACCACCGCGCGATCGCCCCGCTCCCGGAAGTCACTTCGCCTCTCTCTTCAAAGCCGCCCTGTCGACCTTGCCCAGATGGGTCTGGGGTAGCTCGTCGACCAGGTAGACCCGCCGTGGGTGCTTATAGGGCTCGACGTGCTCGAGGACCCAGTCGATCAACGCCTGTTCGGTGGTTTCACCCTTGGACACCACGAAGGCGACCGGTCGCGACAGCCCGGCATCGTCCTCGACCGCGACCACTGCGCATTCTGCGACCGCCGGATGGTCGAGCAGTGTCGACTCGACCTCCTGGGGCCGGAACCACTTCCCTTTCACCTTGATGGCGTCGTCGGCACGTCCCCGATGCGTGACGTAGCCCTCGGCGTCCACGGACACCAGGTCACTACCTGCGAACCACTCTCCCCGGAACGCCTCGGCGGTCTGCTCCGGGTTGCCCTCATATCCCAGCCCTAGCGAGTCGCCACGAACCCAGAGACGCCCCACCTCTCCGGTGGGAACCTGCTCACCATCGTCATCACAGACCTTGATCTCGAAACCGGGAACGACCTTGCCCAGTGTGCCCGGCCTGACATCACCGACGGTGTTGGTGACGAAGATGTGCCACATCTCGGCGGTCCCCAGTCCATCGAGCAGCTCGACGCCGAAGGTATCGACCCAGCGGCCATAAAGGGTCTCGGGAAGGGCCTCACCTGCCGACGTCGCCACCCGGAGGCTGGACAGGTCTCGCTGCGCTGCGTCCGGCGCCGAGAGCATCTGGTTGATCGCCGAGGGGACGTTGACAAGCACTGTGGGCCTGTGCTTCTCGATCCTTTCGAACAGGGCATCGGGTGTGGGGTGCTCGTCGAAGAGGACGATGGAGGCGCCCACCGAGAACGGGAACAGCAGGTTCGACCCGGTTGCGTAGCCGAAGTAGAGCTTGGGGACCGCCATGGTGATGTCATCGCGGGTCAGGCCGAGCGAGCCTTGCCCGTAGAGACGGGTGGTGTTGACCAGGCTCTTGTGGGTCTGGGCGACCGTCTTGGGGAGACCGGTGGTGCCTCCTGAGAAGAGCCACATCGCCGGGTCATCGGGCGAGGTGGGAACCGTGTCCGATTCTTCGAGCAGGGGTGTGACGTCGGCGGGATCGACCACGGTCGGCTTCCATTCGAGAAGCGACCCTTCGAACGACTCCCGATGCATCGGCGCTACCACCGCTGCTGCCGCCTGTGACCGATCGACGATGGCCCCCATGGCCGACGGGGTGAGCCCCGGGTTCAACATCACGTACACCGCCCCGAGACGCATGGAGGCGAAGATGGCGGCTGCGAACCCCGGATTGTCTGGCATGACGATCAGGACCCGGTCGCCCTTCGACACCCCGGCGTCGACGAGAGCAGCGGTGTAGCCGTTGGTGAGCGTCTCCACCTCCGAGTAGGTGAACGAGCCTCCGTCCATGCGAATGGCGGTCCGGTCGCCCTCGCCATTGCGGATACGGTCGCCGAGGAAGAACTCGTAGGCGTTCAGCTGGTCGGGCCAGGTGGTCACGGATGCCGAGACTATCGGTACCGTGCCGCCGGTGAGGATCGCCATGGTGACCGGTGCCTCGTCGGGGATCGGCAGGGCCACCGCCGTCGAGCTCGGCGCCCGCGGCTACCACGTCGTCGCCGCGGGAAGGTCGGAGGAGAGGACGATGCCGGTTGTGGATGGCGTCGTCCAGGGCGGCGGTTCGGCGGAGTTCATCCATCTCGATCTGGCATCGCTGGAATCGGCCAGACGTGCCGCCGAGGAGTATGCGGAGAGCGGCCGTGTGCTCGACGTCCTGGTCAACAACGCCGGCGTCGGCGGTGGTCGTGGTGTGACCGAAGACGGGTTCGAGATCCACTTCGGGGTCAATCACCTGGGTCACTTCATGCTCACCCATCACCTCGGAGGCACCTTCCGGCCGGGGAGCCGGATCGTGGTGGTCACCAGCGAGGCGCATCGGGGCATCGAAGGGATCGACTTCGACGCGATGCGTAGGCGGACACGATCTCTCGTCGGCTGGAAGGAGTATGGAGTGTCCAAGCTGGCCAACATCCTGTTCGTGAGGGAGCTGGCCAAGCGGCAGCCGGATTGGCGCGTCTATGCGGTGCATCCCGGCATGACCGACACCGGCATCTTCCCCGGATTCGTCAAGCCGTTCTTCAGGAATCTGAAGACACCCGAGGAGGGTGCGGAGACCGTCGTGTGGTGCGCCACATCCGACGATGTTGGGGATCAATCCGGTCTCTATTACTCGCGGAAACGAGAACGTGAGCCTTCTGACGTGGCCCTGGACAACGAGTTGGCTGCTGAGCTGTGGCGGCGGTCAGAGCAGTGGTGTGGAGGGTCGGACCTCAGGGATGACTGACACCCACTAACTTTTGCCCGAGTGACCGACGAAGGCATCTACTACGGCGACTACCTGGGGCTCGACGACGTCCTCGCTTCGCAACGTCTCGAGTCCTCCGCCCACGGGGAGACCGTTCACGACGAGATGCTGTTCATCATCGTCCACCAGTCATACGAGCTGTGGTTCAAGCAGATCATCTGGGAGCTGGACTCGATCCTCGACATCTTCGGGGAGGACACCGTCGAGGAGGAGGCGATGGGCGTAGCTGTCCACCGGCTGCGACGCATCATCAAGATTCAGGGGTTGCTCATCGAGATGATCGGTGTCCTGGAGACGATGACGCCACTCGACTTCCTCGACTTCCGGGACTACCTCTTCCCCGCATCGGGGTTCCAGTCGGCGCAGTTCCGCATCGTGGAGAACAAGCTGGGACTGCGGCGCAGCGATCGGCTGCTCCTCGCCGGTGACGAGTACACGGCACGGTTCGACACCGACGACAAGGAAACCGTTGAGCACTCCGAGGAAGGGCAAAACCTGTTCGCTCTGGTGGAGCGGTGGCTGGAGCGCACCCCGTTTCTCGACCACGAGGATTTCCACTTCTGGGAGGCCTACCGCGAGGCCGTGCACAACCGCATCCAGGCCGACCGAGAGGTCGTCCAGTCCAACGAGAAGCTCACCGACGACGAGCGGGCAGCCCAACTCAAGGAATTCGGCGTCGTCCTCAACCAGTACGAGGCGTTGTTCGACCCGGACAAGCACCAGCTCGAGCAGGATGCGGGACGGATGCGGCTCAGTCAACGGGCCTTCCAGGCCGCCGTGTTCATAACCCTGTATCGGGACCAACCAGCGCTCCAGACGGCGTCGCTTCTCCTCCAGTCGCTGATGGACATCGACGAGGGCTTCACCACCTGGCGATACCGTCACGCGCAGATGGCACTCCGCATGATCGGTCGACGGGTCGGGACCGGTGGGTCGGCCGGCGCCAAGTATCTGGAGAAGTCGGCGGAGCGGAGCCGGGTCTTCTCCGACCTGTTGAACATGTCGACCTTCCTCGTGCCCCGGGCCGACCGCCCCAAGTTGCCGGCGGGGATCGTCGAAGCCATGCAGTTCAAGTTCGACGGATGAACCTCAAGCCGGGCTTCTCGCGGTTCGGGGCCGCCGACCCCGATCGACTGCACTTCGCAGCCCACTCCCACCATCCCTGGCCCGACGTTTCCCACGACGCCCACCAGCGAGCGTGGCTGGACGCCGTCGAGATGGCCGACGACAAGTGGGACCACGTCTTCGGGACGGTGATACCGGAGACGACGGACCGCATCGCAGCCCGGATAGGCCTCGACTCCGGGGACACAATCACCTTCGCCCCCAACACCCACGAGTTCCTGGTCAGGCTGTTCTCCTGTTTCGAGCCACCGGTGCGGGTTCTCTCCACCGGCTCCGAGTTCCACTCGTTCACCCGCCAGTCACATCGGTGGGAGGAGGAGGGTCTCGCCGTCGTCGACCGGGTGCCGACAGAACCCTTCGAGACGTTCCCCGAGCGGTTCGCCGCGGAAGTCGCCTCGGCGGCACACGACCTCATCTACGTCTCGGCGGTGTTTTACGACTCCGCTTGGGTCGTCCCCGACATGGAACGGATCGTCGCCGAGCTACCCGACGAGCGGCCCTTCTTCGTCATCGACGGGTACCACGCCTTCATGGCCATGCCGGTCGACATCACCACCATCGCCGACCGGGTGTTCTTCATCGCCGGTGGATACAAGTACGCCATGTCGGGTGAGGGTGTCTGCTTCATGCACTGTCCACCCGGATACGGGCCACGCCCGGTGGACACCGGCTGGTACGCCGGGTTTGGTCAGCTCGAGACGGGTGTCACCTCGGTCTCCTATGCCGAGAACGGCTCGCGGTTTGCCGGCGCCACCTTCGACGTTTCGGGGGTGTACCGGATGAACGCCGTCCTGGAATGGCTCGAGTCTGAAGGGGTGGACACCAAGTCGATCCACTCCCACGCCCTCGACCTCCAGGAGCATTTCCTCGACTCGGCACCAGAGCTGGGGAGACTCGTCGTCGACGACTCGGTACGACGGGCCAACTTCGTGGCCATCGAGACGCCCGACGCCGGGGAGCTGTACCAAGGACTCCACGACCACAAGGTGATCACCGATTACCGG
>JASFVB010000086.1:0-10232 GCA_050050035.1 Acidimicrobiia bacterium | reverse complement strand
GAAGACGGTGGCGACTGGGATTGAGATGTTCCGGAAGTTGTTGGATCAGGGTGTTGCTGGTGACAATGTGGGGGTGTTGTTGCGGGGTGTGGGTAAGGATGAGGTGGAGCGTGGTCAGGTGTTGGCCAAGCCGGGGACGATTACTCCGCATACTGATTTTGAGGCTCAGGTTTATGTGTTGACCAAGGAGGAGGGTGGTCGGCATAACCCGTTTTTCCCTGGGTATCGGCCTCAGTTTTATTTCCGGACGACTGATGTGACTGGGGCGATCACTCTTCCTGAGGGGACTCAGATGGTGATGCCTGGTGACAACACGGAGATGACGGTGGAGTTGATTCAGACCATTGCTTTGGACGAAGGTCAACGTTTCGCTATCCGGGAGGGTGGCCGGACCGTCGGAGCCGGACGAGTCACAAAGATCAACAAATAATGGCCGACCAGAAGATCCGCATACGGCTCAAGGCCTACGACCACAACGTGGTCGACGAGTCCTCGAAGAAGATCACCGAGACGGTGTTGCGCACCCAGGCCAAGATCAAGGGCCCGGTGCCACTCCCCACCGAGATCCACCGTTACTGCGTGATCCGTGGCCCTCACGTCCACAAGACGGGCCGTGAGCACTTCGAGATGCGGATCCACAAACGTCTCATCGACATTCTCGAGCCGACCCCGAAGACGGTCGACTCGTTGATGCGTCTGGAGCTGCCGGCAGGTGTGGAAGTGGAGATCAAGCTATGAGCGTTTGTCTGCGACAAACGCTCAGTACTGGGTACCTGGTACCAGGTACTGAGTACATACCAAGTACCAAGTACCAGGTACCAGTTGCCGGGGGGGTCGCGTAATGGGCTCGCTCAACGCGATTCTCGGGACCAAACTCGGTATGACCCAGATCTTCGACGACGAGGCACGGGCGATCCCGGTGACCGTCGTCAAGGCCGGGCCGATTCGAGTCGTCCAGGTCAAGACGATCAAGAACGACGGCTACAACGCCGTCCAGATCTCGTACGGCGACGCCACACAGGCCAACAAGCCGATGAATGGTCACTACGCCAAGGCGGGTGTCGCGCCCGGTGCGCACCTGATCGAGGTCAAGGTGGAGGACCCGGCCGAGTTCGAGGTCGGCCAGGAGATCAAAGTGGAGGAGATGTTCGAGATCGGCACCAAGGCCGACGTGAGTGGCGTCTCCAAGGGCAAGGGCTTCAGCGGAGTGATGAAGCGTCACAACTTCAAGGGCCAGGGAGCCTCGCACGGAAACCACAAGAAACACCGTGCTCCGGGATCCATCGGCGCCTGTGCGACGCCTGCTCGTGTCTTCAAGGGCATGCGTATGGCCGGTCGCATGGGAGGCGAGAAAGTCACGACGCTCAATCTCGAGGTGGCCGCCATCGACACCGAGAGAGGTCTTCTGTTGCTCAACGGATCGGTGCCCGGACCGAAGGGATCGGTCGTCTTGGTCAGGGAGGCGGTGAAGACCCATGGCTGATATCAAAGCCCCCCTCTACAAGGCCGACGGGTCGCCCGGCGGAGACATCAAGCTCGACGCCGAGGTCTTCGGAATCGAGCCCAACATGGACGTGCTCCATCAGGTTGTCACCGCTCAACTCGCTGCCGCCCGTGGAGGCAACGCAGCCACCAAGACACGTGGCGAAGTGCGTGGTGGTGGACGCAAGCCGTGGCGCCAGAAGGGTCTCGGACGCGCCCGCCACGGATCGATTCGCTCCCCACAGTGGGTCGGTGGTGGCGTGGCGCATGGGCCCCATCCCCGCAGCTACCGCCAGCGGACGCCGAAGAAGATGAAACGTCTCGCCCTGCGCAGCGCGCTGTCGGCTCGCGCATCCGAGTCAGCGGTCAAGGTGGTCGACGACATCGACTGGGCCACTCCCAAGACCAAGCAGGCAGTGAGCCTCCTCGATGCGATGGAGGCCGCCGGCAAGACGCTCGTCGTTCTCACCCAGCTCGACGGCTCCGCCGGCAAGTCCTTCCGCAATCTCACCGAGGTTCGCCTCGTGGAGCCCGGACACTTGACCGCCTACGACGTTCTCTGGTCCGACCAGGTCGTGTTCACCTCCCACACCGTCGGGTCGGTGGGTCGGCACAGCACATACGACGTCACCGACGAGGACTTCGTCAAGGAAGGTGATGAGGAATGAGGACGGCTCATGACATCATCCTCGCGCCGGTTGTCTCGGAGAAGTCCTACGACCTCATCGAGCACAACAACACCTACACATTCGAGGTTGACCCCCGCTCCAACAAGGAGGAGATCCGGGATGCCATCGAAGCCGTTTTTGGGGTCAAGGTCGTTCGCGTCAACACGATGAACCGCAAGGGGAAGACCAAGCGCACCGGCTACAAGCTGGGCAAGCGCAAGGACGTCAAGCGAGCCATTGTCACGCTGGCCGCGGGCGATTCGATAGATCTGTTCGGAGTCTGAGATGGCAATAAAGAAGAGAAAGCCCACATCGCCAGGACGACGCTTCCAGACGGTCTCGGACTTCGCCGAGATCACGGACTCCAAGCCGGAGAAGTCGCTGATAGCGAAGAAGTCCAAGACGGGTGGCCGTAACACCGATGGCCGGATGACCTCGCGCCATCGTGGAGGTGGCCACAAGCAGCGCTATCGCATCGTCGACTTCAAACGTGACAAGGACGGAGTTCCTGCACGGGTGGCGTCGATCCAATACGACCCGAACCGCAATGCTCGGATCGCCCTTCTCCACTACGCCGATGGGGAGAAGCGATACATACTCGCTCCCGTCGGTGTGAAAGTCGAGGACCGACTCGAGTCTGGATCGGGGGCGGAGATCAGGCCCGGAAACGCCCTTCCACTCCGGAATGTCCCGGCGGGAACCATGGTGCACGCCATCGAGATGCGTCCGGGCGGTGGGGCCAAGCTGGCGCGCTCTGCAGGATCTGCCGTTCAGCTGATGTCCAAGGAGGGTGATCTCGCCCTTCTCCGTCTCCCATCGGGGGAGATGCGTCAGGTGCCACTCGACTGCCGGGCGACTGTCGGTCAAGTAGGCAATACCGAGGCCGAGCTGGTCAAGTTGGGCAAGGCCGGCAGGAACCGCTGGAAGGGTGTGCGCCCCCAGACACGTGGTGTGGCAATGAACCCCGTCGACCATCCACTCGGTGGCGGTGAGGGCAAATCGTCGGGTGGCCGTCACCCCGTCAGCCCCTGGGGCAAGCCGGAGGCGCGTACCCGCTCCAAGAAGAAACAGTCGGACAAATACATCGTGCGCCGCCGTACCAAGAAGGGTCGACGATGAGCAACACCATTCGTACTCACACGGCGCGTGGCAGAAGCTGCGCTTCTGCTGTGGTGCGCCGCCGCACCAAGAAAGGCAGACGCTGATGAGTCGTTCCCTGAAGAAGGGCCCGTTCGTCGATGAGCACATCGCCAACAAGGTCGATGAGCTGAATCGCACTGGACAGAAGCGCGTGATCAGAACGTGGTCACGACGCTCCACGATCATCCCCGAGATGATCGGCCACACGATCGCGGTCCACGACGGTCGCAAGCACGTGCCCGTGTACATCACGGAGTCGATGGTTGGTCACAAGCTCGGGGAGTTCGCGCCCACCCGCACGTTCCGCGGGCATGCTGAGAGGGCGGCGGTGAGGCAATGAAGGTCAGAGCTAGCAACCGCTTCGTGAGACAGTCCCCGTACAAGGTGCGCCGTGTGCTCGATTTGGTCCGCGGGCTCCCGGTCGAGGAGGCCGAACACGTTCTCCGTCTGACCAATCGGGCCGCTTCCACGCCAATAGCCAAGACACTTCGCTCGGCTGTCGCCAACGCCGAGCACAACCACGCCCTCGACGCCGAGGAGCTCGTCGTGGCAGAGGCGTTTGCCGACGAAGGGCCGACTTTGCGCCGATACCGGCCGCGGGCGCGCGGCCGTGCCACGCGCATCGACAAGAGGACCAGCCACATAACGATCGTGGTGTCGGAGATCAATGCTTTGGACATGAATGAGGAGGTCAGCTGATGGGCCAGAAGACACACCCCTATTCATTCCGGCTGGGTGTCGCAACCGACTGGAAGTCGAAGTGGTTCTCCACGAAGGACTACGTCGACTTCGTCAATGAGGATTGGAAGATCCGGGAGTGGCTGCGCAGCGAGCTGGTCCGTGGCGCCGTGTCTCGCATCGATATCGAGCGGACGAGAGACCGTCTGATCGTCGACATCCACACTGCTCGGCCGGGTGTGGTGATCGGGAGGAAGGGGTCGGAGGCCGAGCGTCTCCGTGATGGCCTCGAGAAGATGACCGACGGCCGTGTGAAGCTGAACATCAACGAGGTCAAGGATCCCGATCTGGACGCAGCCCTGCTGGCTCGTGGGATCGCCGACCAGCTCGAGAACAGGATCGCCTTCCGACGCGCGATGAAGCGTGCTGTCGCGTCGGCATTGAAGGCCGGTGCCGAGGGAGTGCGCGTCGAGTGCAAGGGCCGTCTCGGCGGTGCCGACATGGGCCGTCGAGAGTGGTATCGAGAGGGTCGTGTCCCCTTGCACACGTTGCGCGCCGACATCGACTTCGGCACGGCGACCGCCAGGACCACGGTTGGGGCGATAGGTGTCAAGGTATGGGTATACAGAGGCGAAGTCGTCAGGAGTGGGCCGGTTTCCGGTGACAGGATCGCCGCAGAAGCCGATTTGGCTACAGGCGGTCCGGCGCGTCGTACCCAGAAGAGTCTCAAGTCTCGCGCCGAGGAGGCCGCAGGCGTCGACACCAAGCCACGTCTGATCGAGGCGGGTGGAGGCAAGCGCCCCGTCGTGGAGACGGGCAAGGAGGAAGGCGGTCGTCGTCTCATCGAAGCAGGTGGCGGACGTCGTCCCACGGCGGCCGAGGCTCAGGTCCAGTACGAGAGTGCTCGGGAAGACGCCGCGCCTTCGGCTGAAGCCGAAGGCGTAGAAGAAGCCAAGGCTTCTTCTACTGGTGCGCAGGCCGAAGAGTCGGCACCGGAAGGTGCCGAGGCCGTTTCTGAAACTGCCACTCCAGCGGCTGATGCTCCTGCTCCCGAGGCCGAGACGAAGTCGGAGGAGGAATGAGAACTCCAACCGGTTTCAAGTACCAGGTACCAGGTACTCAGTACGGCCGAGCACAGCGAGGCCCGCGATGTTGATGCCGAAGCGGACCAAGCACCGCAAGGTGCACCGCGGGCGCATGTCCGGTGTGGCCAAAGGCGGAACCGAGGTCCATTTCGGCGAGTACGGGTTACAGGCCCTCGAGCCGGGTTGGATCACGGCCCGTCAGATCGAGGCTGCTCGCGTGGCCATCACCCGAGCCGTCAAACGTGGCGGGAAGGTATGGATAACGATCTTCCCTGACAAACCCGTGACGATGAAGCCCGCCGAGACCCGTATGGGCTCGGGAAAGGGAAACCCCGAGTTCTGGGTGTCGGTGGTGAAGCCGGGCCGCGTGATGTTCGAGCTGGCCGGTGTTTCCGATGAGATGGCACGTGAGGCCATGCGCAAGGCCGGGCACAAGCTGCCCATTCGGACCCGCATCATCACGAGGGAGGACATATGACCGCGGCGGAGCTTCGTGAGATGACCGACCAGGAGCTGGCGGAGGCGCTGACCGAAGCCAAGGAGGAGAGATTCAATCTCCGCTTCCAGGTCGCGACGAACCAACTCGACAACACGGCACGGCTCAAGGAAGTGAAGAAAGAGATAGCCCGTATCCGCACCGTGATGCGTGAGCGTGCAGAAGCCGGCGCTTCTGCTCGAGATGTCAAGGAGAGTGCCTGATGGCCGACGACACAATCAGGAGCAATCGCAAGGTGCGAGTTGGAGTTGTCGTCTCTGACAGTCGCGACAAGACGGTGACCGTTGAAGTCCCTGCGTCGTCGGCTCACCCCCGCTACGACAAGGTCGTGCGGCGTATGGCCAAGTTCCACGCCCACGACGAGGCCAACGACGCACACGTTGGCGACACCGTGAGGATCATGGAGACACGGCCACTGTCCAAGCAGAAGAGATGGCGTGTCGTCGAGGTCGTGGAGCGCGCCCGATGATCCAGCAGGAATCCCGTCTCAAGGTGGCCGACAACACCGGTGCCCGCGAGCTGCTCTGCATTCGCGTGCTGGGTGGGTCGTCGCGCCGCTATGCCGGGGTCGGAGACATGATCGTCGGCACCGTCAAGGATGCCACGCCGGGCGGGTCGGTCAAGAAGGGCGAGATCGTGCGAGCGGTCGTCGTGCGCACCAAGAAGGAGTCGCGTCGCACCGACGGCAGCTACATCCGATTCGACGACAACGCCTGCGTGATCATCGACACCAGCCGTCAGCCACGAGGTACCCGCATCTTCGGCCCGGTAGCACGAGAGCTTCGCGACGAGCGATTCATGCGAATCGTCTCCCTGGCCCCCGAGGTGTTGTGATGGCTCGCTTGGCTCGCAGTACTCGGTACCTGGTACTCGGTACCTGGTACCTGCGTCAGGAGGTTTGCTCGTGAAACTGAAGAAGGGTGACACCGTGATGGTCATCTCCGGGAAGGACACCGGCAAGGAGTCGACGATCACACGGGTCCACACCGACAAGAACAGAGTCCAGGTCGAAGGTGTCAACACCGCCAAACGGCACACCAAGCCGACCGGGGCGACCATGCAGGGCGGGATCATCGACAAGGACATGCCCATCGACGCATCCAACGTGATGATCGTCTGCTCGAAATGTGGTCCCACGCGAATCGGGCACCGATTCGACGACGATGGCAAAAAGAGACGCGTCTGCGTCAAATGCGGAGGTGACCTGTGAGCACCAAACCGCGTTTGAAGGTCAAGTACGACACCGAAATCCACGCCGCGCTGAAGGATCAGCTCGGGCTGAAGAACCACATGCAGGTCCCGACGCTGTCGAAGATCGTCCTCAACATGGGGTTGGGTGAGGCCGTCCAGAACAAGAAGGCCGTCGACGAGGCTCTCGACGAGCTCGGTCTGATCGCCGGTCAGAAGCCGAGGGTCAACAAATCGCGCAAGTCGATCGCCAACTTCAAGGTTCGTGAGGGAATGCCTATCGGAGTCTCCGTGACGCTGCGAGGCCCCCGGATGTGGGAGTTCTTCGACCGGCTCATCTCCATTGCCATTCCCCGGGTGCGCGACTTTCGTGGCCTGAACCCTCGCGCCTTCGATGGTCACGGCAACTACAGCGTGGGAGCTTCGGAGCAGCTGATCTTCCCCGAGATCGACTTCGACTCGGTCACCGAGACACGGGGCATGAACATCACCATCGTCACCACCGCTGACGACGACGAGGCGGCCAAGGCGCTCCTGGATGCCTTCGGGTTCCCGTTCCGCCGCGTTGAAGCGAGCGTCTGAGGAGAGAAGTTATGGCTAAGAAATCAATGATCGCCAAGGCGAATCGGAAACCGAAGTTCAAGGTTCGCGGCTACAACCGCTGCAAGCGTTGCGGGCGACCCCGCGCCTACCTGCGTGACTTCGGCATGTGCCGCATTTGTGTTCGAGAGCTGGCCAGCCGTGGTGAGCTTCCCGGTGTCAGAAAGGCTTCCTGGTGACAGTCGTTACAGATCCAATCGCCGACATGCTGACTCGTATCCGCAACGCGGTTGCGGTGGGTCACGAGCGTGTTGCCATGCCGTCGTCGAAGTTGAAGGTCAACATCGCTCAGATCCTGGTCGACGAGGGTTTTGTCGATCGATACGAGGTCAACGGCAACGGGCACCGAAGCGAGCTCGAGTTGGTGCTGCGCTACGCCGAGCGGCGACGTCCCGTAATCGAGGGCATCAAGCGTGTGTCCCGTCCCGGTCACCGTGTGTACCGCGGTGCTCGCGAGCTGCCTCGCGTTCAGGGCGGGCTCGGTGTCGCCGTCGTTTCAACGAGCAAAGGCTTGATGGCCGACCGGGAGGCGCGCAAACGGCGTCTCGGCGGTGAGATCGTGTGTGAGGTCTGGTGATGAGTCGCGTTGGCAACAAACCGGTTGACATTCCCAGTGGCGTCGACATTCAGATCGAAGGCAGCGCTGTGAAGGTGAAGGGCTCCAAAGGAGAGCTTCGACGCACCTTCCACGAGCGAATCTCCTTCGACGTGGACGGGGACTTCGTCACACTCTCCCGTCCCGACGACAGCCGTGAGTCGCGCGCCCTGCACGGTCTCAGTCGGGCCCTGCTCAACAACATGGTCGTCGGTGTCACCGATGGTTTCGTCAAGGAGCTCGAGATACACGGTGTCGGCTATCGCGCCACCCTGAAGGGCAAGAACGTCGAGTTGCTGGTCGGTTTCAGCCATCCCGTCCTGGTCGAGGCACCTGAAGGGATCACGTTTGATGTTCCGGACCAGAACAAGATCGTCGTGTCGGGAATCGACAAGGAGAAGGTCGGCCAGGTGGCGGCGAACATCCGCAAGATCCGGCCCCCTGAGCCGTACAAGGGCAAGGGGATTCGCTACGTGGGTGAGTACGTGAGACGCAAGGCCGGAAAGGCAGGGAAGTGATGAGGGGAACCCGCGCAGAGGCCCGGGATCGCCGCCGGGCCCGTGTCCGCAAGAACCTGCGTGGCACGGCGGACCGCCCCAGGCTGGCCGTCTATCGGAGCAATCGGTATATCTACGCCCAGGTCATCGATGATCTCGATGGCCGCACTGTCGCTGCAGCTTCTTCGCAGGAGGCCGATCTCAGGGGAGAGCGTCTCAATGTCGCCACGGCAGCCAGGGTCGGCACTCTCGTTGCCGATCGGGCCAAGGACGCCGGCGTGAAGACGGTCGTATTCGATCGCGGCGGCTACAAGTACCACGGACGGCTGAAGGCTCTAGCCGATGCCGCCAGAGAAGCCGGATTGGAGTTCTAGACCATGGCCAGACAAAACCGCCCCGGCTCGGAGCAAAGCCAGTACGACGAACGTGTCATCCAGATCAATCGCGTCGCCAAAGTCGTGAAGGGTGGGCGTCGGTTCAGCTTCACTGCCCTCGTCGTCGTGGGCGACGGCAACGGCAAGGTGAGCATCGGCTATGGCAAGGCCAAGGAGGTTCCTGCCGCCATCCAGAAGGGGATGGAGCAGGCTCGGCGAAGTCTGCAGGTCATACCGATGGCCGGTCAGACGATCGTCCACCAGATCGTCGGAACCCATGACGCAGCTCGTGTCCTGATCAAGCCCGCCGCTCCCGGTACCGGTGTCATCGCAGGTGGTGCGGTCCGACAGATCCTGGAGGCAGCCGGCATCAAGGATGCCCTGGCGAAGTCACTCGGTTCTCCTACCCATCTCAATGTGGCCAAAGCGACGATGGACGGGCTGCTGGGTCAGCGTCGTCCGGACGAGGTGGCCCGACTGCGGGGGAAGAAGGCCGAGGACATCACGCCCCCTGGTCTTCTCGCGGCTTACAACACGACCGAATCGCTGCGAGCCGCACCGGAGAACAAGTAGGTAGATCATGGCCACCAAGAAGACGAAGACGGTCAACATCACGTTGCGCAAGAGCATCATCGGGGAGAAGCCGAAGACGCGTGCCACAGTGGAGGGCTTGGGTCTGAAGCGGATCCATCAAACCGTCAGCCAGGTCGACTCGGCGAGCTTGCGTGGGATGCTCGACAAGGTGAGCCACTTGGTCGAGATCGAGGAATCATGACGTTTGGCACCAGGTACTGAGCACCAAGTATCAGGTACGAGGATTCATTTATGAGTGAGAACAACGAACAACTGAAACTGCACAACCTGGCGCCGGCTCCCGGATCGAAGAAGAAGGCGATTCGTGTTGGCCGCGGCGAGGGTGGTCGGCGCGGCAAGACAGCCGGGCGTGGCACCAAGGGCTTGAAGGCCCGGAGCAGCTTGCGTCCCGGGTTCGAGGGCGGTCAGACGCCGATCTCGATGCGGATTCCCAAGCTCAGGGGTTTCAACAACCCGAACAAGGAGGAGTTCGCCATCGTGAATGTCGGGACGTTGGCGACCTTCCGCGCCGGGTCGGAAGTGACGCCGGACAAGCTGCGTGAGCGGGGAATGATCCGGCGCCGCGGACGTGTGAAGGTCCTGGCCGAGGGTGACCTCGGCAAGAAGCTGACCGTCAAAGCCCATGCCTTCAGCGCCGCAGCCAAGAAGAAGATCGAAGATGCGGGAGGCTCAGTT
Source organism: Acidimicrobiia bacterium (assembly GCA_050050035.1). Classification (GTDB taxonomy): domain Bacteria; phylum Actinomycetota; class Acidimicrobiia; order Spongiisociales; family ZC4RG35; genus JANQRA01. Next base: position 160 of record JASFVB010000086.1, on the reverse strand, counting down.
GAAGTCCTCTAGGACCTCCATTCGCCTCCCGGTTTTGGGTATTGCGTACGGAGCATGGGGATAATGCCGTGACCCGGCCGCCCATCGTCCTACGCCTTTCCCAATACCCGATACCCGATACCCGGTCCTTCTGATGCTTTCGATCTATCGGAACATGTTC
>JASFVB010000085.1:0-10284 GCA_050050035.1 Acidimicrobiia bacterium | reverse complement strand
GTCACGACAGGAGACGCACGATCCAGATCCCACCGGCGATCAGGATGATCGCCGCCAGGAGGGCCGAGGCGATGAGCAGCAGACGGGTTTGCATCGTCGGCGAGGCTAATTGGGAGCGTCAATAGTCGGGTGTTGGTCTATGGGCTCAGGCGGCGTCAATCAACGGAGAGACTCCTGGCGTAGCTGTCGGACGCCGCCACCTTGTGATAGACAAACACCTATCTAGGCTCACCCCGCCCGAACAGGAGAGGTCGGTTTGACGGACATTGCGATTGTCGGCGGCGGTCCCGGCGGCTACGCCGCGGCGCTGTTCGCCCACAACTACGGGCTCGACGTCACGCTCGTCGAAAAGGAGCGACCCGGTGGCACATGCCTCATCAGGGGCTGTATCCCGGCGAAGCAATGGCTCCACATCGCGGAGGTCTACTCGACCGTGCTGCACGCAGCCGAGTTCGGAGTCGTGGCGAGTCAGCCCGAGTTGGACTGGCAGGCCGCGTTGTCTCGTAAGAACCAAACGGTCGAAGGGCTCGTACGCGGTCTCGGCGGGTTGCTCAAGAGCAGGGGAGTGGAAGTCGTCACCGGTTTTGGCCGACTCGCCGGGTCCGGGCGCATCGACGTCGAAACGGATGACGGGCCGCGCACCATCGATGCGTCGAAGACGATCCTCGCCACCGGCTCGCACGCCAGCTCGATCCCCGGCTACGAGATAGACGGGAACAAGGTCGTCACGTCAGATCACGCTCTCGACTGGGAGCAACAGCCACCGAGAGTGGCGATAATCGGCGGTGGCGTCATCGGTTGCGAGTTCGCCTCCTTCCTGGTCGACGTCGGCACCGAGGTGCATGTGTTCGAGATGATGGATCAGATAGTCCCCGGCACCGATGCCGCGATCGCCAAGGTGTTGCAGCGTCAACTTCAGAGACGCGGAGTCAAGTTCCACATCGGAGTGAGTGTGGAACCGCCCCGGATCGGCGACTCGGTGGTGGTCAGCGCCGGTGGTGACGCTGTCGAGGTCGATGTCGTGCTCGTGGCGGTGGGCAGAGGGCCCAACACCGAGGGCGTGGGTCTCGACAACACGAAGGCGGTTCTCGACCGCGGGTTCGTGCAGGTGAGCCCCGACACCATGGAGACCGCCGAGCCCGGCCTCTACGCCGTGGGTGATATCGTCGCCGGGTCGCCGCAGCTGGCGCACGTCGGGTTTGCCGAGGCGATCTCGGCCGTGACTCATATCGCCACAGGCACCGTGCAGCCTGTCAACTATGACGCCATCCCTCGGGTCACCTACACCCATCCGGAGGTGGCGGAGGTGGGCATCACGGCAGCCCAGGCAGCCGAGCGAGGGCTCGATGTCGAGACAACCAAGCACGCCTTCAACGGGATCGGACGTGCCATCATCATCGGGCAGAACCAGGGTGAGGCCAAGGTGGTGTCGATCAAGGACGGCCCGGTCGTCGGCGCCTCGGTCGTGGGCCCCCAGGCAGGCGAGATGATCCACGAGTTGATGTACGCAGTGGGTTGGGAGGCACTGCCCGACGAGGCAGCGGCATTCATCCACGCCCATCCGACGTTGTCCGAGGCGATCGGTGAGACACTGATGTCGGCGGCAGGCAGAAGCCTCCACTGAGGCACTAGGAGGAGTTTTGGCCACCACGGTATCCATGCCACAACTAGGTGAGACGGTCACCGAAGGGACCATCCTGAGGTGGGCCAAGCAGGTCGGCGACTCGATCACCGAGGACGAGGTCCTGGTCGAGATCTCGACGGACAAGGTCGACACGGAGGTTCCCTCACCGGTGTCGGGGACGATCCTCGACATCCTTATCCCGGAGGGTGAGACGGTTGCCGTCGGAGTGGAGCTCGTCGTCATCGGTGATGCCGGCGAGAGCACCGAAGGTGCCGGCGCCGCTTCGAGTGAGCGGTCTCCCGAGGAGCCGTCTCCCGAGGAGCCGTCTCCCGAGGAGCCACTGGAGGCCGAGGTGGCCGCCGAGCTGCATCCGGCTTCGGAGACCCTCGCCGGGCCGGACACGGGCTTTCAAGCAGGTGATGCCGCGGAGTTGACCGACCAGGACGTCGAGGACTTCTTCGCCGAGCCGTCCCCGGCCGACAAGCAGCCACAGCTGCTGTCCCCAGTCGTTCGCAAGCTCATCCGGGAGCACAACCTCGATGTCTCCCAGATCTCCGGCACCGGGCGGGGAGGACGCGTCACCCGCAAGGACGTGGAAGCGCACATGGCGGAAGCCCCGCCGTCGCCGGCACCCGCACAGCCGGCACCGGCCGCCGCGGAGCCGGCCAAGCCGACGTCTGCACCCGAGCCCGTGAAGACGCCTGCGGCGGAGCCGGAGAAGAAGACGGCGCCTCCGGTCGACACCGGGAGCGAAGTGGTCGAGCTCTCCCGCATGAGAGTCCGTGTGGCCGAGAACAACCTCAAGGCGAAGCAGACAGCAGCTCACGTCTGGACGTCGGTCGAGGTCGACTTCGAGCGGGTGGAGCGTGTCCGTCAGGGTCACAAGGCCGGGTTCAAGGCCGACGAGGGCTTCTCGCTCACCTACCTCCCGTTCATCTCCAGGGCCACCATCGATGCTCTGAAGGCCTTCCCAGTCGTCAACAGCTCGTTCGACCTGGAGAACAAGACCGCCACATTCCACAAGAAGGTCGACCTGGGCATCGCCATCGACCTGAACCAGGAAGGTCTCGTCGTTGCCCGGGTGCGCAACGCCGACGGTCTGCGGCTCGTTGGAATCGCCCGGGAGATAGCCGAGCTCGCCGAGCGGGGACGCGCCGGCGACCTCGGTATCGACGATCTCTCCGGATCCACCTTCACGATCACCAACCCCGGTCCGTTCGGGTCGTTCATGTCGGCACCAATCATCAACGTGCCGAACGTGGCCATCCTGTCCACCGACACGATCACCAAGCGACCAACCGTCGTCACGACACAGGACGGCCAGGACATGATCGCGATCCGTCACATCGGATACTTGGGGTTGTCCTGGGACCATCGTGCCTTCGACGGGTCGACGGCCGTTCTCTTCCTGCGACGCATCAAGGAGAACATCGAGACGTGGGATTGGTCCCAGGAGTTGGCGTGACCCTGCTGCGCACTCGTTGGCTTGGCCGGCTGCCGTACGGCGAGGCTTGGGACCTCCAGCGCGCATTCCATGAAGGGAGGGTGCGTGGCCGGACCGACGACGACTACCTGCTGCTGCTCGAGCATCCGCCGGTGTTCACGATCGGACGGAATGGAGATGTTTCCAACCTGCTCGTGGGGATGGCCGGGGCCCACGACAAAGGCGCCGAGGTCCATCACATCGATCGCGGCGGAGACATCACCTTCCATGGGCCCGGGCAGTTGGTCGGCTATCCGATCATCCGGTTGGACGACCCGAAGCAGATCGTCCCTTACGTGCGCAAGATCGAAGAGGTCCTGATCAGGACGATTGCCGAGTTTGGCGTCGAGGCGTGGCGTGAGGCGGGCTACACGGGAGTGTGGACCGAGCGCGGCAAGGTCGCCGCGATCGGGGTCCGGGTGTCCCGTCGGGTGACGATGCACGGCTTCGCGCTCAACCTCCATCCCGACATGAGCTACTTCGGGATGATGAACCCTTGCGGGATAACCGATCGTGAGGTCACCAGTCTCTCCGAGCTGGTCGGGAGGAAGGTGTCCCTCGAGGAGGCAGTCGAGGCGCTCATCCCTCACTTCGAGACCGTCTTTGGCTACGCGAGCTCGGAGACTCAGAAGGCAGCTTTCGCCCGTGGTCAAGGCAGGACTTCGTCATTCGAGGTCGACCGTCTACTGGAGTCGGGGACGTTCTCTGCGAAGAAGCGCTCCGAGGAGCCGGTGTTGGTCGATGGTCGTCTTCCCGGAGAGCCGCCGCGCCCGGATTGGATGAAGGTCAGCGCCCGAATGGATGCCGACTATCTGGAGCTCAAGAAGCTCATGCGCGGGCTGCAGCTCAACACGGTTTGTGAGGAGGCCAACTGCCCCAACATCTACGAGTGCTGGGGGACGGGGACCGCGACGCTGATGATCCTCGGCGACAAATGCACCCGTGCGTGCTCGTTCTGCAACGTCAACACCGGCAAGCCCACCGAGTTCGACGTCTTCGAGCCTTTCCGCGCTGCCGAGGCGATCGAGGCGATGCGTCTCGAGCACGCAGTCATCACATCGGTGAATCGCGACGATCTGGGCGATGGGGGAGCCGGCATATTCGCCCAGACCATCACCGAGTCGCGAAGACGCTCACCCGGCACGGAGATCGAGGTCTTGATCCCTGACTTCAAAGGCGATCGTCAGGCATTGCAGACCGTCATGGATGCCCGTCCCGAGGTGCTCAACCACAACACGGAGACGGTGCTGCGACTTCAGCGCGATATCCGCACATCTGCCAACTACGGCCGCTCGCTCGCTCTTCTGTGGCGAGCGAAGCAGATGAGCCCGGATGGTCTCAACAAGTCAGGTCTCATCGTCGGCATGGGTGAGACCAAGGAGGAGGTGTTGGCCACGTTGGCCGACATGCGCGCGGTCGGGATCGACATCATCACCATCGGCCAATACCTGCGACCCACTGCACGACATCGTCCGATACACCGCTATGTGCATCCCGAGGAGTTCGCCGAATACAAGAGGTTTGGCGAGGGGATGGGCATACCTCATGTCGAGTCGGGGCCGTTGGTGAGATCCAGCTACCACGCCAAGGAGAGCCGTGCGGCGGTTCCGTCCGTGCAGGCGAAGGGATTGCAGCCCACGCCGACAAACGGTGCCCATGCGGCCACTGCGGTCCCACTCGAGATCGGACCGCGGCGGGGTTAGGCATGCGGCGGGTGGCGGCCCTGGTGGTTGGTCTCCTGTTGGTCACCGGCACGCCGATCGCAGAGGCCCGGCCGGCCGACTTCCCACAGTTCACAGGAGAGCAATTCAAGGCGCTCGTTGACGTCGCCTTCGAGGAGTTGCCGGGCCTGAACCCTCCAGGGGAGCCGGGTGTGATAACCGGGAGCTCCTCGCTCGACTCCCGAATCTGGGACCTGGCATTTGCTCGCGGCTACGAGATGCGTCCGACAGCCGTCGAGGGCAACCTGGTCTCCAAGGACGGACTGCGGATGCAGCCGTCGGCGGCGCAGGCCTGGGCGGAGCTGAAATCGGCGGCTGCCACGGCTGGATACTCATTGTGGGCGAAGTCTGCGTATCGATCCGTGGCCACGCAGAGATCGATCTTCCAGCGGCGGCTCCTGGGCACGTCCGATTCGGCCATCAACGCAACGTTGGCCTTCCACTCGGTACCGGGCACCTCACGACATCACACCGGGTACGCACTGGACATCACACTGCCCGGTCGGGAGCTGTGGCAGTTCGAGGGGACGGCCGCCCACCGTTGGCTGACCAGGGACAACAATTACAACGCCAAGCGGTTCGGGTTCGTGCCTTCGTATCCGCCCGGAGTGGCCAGCCAGGGCCCCAACCCCGAGCCCTGGGAGTTCGTGTACGTCGGCCTCGATGTACTCGCTGGAGACCGCGTATTCATCGACGTCGGGCCGGCGAACTTCGCACACGATGCCATCGTCTGGATGCACGAGAACGACTACACGAGCGGTTGCGCCGAGTACTTCTACTGTCCCTCCAGGCAGGTGACACGTGGCGAGATCGCCGCGTTCCTGAAACGAGTGCTCGGAGACACCCTCGGCCCGGCGACGGCTCCGGATTTCACCGACACGGTCGGTCATCTGTTCGAGGCGGACGTCCGGTGGCTGGCGGGACATGACATCACCAGGGGATGCGACCCACCGTTGAATTCGAGGTTCTGTCCGGATGCGGCGGTGTCCCGAGGCGAGCTGGCTGCCATGGTGCACCGGGCGTTGGGCGGGATCGTTGCCATCGAGGAGTCCGATATCGACCTGGACAGATTCACCGATTCCCTCGACTCGATTTTCCGGGAGTCGATTGCCTGGCTGGGTGCGACAGGATTCACGACCGGGTGCAACCCGCCCGTGAACGATCACTTCTGCCCAACCGACAAGCTCACCAGGGCGCACATGGCCGTGTTCCTGCACCGCATCTCGGCAGGTTTGGACGAGACTTGACCTCCACGGGCGCCCGGCCAATGTGGACCTGTCCCGACTGCGGGCGGTCCTTCGTCAACACCAATCAGGCCCACGCATGTCAGACGACCACCGTCGACGACTATCTGGTCGGGAAGACAGATCATGCTGTTTCGATCTACAAAGCCGTGGTCGCCGCGCTGGAGACGGCCGGTGATTTCAGGATCCACCCGCAGAAGACACGCATCGCCTTCATATCCAGGATGACCTTCGGTGGGGTGTCGCTGGCGAGGAAGTGGGCAGATGTTGGGTTCATCCTCCCCGAGCCGCTCGACGATGGGCGGATTCGAAGACTCGAGCTCTACGGCCCGACGAGCTGGGGTCACTCGGTCAGACTCGACTCACCCGATGACGTCGACGACGATGTCCGCTCCTGGCTGGCTGCGGCCCTGCTACGGGGGGATCAGGAGACGCTCGACCCTTCACATGAGGTGACCCCTCTCAACATGCGACAGCTGGAGATCTTCTGGACCGGGTTCCGCGCCAAGGTCAGTGGAGAGCGTGTGGCCCTGCCCGGCTACGTGGCCGACGCCCTGGCATTGGTCGACCACGTATCCGCACAGGTCGGCGGCAACAAGGCGGATGCGATCCTGCAGAGATCGGGTGGTGTCACCTATGTCGCCGTCGACCCCACCCTCGAGCTGGGCGAAGGCGACGAGACCGATGTCTTCCTCAAGCTGTCCGATTGATGCGGGCCCAACGGAGGCCCACTGGACGGCTCATCGGCTTCGTCACCGTGTGGGCGGCGTTGCTGGCGCCGGCCGCCTGTAGCGCCGGTGACTCCGGTTCCCTGCCGGCGACTACCTCGACGACGCAGACGACGACCACCACGGTGGCCGAAACGCTCACCACGACCTCGACCACTCTGGCCGGGGCGGAGCCGGCGATCCTGGTCTTTCACCGAACGGCCGGGTTTCGCCACGACTCGATTCCGAATGGGATCGCGGCACTCACCGAAATAGGTGAAGAGAGGGGCTTCTCGGTCGTGGCCACCGAGGACCCATCGGTGTTCACTGGTTCAGGTCTGGCGGAATTCGGTGTGATCGTCTTCATGAACACCACCCGTGACGTGCTCGACGCCGGTCAGCAAGCCGCGATGGAGAGTCACATCACGGCCGGGCACGGATTCGTCGGGATTCACGCAGCGGCCGACACCGAATACGAATGGCCTTGGTACGGAGGCCTGGTGGGGGCCTATTTCGACGGTCACCCCGAACCTCAGCAGGCGAGTGTCCGCGTGGTCGATTCGGAGCACCCGGTCGTGCGAGGCTTGCCGGTGGACTTCCGGCGTTTCGACGAGTGGTACGACTTCAGGTCGGTACCCGAGGCCGACGTGACGATCCTGATGACTCTCGACGAGACCAGCTACGAGGGTGGTGGCATGGGTGAGAACCACCCCATCGCGTGGGCACACGAATACGACGGCGGACGATCGGTCTACATCGGATTCGGGCACACCGGCGAGAGCTACTCCGAGCCCCTCGTCGTCACACTCCTCACGAATGCCATCGAGTGGGCGGCGGGTGTGGGCCCGGGATCCGGGTAGGTTCGGCGGGTGCCATTCGACCACGCCGGTCGCATCAGCCGGATACAGGACCTCATGCAATCGAGTGAGGTCGACGTGGTCGTGTTGTCGGTCGGCGCAGACCTCCCGTATCTCACCGGATACGAGGCCATGGAGTCGGAGCGTCTCACCGCGTTGGTGATCAGGCCATCCGGCGATCCTGTCCTGCTCGTCCCCGAGCTCGAAGCTCCACGTGTTGTCCCCGGTCCTTTCGACCTCAGGCCCTGGGGCGAGTTGGAGGACCCAATCGCCCTGGCGACATCGATCGTCGCCGATCCGAGCCGGGTGGCCGTGGGCAACCACATGTGGTCGGTCTTTCTGATCGGGTTTCAGGAGAGATGGGCCGGCGCGTCATGGATCCCCGTGTCGCCGATCACGAGCAAGCTCCGAATCGAGAAGGACGCAGATGAGGTGGACCTGCTCCGCCAGGCTGCCCATGGCGTCGACCGGGTGATGGCACGAATCCCCCGCGAAGTCTCTTTCTCGGGCCGAACCGAGAGCGAGGTTGCTCGCGATCTGGCTCGGCTCACCGTCGAGGAAGGGCACGATTCCGCGGAGTTCACGATCGTGGCATCGGGGCCCAATGGCGCCTCGCCGCATCATCATCCGGGCAACCGCGTGATCGAGCCGGGCGACCTCGTCGTTTGTGATTACGGGGGACGATGGAGCGGCTACCACTCCGACTCGACCCGGGCCTTCGTCGTCGGCGACCCGACTCCGCGCCAGAAGGAGACGCATGAAGTGGTGATGGAAGCCAACGAGGCCGGTCGAGCCGTCGTGTCGCCGGGTACGGAGTGTCAGGAGGTCGATCGAGCGGCCCGAGCGGTAGTGGAGGAGGCTGGGCTGGGTGAGCACTTCATCCATCGAACCGGTCACGGCATCGGCTTGGAGGTACACGAGCACCCCTACATCGTCGAGGGCAACGAGATGCCTCTTCGGCCGGGTATGGCCTTCTCCGTCGAGCCCGGGGTCTATCTGCCGGGCCGACTCGGTGTGAGGATCGAGGACATAGTCGTGTGCACCCAAGACGGTGTGGAGACGCTCAACACGGCCGATCGGTCCCTGATCTCGGTCGGCTAACTCGAGGCGCGGATAGTCAGAGTGTTCCTCTGGATGACGGTGCCGTCCCAGCGCCACGTCCCGACGAGAGTGTGTGTTCCCGCGCTGAAGGACATGTCGCGTCGCCACCGTCGGGACATGACGCCGCCACCGCTGAACTGTGCCAACTCCGTCAGCGAGACGGTCGACCCGTTGAGGGTCATGCTGAATGTGGTGTTCGACTGGTTGAAGTCGGCAGTCTCCTCGGACGTCGCCGGAGTCACCTGGAACACTCCCTCCTGAACCCGGTAGACGCGACCGGCCGAGAGGTCCACGGTCAGGGAGCATCGTTCCCCGTCCTTGGTGCATGTGAAGGCAGAGTGCCGGCCCATCGGTATCTCGAGTATCGGTGTCGGGAGGTCCAGCGCCCTCGTCAGGAAGGCCGCCATGTTGGCCCTCTTGACGGTGTCGCCGGGACAGAAACGGGTGTTGGCTGGCGGATTGCAGCCGACAGTGATCCCGGCCGCGGCGATGGCGTTGATGTCGGCCTCGAATATGGAATCGTTGTCGTCGCTGAAGTAGTCGGTGCCCGACGCGGGAAGACTCAGCGCTCTTCGCAGGAAGGCCGCCATGGCACCGCGATAGACCCTGGCGTCAGGGCAATAGCGGGTGTTGGCCGGAGGATTGCAGCCCAGAGTGATCCCGGCCGCGGCGATGGCGTTGATATCCCCTTCGAACGTGGAGCCGTTGTCGTCGCCGAAGTAGTCGGTCCCCGTGGATGGCAGGTCCAACGCTCGTCGGATGAATGCCGCCATCACCCCTCGGTCGACCTCGACCGAGGGACAGAAGTGTGTGTTGGATGGGGGATTGCACCCACGGGTGATGTCGGCGAAGGCGAGTGCGTCGATGTCGTTCTCGAACAGATCCCCGTCGTCGTCGGTGAAGTAGCCGCTGAGAGTGATGGCTTCGGCCTCGGGGACAGCGAAGAAGGCGACGAACGCCGCAAGCACCAGGATCGCCGTGGTGGATGCCCAGATTCTCATGTGATCTCGATCGTCCCCAGGACGTGGTTGACGCGCTCAGCCAACTCAGACCGGTCGATGTGAGATCCGATGACCACGTAGACGCAGAAGGCCCTACCAGCCTCGGTGAAGAATCGCTGCACACCACTCTGACCGGGCAGAGCGTGTTGGAGGGCATCGCGATCGAAGTCCGCCGGCCCCAGAGACCGCGGCATTCCTTGTGCGGCGAACAACGGCGTGCCAACGCTGTCCGGCCCGTACTCGAACAACGCGATGAAGATGTCGTCACTGTTCATCAGCTCCGTGGCGCCGGAGCCGAAGGAGCCCCGCTCGGTTGGCAGTGGGAAGGAGCCGGCGTGAAGAACCGTGGGGCTGCGCGCCCCGTCGGCGAGTTGAGGAAACCCTCCGCCGTCTATGGCGCCTTCCCAACCGCTGGGCAGGTCGACGGCTATACCCGATCGGGAGATGCGGCTCACAGCAAACCAAGTGTGAGGATGGCTGCGCCTCCGAGAGTCATCACTGCCGAAGCCGATCTGCGCACCAAGGGTCCGGCCGTGGCCAGCCGAC
>JASFVB010000084.1:0-10390 GCA_050050035.1 Acidimicrobiia bacterium | reverse complement strand
GGAGATCAACCAGAACGGGAGACCCGCGGGCTACCGGGCCTACTCCTCAGTCGACGGGTCGAACTGGTCAGACCTCGGCCCTCGGATCCCGACCGATGGGTTGATCTCCAGCGTCGCCTCGACGCCATTCGGGCTCGTCGCCGTGGAGACCGGGACCCCGGACGGGTCGTTGCGCGCATGGTTCTCCTCGGATGGTGTCAAGTGGGCGAGATCGGACATCGATCATCTCGGCGGCTTCGGATTCGACGTGGGTGGTCCATTCATGGGGAGCAACGGGGACGTCCTGGTCATTGCGGGCACGCCATTTCCAGATCCCACCCTTCTGCTCGAAGAGAAGCTCCGTGAGATCGGGCTGGACCTCGACCTGGAACGTGTGGACTGGGGCGTCGCCCCACGCGGCGAGGACTGGATCGTCACTGTCCACGGTCCGCTGGGTATCGCAGCCATGGAGATACCGGTGTCGGAATTGAACCTGAGTTCGGAGGAGCAGAGCTCCCTCGTCGGTGTGTACGAAGAGCAGAAGGTGCTCGCCTGGGCGACCGACGACGGCGTCGAATGGGTGGATTCGACGGTTGAGGGCGGGTGGGTGGAGTCGGTGATACCTGGCACCAGTGGCGACATCCTCTTGTTCGGCGATCGGACCCAGGGCGGCACCACGTGGCGCACGTATGACGGCGCGATCTGGGAGAGAGTGCCTGGAGCCAGCAGCATCAGACGAGCGGTGCCGTGGCGAGATGGTCTCCTCGGCTTGTCGGGCACCGGCACGGCCGACGTCATGACGTCGAGTGACGGGGAAGAGTGGGAATCTCTCGGGCTCGCCGATCGCTTCCCCTCCCGAATCAGCTGGTACGCCACAGACCTCGGCGCCAACGATCCGGGAATCGCCGTCTGGGTCACCGGATATCAGCCGTATCCCGGGTCCCGCTCTTCGGATCTCCCCGTTCCTGTCCTGGTGCATGACGGGGTGAGGCTGAGTCTCGATCTCGAAAGCGGCAGCATCGATCTCGAGTACGGGACCGAGTCCCGAACCTGGCGGATGTGGTCGCCCGCCATGCAGGACGACGTGGCAGTCGACCTCGTCGCAGAGACCGTCACGTTCCTCGATGTGGATCAGAACCCGATCGTCACCTTCACCTTCGAAGAGTTGGAGGGAGTCGAGCGTGCTTTCCAGACCAGCCGGGCGGGATCCGACCTGTCTCACGATGCTTTGGCCTTCACGACTGACGGCCGGGATTGGTCCATCCAGGATCTCAATGCTGATTTTGGTGGGAACGTCCTGGTGATGGACCTCCAGATGACAGTCGACTCGCTGGTAGCCGTGGTCGCCCCTTCCTTCGATGCCTACCTCGATGCCGAGTTGCAGATCTGGACCGCTCCCCTCCCTTAACCACTACCGTCGACCGGCGATGAACCCCCTGGTCGGCATCACAGCCTGGAAACGGACTCTCGACACTTTCTACGGGCCCGAGTCGATGCAGACGTTGTCCGCCTACTACACCGACTCTGTCTACGGGGCCGGGATGACACCGGTGATCTTCCCCGCGGCGCTGGACCCACGTGAGGCCGAGAGTTTGGTGGGCCTGGTAGATGGGTTGCTTCTCTCCGGTGGAGACGACATCGACCCCACCACATACGGGGCGGAGAACACCGATTCGCGCAACGCCAACCGGGCCGTCGACGTGTTGGAGCTCGCCCTGGCGCGGGAGGCCAAGCTCCAGGGGAAACCGGTGCTGGCCATCTGCCGGGGATTGCAGCTGCTCAATGTCGCACTCGGTGGCACCCTAAACCAAGAAGTGACATCGGAAGGTGGTGTCCACGAGTTGATCAGCCGTGACCACGTCGAGATGAACGCTCGGCGTCACGTCGTCAGATTCGAGGACGGCTCGATCATCGCCGAGACATACGGCTCGAGCGAAGCGAAGGTCAACACGTTGCACCATCAAGGGGTGGGCACGCTGGCAGGAGATCTGGTCGTCGAAGGAAGAACGGACGATGGCCTCGTCGAGGCCGCCAGATACGACGGTGATTGGTGGGCGCTGGGTGTGCAATGGCATCCGGAGCGGATGGACGGCCCTCATCTGAAGATCTTCGACCTGCTCCGAGAGGCGATCGAGACCGGCTAGACGGACACCGCCGCCGGAGTCAGCGCCTCGGCCAACTCACCCAATCGCTCAGGTATCACCCGGTAGTGAACCCATCTCCCCCGACGCTCCCCTTCGACGATGCCCGCCTCGCGCAACACCTTGAGATGATGTGAGATCGTCGGCTGGCTGAGACCCAGCGGCGTCTCGAGATCACACCCGCACGCGTATCCCTCCGGTGCGGCCAGGAGCATGGAGACCATCCGAAGTCGAACAGGGTCAGCCAGGGCCGCCACTACGGGGGCCATGGCGTCCGCCATGTCGGCGTCTATCGCACCGTCGTGGAGTGGTGTGCAGCAAGGCTCCATCGAGCACAGAATACCCGGCTCATTGACATCTGCCTATGGATCGGCCATTCTCTATGTATTGACGATTGTCTATATGTCAGGAGGCATGATGACTCATCGTCACAACGACACCGGTGGCTGCTGCGACGGCGATTGCGGTTGCTGCTGACCGGTGCAAGAGGCGGCGCTGCTCAATCGAGCAGCGCCGCCGTAGCCTGACCTTCCGGGCACTCGTCCAAGATAGGGCAGTAACGGCACCAGGGACCGCCGTGCCGGGGCAACGGGCTATCGGCCTCCCATCCTCGGCGCATCTGGTCGACCATCCGCCCCACCTCGTCGCAAACCCCTTGGACGTCCGGTGTGGAAGGCACCGTGTGATAGCGCTCCCCCGTCTTCACCGACACCGCTTCGACGAACGCCGGAAGCTCGTCACGGTCGAGCGCCCACAGAAGCGAGTAGAACGCGAGCTGATCGTCGGCATCAGCGATCTCCCCCGTCTTCCAGTCGACGAGACGGTGCCCGCCCAGCTCTTCGCGGAACACCGCATCCAGCTTGCCAACGAGGACGACATCTCCGTCCGCATGATGCTCGATCAGCTCCTCCGACCCTTCGAACCCTTCACCGGGCAGCTTCACGAAACGCTCGTACAAACCTCGTACCTCCTCGATCACGGACGTCAGAGACGATGGCTTCATGCCCAACTCGGCCATCTTGTAGTTCAGCCCGGATCTGCCGATCTCCTCCTTGCAGACCGCGTCGAACTCGCCAGCGGGTATCTCCCCGGATTCGAGATGACGACTGAATACACGGTGGGCCAGGTTGCCGAGGAATGACGCACGAGACTCCGGCCCGTACTTCCCCTGAAGGCGGGCATTGGCGCTGTCCGGGCACTTCTTCCAGGTCACATACGTTGTCGCACTGACGCGGATCTCGTCCCCCGGAATCACGTGTGGAAACCTGACCAACATCTACAGCGAGCGTATACCGGCCACGATGCATGCTGGGTTCCCCTAGCGATCATCCGGCCGGTACCATCGGCAACCCTCGGATGAGGCCGGTTGGGGCCGCCTCCCACATGAAAAAAGAGCTTTCCTTCCCTTTTCATCCGCTACTCGTCGCGGTCATGGTTGCGGGTGCCCTCGTGGCACTCCTCTTCGGCGTGTACGGCCTGACGCGATGGCTCTCGGCCGGCGAGGTGATGGGTCATGTCCGGGTCGCCGAGGTTGATCTCGGCGGGCAGACCGAAGACGAGGCACTCAACTCCCTCGTGGCACTCGAGGGAGACCGTCTCACCAGAGAAGCGGCATTCGTCGTGGATGGTCAGATGGTTGACGTGGAGCCCCGCCGAACCGGGCTCGCGATCGACGAGCAGACACACGTCCAAGAGGCGATGGCCGTGGGTCGCGAAGGCAACTTCGCGACCCAGTTCCTCTTCTGGCTCAGTCATGTGTTCTCCACAACCGACATCGACCTCGTAGGCACGGTCGACGAAGCGGCCGTCGACGAGTTGTTCGACGCATGGGACGCCGACGTCATCGGCAAGCCGACGAGTCCGGGCTCGATCGAGCTTCGGGACACCGAGCTGGTCCCGGTCTACCCGGCGGCGGGTGTCGGTGTCGAGCGTGAATCCGCGTCTGAGATCCTGCTCACCTCACTCCTCGCCGAGAGTGCGGAGACGGAGGAGATCCCCACGGTCACCGTGGTTCCGCGGCTCACCGATGCCGACGTCGACGCAGCCCTGGCCGAGGCGCAGCTGATGCTCTCGGGGCCGATCACCCTGGCCTATGAGGACACCGAGGCGATCCTCGACGTGAGCCAGCTTCGGAGGGCCTTCGTATCGGAGACAGTGACCCAGAGCGAGCCGCAGATAGTCAATTCCTTCGACCCGGAGATCGTCGATCTCTTCCTAGCCCCCATCAGGGACCAGTTCGAGGACCCACCGGTCGATGCCGAGTTGGTGATCAACGACGACGACACGGTGTCTGTGCAACCGGGGAGCAACGGAACCCGCATCGACGAGGTGGAGACGGCGAACCGGCTATACGACGCGGCGTTCGAGAGTCGGCGTGTCGCCCAACTGCCCATCGTCGAGGGGGCCGAGCCCGAGGTGACGACGGAGTACCTGGAGAGCCTCGACGTCGAGCACCTGGTGTCACAGTTCACCACCTACCACGACTGCTGTGAGGCGCGAGTCACCAACATCCAGCTGATGGCGGACGCGATCGACGGCACCATCGTGCTGCCAGGCGAGATCTTCTCGATCAACGACCACGTTGGAGAGCGAACGGCCGAGAAGGGGTATCTGCCGGCCGGGTCGATAGTCGGCGGTGAGATCGTGGACACCTATGGCGGTGGAGTCAGCCAGTTCGCCACCACCTTCTACAACGCGGTTTACTGGGGTGGCTACGAGGACATCGAGCACAAGCCCCACTCGTACTACTTCTCCCGCTACCCGGAGGGGGTCGAGGCAACACTCTTCTGGCGCTCCATCGATCTCAAGTTCCGCAACAACCGCGACCATGCGGTTCTCATCGACACCCGCTACACGGGGAACTCGATCACCGTCAGGTTCTTCGGCTCAAACGACGGACGCACGCTCATCGGCGAGCAGAGCGGTGGCAGCGACAAGATCAGCGTCGCCAGGGAGGGTGGGCCCGATGCGCTGCACGTGAAGAGCAGCACGTCGGAGCGTTACAACCTCACCTCCCCACGGGAACCCGAGTATCGGCCCAACCCCGACCTCGCCGTCGACCGGACGAAGACGATTCAGTCCGAACGCGATGGCTGGTCTGTCACGGTGACGCGGAGCATCTTTCGGGGCGGAATCGACCTGGTCGAGGAGCAGGAGTGGGTCGTCCGCTACTCACCGAAGTTCGCCATCTTCGAGGTCCACCCGTGCATGATGCCCGACACCGAGACGCCGTGTCCGTCCACGACGACCATCCCGCCCTCGACCACCACGACGGTCGAACCGGCAACGACCACCACGACCGGGGAGTAGACCTACTCCTCTTCGTCGGGGTAGTAGCGGAGAAACGTCTCCGTAACGTCGCTGACGGCGCCGGCGGTGTCTTCGTCCCAGCCACCGGGCCGGCGCAGCGTGATGGTGTTCTGGAGCACATAGACGTGATCGATGCCTATGCCGAGGCCAAAGAGCCGCTCAGCCAGCCGGCCAGGCACACCACTCGCACCCGACGTCGGCGTGATGACATGCCCATCCTGACCGGTGAAGCTCCGGTCGGTATCGATGACGAACACATCACCCATCGACACCGTGTTCCTGACCGAGACGTTCTGACCCATCGTCCGAGGCAGACTAATGGACCTCGTCAACCACCCAGATGTCCGGAGAGCTCGCCGATCTGATGCACCTTGACCAGATTGGTCGAAGCCTGGAAGTTGGGCGGCACGCCGGCAACCATCACGACCGACTCGCCGGGTGAGGCCACACCTTCGGCGGCGAGTATCTCCCCGGCGGCGGCAATCTCGTCGTCGGTGTACTCCTTCCTCTCGAAGGCATGTGGCTGGATCCCCCAGTACAGGGCCATCCGATGCTGGGTTACGGGGTTTGGCGTGAAGGCGACGACTCGATGCGGCGGCCGGTACTTGGAGATGAGCCGGGCCGTGCTCCCCGTCTCGGTGAAAGCGACGATCGTACGCACGCCGACGTTTCGGGCTATCTGGGTGGCCGCCTGGGCCACCGCCGATGCCACGTCGTTCTCTCCACCCATGAACGGAACCGGTGTCTGGCCGTGCAACGTACCCTCTTCGATGGTCGTGCAGATCCGGGCCATCGCTCGCACCGTCTCGGACGGGAAATCGCCGACTGCGGTCTCCCCGGAGAGCATCACCGCATCGGTGCCGTTGATGACAGCGTTCGCGACGTCGGTCACCTCGGCGCGCGTCGGCCGCGGGTTGTGGGTCATCGACTCGAGCATCTCGGTCGCAGTCACCGAGACACAGCCTGCGGCGTTGGTCCTTCTCAGGACATCCGACTGGATGAGGGGGAGACGATCGAGCGGCAGCTGTACTCCCAGGTCTCCCCGAGCGACCATCACCCCGAAGGCCACCTTGAGGATCTCATCGAGATTGTCCAGCGCCTGAGCCATCTCGATCTTGGCGATGATGGGCACGTCGTCGGCCAACGCCGCCACGGCTTCGATGTCCGCAGCGTTCCTGACGAACGAGGCGGCCACGAAATCGACGCCCAGCTCGACGCCAAACGCCAGGTCGGCCTCATCCTTGGGTGTGACGTTCGCCACCGACAGCCGACTGTCCGGGAAGGCAACGCCCTTGTTGTCGCCGAGCACACCGCCCGTGACGACACGAGCACGCAGGCTGGAGTCGGTTCGGCCTACGACCTCACAGGTGACCAGGCCGTCTGCGAGTATGACCCTGTCCCCCGGGCCAACATCGTGAAGAAGCGCCTCGTACCCGATCGGTATGTGTTCCTCGTCACCCAGCCCAGGGTCGGGAACGAGGTCGATCTCGGAGTCGGGTCTCACGCCGATGTGCCCACCCGGAAACTCCCCGATCCGGAGCTTCGGCCCTTGGATGTCCTGCATGATCGCGACGGTCCGGCCGGCGTCCGAGGATGCCGACCTCACCCATTCGTAGAACTGGCGGTGCAGGTCGTGGTCGCCGTGAGAGAAGTTGAGACGTGCCACATCCATGCCGGCGTCGACCAGCGAGCGGACCCCCTTGGCCGACGCCACGGATGGGCCGAGGGTTGCGATGATCTTGGTCTGTCGCTGCACTGCCCTATCAAGTTACCGACACCACGGGGAAACCAACTCGATTACGACGAGAGCTTCTCGGTGAGCAGCTGGTTCACCATCCGGGGATCGGCCTTGCCCTGGGTGGCCCTCATCACCTGACCGACCAGGAACCCGACCACCTTCTGCTCACCGCCGCGATAGCTGTCCACCGCATCCGGGTTCGACTCGAGAACCTCGTCAACCACGGCAACGAGGGCGGACACGTCCGAGATCTGCACCAGGTCCCGGGCCTCGGCAACCTCCTGCGGGCCTCCCTCGCCCTCCAGCACACCCACCAGCACGTCCTTGGCGGCAGAAGACGAAACCGTGCCGTCTTCAATCATGGTGACGAGCTCGAAGAGCTGCCCACCGTCGAGTGGCAAGGCATCCGGATCGGTCTCGGTGCGACGCAGCCACGCCGTCACCTCACCCGTGAGCCAGTTGGCCGCCGGCTTGGGTGTGGCACCCGCCACGATCGCCTCGTCGAACACCGTCCGCACACCTGCCGGAGCGGACGACAGCACCTGCGCCACGTCGGCGTCCAGACCCGCCAGCCGGTACCTCGAGCGTCGCTCGGCAGGGAGCTCGGGCAGACCGGACCGGACCGCTTCAACCCAAGCCTGGTCCATGACCATCGGGACCAGGTCCGGCTCGGTGAAGTAGCGGTAGTCCGAGGAGCCCTCCTTGGTGCGCATGGAGTGGGTGACATCCGCCTCCTCGTCCCAATGCCTCGTCTCCTGGACGATGTCGTCACCGGACTCGAGCGCCGCGACCTGACGGTCGATCTCGTATTCGATGGCGCGCTCAAGCGACCGAAACGAGTTCATGTTCTTGACCTCGACCTTCACGCCTAGCTCGTCGGCGTCTTCCGGCCGGACCGAGACGTTGGCGTCGAAGCGAAAAGAGCCTTCCTCGAGCCGTGCGTCGGACACGCCAAGCTCGGCGACCAAGGCCCTCAGCTCCTGACCGTACGCCCGGGCCTCCGCAGCGCTCCGGATGTCGGGCTTGGACACGATCTCCACGAGTGGGACCCCGGAGCGGTTGAAGTCGAGCAACGTCGACGTGGCAGCGTGAATCCGCCCACCATCACCGAGATGGGTCGATTTGCCGGTGTCCTCCTCCATGTGTGCGCGTTCGATCCCGATGGTCGTCGTGTCACCATCGACGGTCACCTCGAGATGCCCGTCGTGACAGACAGGGACATCGAATTGGGAGATCTGGTAGTTCTTGGGGAGGTCGGCGTAGAAGTAGTTCTTGCGGTGGAACACCGACCTCTCCGAGACCTCGCAGTCGAGGGCGAGGCCGATGGCCATTATCCACTCGATGGCCTTCCGGTTTGGAACCGGAATGGCCCCGGGGAGACCCAGGCACACGGGGCACACATAGGTGTTGGGCGATTCACCGAAAGAGACCGCGCATCCGCAGAACATCTTCGACTCGGTGGCCAACTCGACGTGGACCTCGATGCCGATGACCGCCTCCCAGCTCACGAGGCGACCTCCGCCAGATCCGGCTTCTGCGAGAAGCCGGCGAGACGCTCCACCTCGGCGGCGACCTGAAACATGACCGTCTCCCCGAGGGCCGGTGCCATCACCTGGAATCCGACGGGCAGGTTCTGGTGGTCGGTGGCGACCGGCACGGAGACACCAGGCAAGCCCACCAGGTTGAGGGGGTTGGTGCAGATGTCGGTGAGATACATCGAAAGGGGGTCATCCACCTTGTCGCCAACCCGGAAGGCCACCGTGGGGCTCGTGGGCGAGACGAGGACGTCGACCTGTTCGTAGGCGGCCGAGAACTCCTCTCGCAGGGCGGCTCGCACCCTCTGTGCCTGACCGTAGAACGCGTCGTAGTAGCCCGCGGAGAGGGCATAGGTGCCGAGCAGGATGCGACGGATGACCTCGGGCCCGAAACCCTCGGCGCGGGTTCGCGCCATGAGGTCCTCGGCTGTGGCGCCGTCCGCCCGGAGCCCATACCGGATGCCGTCGAAACGAGCCAGGTTCGCAGACGCCTCGGCCGGCGCCACCAGATAGTACGCGGACAGGGCGATGTCGACTGTTGGCAAGGAGACATCGACGATCTCGGCGCCCGCACCGGCCAACTGCTCCAGCATGTCCGACATGGCACTCTCCACGGCGGACTCATAGCCCTCTCCCGCGAACTCGCGGACGACCCCAACCCTCAGCCCCGAGACGCCCTCCTGGAGAGCGGCCGACGGGTCCGGGTACTCCCCCGCGTATGAGGTGGCGTCCAGGGGATCGTGGCCCCAAACGGCCGAGAGCATCGAGGCGGCATCCTCAACGCTCCTCGACAATGGGCCGATCTGGTCGAGAGACGACGCGAAGGCAATGAGCCCGTACCGGCTCACGGTCCCATAGGTCGGCTTGACGCCAACCGTGCCGGTCAGCGCGGCGGGCTGTCGGATCGAGCCCCCGGTGTCGGAGCCGAGGGCACCGAAAGCCGACCCGGCGGCCACGGCCGCGGCCGAGCCGCCCGAAGACCCGCCGGGCACACGACCGATGTCCCAGGGGTTGAACGACGGGCCGTACGCCGAGTTCTCGGTCGACGACCCCATGGCGAACTCGTCGAGGTTGGTCTTGCCGACGATGACGGCGCCCGCCTCACGGAGACGGGTGACAACCGTGGCGTCGTAGGGAGGCACGTAGCCGGCCAGGATCTGTGAGGCGGCCGTGGTCTCCACGCCGCGCGTGCACATGTTGTCCTTGAGTGCGATGGGGATCCCGTGGAGTGGCCCCCGATCGGTGCCGGCGGCCAGCTCTGCGTCCGCCTGGTCGGCGGCGGTGCGGGCGCCCTCGCGGTCCAATGTCAGGTAGGCATGGAGTTGGGCCTCCGTCAGATGTGCCCTGGCGAGAACGGCGTCGAGTAGCTCCACGGCAGTCGTCACGCCAGAACGGAGCCGTTTGCCGGCCTCGACGATGGTGAGATCGGCTAGAGCGCCCATCAGAGATCCATCGCAGGGGGCGCCACGAAGAAACCGTCCTCGCTCTCCGGTGCCTGGGCGAGCACCTCCTCGCGGTCGAGAGAGGGCCGGGTCTCGTCGGGTCGGTAGGCGTTCTCCAGGTGGAGAGGGTGAGAAGCCTCCACCTCCGGCTCTCCTTCGAGTGACTGGACCTTGGCGGCGTGATCGAGGATGGCGGCGAGCTGTGTCTTGTACGCCTCCAGCTCCTCGGGGCTCAAGTCGAGTCGG
>JASFVB010000083.1:0-10416 GCA_050050035.1 Acidimicrobiia bacterium | reverse complement strand
GCTTTCTATCTCCTGGCGATACCGGATCTCGACTTGAGCGGGCTGCTCCTCGCGGGCATCGTCCTCGGTGCGATCGGCGCGCTCGACGACGTCACCGTGACTCAGGCCTCCGCGGTCTGGGAGGTGCACAACGCCAACCCATCCATCGGCTCCGCCGAGCTGTACGCGGCGGGCATTCGCGTTGGCCGCGATCACATCGTGTCCACCGTGAACACACTGCTTCTGGCCTACGCCGGCGCCTCCCTGCCGCTGCTCATACTCTTCACGGTCGGGGGTCAGTCGCTGGGCTTCGTCGCGAGCACGGAGGAGGTCGCCGTCGAGATCGTGCGGACTCTGGTCGGGTCGATTGGGCTCGTCGCCGCGGTCCCGGTGACGACTTGGCTCAGTGCCCGGGTCGTGAGCACCTCGGGAGACACGATCTGACTCCCGTCGCCGACGACCCGGACGCGACCTGAGGGACTCCTACACTCGTCGGCCATGGTCACCGTTCGTCGCCCAACGACGTCCCAAGCCCTCGAGACGTTAGGGGTCCTTTCCGCACTCGGGACCCTGGGTCTCGGTGTGCTGGGGACTCTGCCGGAGGAGCCCGAATTCGAGGTCGGCCGCGAGGTGTTCGGCAACATCCCCGATGCAGCCGTCTTCGTGTTCTACGTGACCTTGGCCGCCTTCCTCTGGCTGACGCTGCATCTGTTCGCGCAGCGCTCCGTCAACTGGCAGCAGGGTGCCGCCGACCCGCGGACCGGCAGTTGGGAGAAGCGACTCCGTCGGCTCTACGAGGGCCTGACGATGAGGACGGTTGTCCGTGATCGACGTGCCGGCGTCATGCATTCGATGATCTACTACGGCTTCATCGTCTTGTTCTTGGGCACCGTCACGCTCGAGATCGACCATCTCCTCCCGTCGGGGCTCAAGTTTCTGCATGGCGGTTTCTATCTCGGCTACTCGGCCGTGCTCGACCTGGCCGCCGTCGTCTACCTGGGGGGCCTCGCCTTGGCGGTCTTGGGCAGATACGTCGTGACCACGTGGCGGCTTCGCTCGAAGACGAGGCCGCAGGACGCCCTGATCCTCACCGTGCTTGCCGTCATAGGTGTCACCGGGCTGCTGGTGGAGGGAGCGCGTATCTCGCTGGCCGGCAGACCCGACCACGAGATCTGGTCGTTCCTCGGGTACCCGATCTCCTACCTGTTCGACATCGCCGACGCCGGTGACTGGCATCGCTTCCTGTGGGTCACCCATGTCGCCTCATTCATCGCGTTCCTGGTCGTGCTCCCGGTGACCAAACTGCGGCATGCGGTCACGTCGCCAACCAACCTCTTCCTGTCGGCTCGCGAACGGCCCAAGGGAGCGATGCGTGCCATGCCCAACCTGCTCGAGGCCGAGGACATCGAGACGATCGGCGTCAGTGTCGCCACCGATCTCACGTGGAAGCAGATCTTCGACACCGACGCTTGCACCGTGTGTGGGCGGTGCACGTCGGTCTGCCCCGCCAACATCACCGGCAAACCGCTCGACCCGCGGGAGATGGTCCTGAAGTCTGGTGAGGTCGCGGCCTCTCTGGCCGGTGTCGCTGCTCCAGTCGGCTCGACCGCGGTGCTCGAGGGCGCTGGATCGCTCTTCGACCGTATCCGCCCGGAGGAGGTGTTCGCCTGCACCACGTGCCGGGCGTGTGACGAGATCTGCCCCGTCGACATCGAGATCGTTGACCGCATCCTCGATATGCGTCGCTATCTCACGCTCATGGAGTCGGAGTTCCCCACTGAGTTGGGCAAGGCATTCGTGGCAATGGAGAACCAATCGAACCCGTGGGGCATGAGCCAGCAGGCCAGGGCGGACTGGACGGCCGAGCTGGACTTCGAGATCCCGGTCTTGGGTCAAGACGGCAAGGACTCGGCTGAGTATCTGTGGTTCGTTGGCTGCGCCGGCTCCTTCGATGACCGCAACACGGCGACGTCGGTGGCTTTGGCCCGGCTCCTCCACAAAGCCGGCATCGACTTCGCCATCCTCGGTCAGCAGGAGTTGTGCAACGGTGACTCCGCTCGCCGCGCCGGCAACGAGTTCGTCTTCCAGCAGCTGGCCCTCCAGAACATCGAGACGTTCACCGAGCTCGGCGTCACCAAGATCATCACCCAGTGTGCCCATTGCTTCAACACGTTGGGCAACGAGTACCGGCAGTTCGGAGGCGAATACGACGTGGTCCACCACAGCCAACTCCTCGCCGAGTTGCTTTCTCAGGGCCGGATCGACGAGCCGAAGAAGGCGAACGGGGACACGAAGCAGATCGCCTATCACGACGCCTGCTATCTCGGTCGGCACAACGACGTGTATGCGGCGCCTCGCCGAGTGGTCGGCGGCTCGGGGAACGAGGTCGTCGAGATGGAGAGAAACGGCACACGAGCGTTGTGCTGTGGTGCGGGAGGTGCTCGATTCTGGATGGAGGAGAACACGGGCAAGAAGGTCAACACCGAGCGCGCCGAGGAGGCTCTGAGCACGGAGGCGGACGAGATCGCTGTTGCTTGCCCCTTCTGTTTCGTGATGCTCGACGACGGAGTGAAGGAGTTGGGCCGCGACGATGTCCCGGTCCGGGACATAGCCATGATCCTTGCCGACGGTCTCTAGTCGCGCCGAGCCCTCTTGGCCCGCCAGAGGTCGTGGGCTTCGCGGAGTCAGGTCTAGGGAGCGTCGAGCGCATCCGTAAGGTTGTCGGCACCCGCATGCTCGCACAACAAGCACCGGTCATCGTTCCGGACACCGACGAAGAGGTCGACCTCGACAAGCCCTGGCAGGTCATTGTCTGGAACGACCCGGTCAACACGATGACCTACGTCGTCTACGTCCTTCGGAAGCTATTCGGATACGACGAGCCCAAGGCCACGAAGCTCATGTTGCAGGTCCATCACGAAGGCAGGGCCATCGTCGCCGACGGGCCCCGCGAGCAGGCAGAGATCGACTGTTTCCGGCTGCACAATCACGGTCTCTGGGCCACGATCGAGCAATGAGCCACTTCCGTGCCGTCACCGACGGGATTCGGGTGGAGTTGAGCCCCGAGGAGAGGATGTTCCTGGGCGACGTCCTCCCACTCCTCGCAGGCATCGGCGCCCCGGGAGCCGATCCGGCCGCGGATCGGCTCAACGTGCCCGTGTACCTCGACGACCCCGACTCCAACGAGGAGTGGTGGCGTCTGATGGGTGACGACCTGACAGCGGCGCGTCGCTCCGACAGGGCGGTCTTCGCCAAGACGGTTGCCAGCGACGAGCCGTTGACGCTGGATGATGCCGAAGCCAACGCCATGCTGCGTGTGATCAACGAGGCGCGCCTCGCGTTGGGAGCACGGCTGGGAATCGACGTGGAATCCGACCACGACGAGCTGCCGGATGAGAGCCGCCAAGCCATCGACTTTCTCGGCTGGTTCCTCGAGGAGCTCACCCTCGAGCTGATGAAACGTCTCTGACGCCCGGTGGAACCGACGTGTAGGTTCGGCCCGGTGCCCGGTTTGGGATGGAGACTCGCTTGGTAGGGGATCGAATCGCCGACCTGAGAAGCCCGAGTGGCGCGCTCATCTCCTTGTACGCCGGTCGTCCCAGCCCGGGGGGCTTCGCCGCCCTCATATCGGATCTGCTCAAACCTGTCAGGGAGCGTGCAGAGTCTCTCGATCGCCGGGTGCAGAAGAGTGTTCGATCCGACAGCCTCCGTATCCACGATCTAGCCGAGCAGCTCGAGATCGATTCGGCGCCGGCATACGCGATCTTCGCATCCGAGTTGGACGACGTGTTCGTTCTCGAACCCCTCGGTCACATGGCCCAGAACGTATCGACCCTTGGGCCCAGACCGTACATGCGACCGCTGAGAGCGTCTCCGCGGGCGGTGCGGTCGGGCGTCTTGGTCGCAGACAGGACCATGGCGCGGACGTTCGTCGCGGTCGAGGGAGTCGTCAACGAGATCAGCGACCACATCGACGCCGACATCGGCAACCGGAGCTGGGGCGGCTTCTCGGGTTACGAGGAACACAACGTCAGGGCTCGGGCTGATGAGATGACCGCCAAGGTCTGGAGGGAGGCCGGCGAGAGGTTGTTGGAGAGCCACCTGGACAGATCGTTCGACTACCTGGCGATCGGAAGTCACGAGGAAGCGGTAGACGAGATCTCCCGGCATCTCCACCCTTATCTGACACGTCTCCAGCGCGAGGAGTTCGTGGCGTCTCCGTCGACACTCACGATCCCGAGTCTGCGTGCCGAGCTAGCAGACATGGACAAGAGGGTCCGGAGCAGTAGGCAGGGTGCCCTTGCAGGACGGGTCTGTGACACGGCCTGGAGTGGCGGCAATGCCGTCCTTGGGCTGAACGAGGCCATAGGAGCTGCCAACGCTCAGGCAATAGACACGCTGGTGGTCGCGGGTCCCTTCACGAGACCGGGAGGCATCTGTGACTCTTGTGGATTCATCTCTCGATCGGTGAGCGCATGTCCGGTATGTGGCACCTCGATGTTTTCCGCCGAAGACGTTGTGAGCGCGGTCATGGACGCTGTGGTCGCGGCCGGCGGCTCCGTCTATCAGATCTCGGTCCCGTCACCTCTCGACCGCGAAGGCGTGGGAGCGCTGACCCGCTTCCCGGTGACTGTCGAGGTCTAGAGGTCGAGTGGATCGAGACCGTCCCCGGGCGGCAACCGCCAGGGATCTCTGTTGCCGCTTCGGCTCGAGCGCCGGTGGCCGGAAAGGTCGAGGGCAGACCTTGGCTAGATTCTCACCGATGTCCACTGCCGCCGTCATCCTGGCTGCCGGCGGCTCGAAACGACTCGGGCGCCCGAAACAGCTCGAGCCATGGGGGAACCGCAACCTCCTCGGTCATGTCGTGGCGCGGACGTTCGAGTTCGGGGTCGACGAGGTGTGGGTCGTCCTCGGCTGTGACGCCGAGCGGATCCTGGAGGAAACCGACCTCGGCGAGGCCTACGTCGTGGAGAACCCGGAATGGGAGGAGGGCATCGCCTCGTCGATACGCGTGGGGCTCGATGCGTTGACGAGGCTATCCCGATGTGATCGGGCGTTGATCGTCATAGGCGACCAGCCGGATGTGGCAGCGGAGACGGTCGAGGAGTTGCTCGCCTCACATGTGCAAGCCGGGAGACCGGTGACTCTTCCCAAGTATCGGTATAGCTGGGGCAACCCTGCCATCGTCGATCGGTCCCTTTGGGCGC
Source organism: Acidimicrobiia bacterium (assembly GCA_050050035.1). Classification (GTDB taxonomy): domain Bacteria; phylum Actinomycetota; class Acidimicrobiia; order Spongiisociales; family ZC4RG35; genus JANQRA01. The sequence continues at coordinate 5,230 of JASFVB010000083.1, read as the reverse complement.
GTCTCATGTCTCTCGAGGGAGATGAGGGAGCAAAGCGGCTATGGCAAGCACACCCGGAGTGGGTGAACGAGGTCTGGTTCTCCGACACTGCACCCAGGGATGTCGACACCGAGGCCGACGTGGCCGACCTGAAACCTCGTCACTCAGCCTGATTGCGGATGCACGGACTTGTCTATATTCGGTATCCGATCGACTTGGTGGACAGAAGGGTGCGATGGCGCGGATCGATCAAGTAGCTGGTATCGGCCACCGGCAGGCGACAAAGCTCCGGAAAGCTGGCGTTCGCACCTCGAACGCCTTGTCGGGATGCGCCTCGACACGACGTGGAAGAACGGAGCTCTCGAAGAAGACGGGCCTGAGCCCGAAGGACCTCCAACTTTGGGTTCATCACGCCGATCTGCTCAGGGTGAAGGGTGTCGGAGCCGAGTACGCCCTGCTCCTCGTCGAAGCCGGTGTGGACACGTTGCGGGACCTGAGACGACGCAATCCCACCGCCCTCCTCGCAAAGATCATCGGGCTGAACGGCTCCGAGAGGGTCGTCGATCGTCTCCCCACAGAGTCGATGGTCGAGGGTTGGATCGCCGCAGCCGGCGAGTTGGAACCTTCGATCACGTGATGCTTGGTACTCGGTACTTGGTACTGGTACGTGGTGCGGCAAAGAGAAGGGGCCCCTGAAGGGGGCCCCTTCTCTCCTGTGAGGAGGAGTGAGCTCAGGAAGCCTTGGCCTTAGCGGCCTGCGACTTCGCCGAGCTCGCCTTCGCAGCCGTTGACGACTTCCCGCTCTTGGCGGACGTACCGCTCTTGGCGGACGTACCGCTCTTGGCGGACGTCGTCTTGGCAGCCGAAGTCTTCTTGGTATCCGACTTGGAGGCCCCAGCGCCCTTCTTGGCGGCCGGCTTCTTTGCAGCCGGCTTGGAGGCCCCACCCTTCTCGTCGGTCTTCCCGTCTTCGGCGGCTTCCTTCTCGGGACGGAAGGAGGCACGCCACGTTGCCAGCATGTCCTCGAGCTGGTCGCGCAGCTTGCTCACCTGCTCCTTGGCCTGATCGAGGTCGACCTTCTGCGAGATCTCCTCGACGACCTTGCCCTCGCTGATACGGGAGATGACCTTCTCACCTTCGGTGGCCCAGCCGTCGATGGCCTTGTTGGCAGCCTCGGTGTAGCCGGCGGACTCCTCGGAGACCTTTTCCCTCAGGTTGGTCACCTGGTCCGTCACCTTCCGGGCGGCGACGACCGGAGCACCGACCGCTGCATAGAAAACGCTCTTGGCTTGCATCTCATCACTCCTCTTCTCGTGACCTGTCTTCGTCTGTCCGGATCAATGCCCGGTACATGTCGAGCAGCACCTTCTTGTGCTCCCCGGTGAGACGTTCGTCGCCATCTATGGCCTCGAACACCGAAGCCGGGGGCATTTCCTCGTCAATCAGCCCGGCTCTGCGATACAGAGCGTCGGACGAGATCTCGAGGGCACGGGAGAGACTCTTCAGAATCTCGGCCGAGGGCTTGCGAATTCCCCGTTCGATCTGACTGAGATAGGGATTCGATATCCCCGACTTCTCTGCCAAACGTCTCAGGGAGAGGTTCGCACGCTCTCGTTGGGCTCGGATGAACTCACCCAGATCGTCCATGCTTGCTCTCGTTCATCTATTGTTAGCATACAGCAAGCTGCTAACTTTTGCAAGCACGTTGCAAACTATTGTCGGTTACCCCCGGGTAAACCGCGTCAGGCGATCGTGGTGCCGAAGAAACGACCGATTCCCCAAGCTGCAGCACCACCCACACCGGCGACGACCATATTCTCCAAACCGGATCGGAGCCACGACGTCTTGGCAACATATGCCTTGACTACGCCCACGCCAAACAGGCCGATGAGGGACAAGACCGTGGCCCAAACGAGCCCGGTCCCGGCGGAGTCCGCGAAGACGAAGGGCAGCACCGGTGGCAGGGACCCGAGTATGAACAGGATCCCGGAGGCGAACATCGCCCGGTACGGCGAACGTCGCTCGGAGTCGACGACTCCGAACTCGAGGGCCGCCATTGCGTTCAGCAGAGCCACGTCGTTGTCGGCGAAGGCCGACACGACATCTTCTATGTGATCCGCGTCCAGACCCATATCCGCGAAGAACCCCCGGAGTTGGTCCAGCTCGAGATCGCGGAACTCGGCGATGTGCGTTCTCTCGAGCGTGAGCTCCGCCTCGAGGACCTCATCCTGCGATTTCGTCGCGAGGTACTCGCCGGCTGCCATCGACACCGCCCCGGCTATCGCACCGGCGGTCGCCGTGAGTAGCACCTGCCCTCTGTCGAGACCACCGCTCACCACACCGACCACCAGGAGGAAGATCGAGACGAGACCGTCGTTGAGACCGAGGATGATGTCGCGCCAGTACTGACGTGTGGCGCCTATGTGAGGGGTATAGCCTTGGGGCACTTCCTCGGTGACGGCCATGTCCTCGATGCTATCTACTGGTCGAGCAGTGCCAGGAGTGCGATCGCTCCCGCATGGATGCCGACTGAGATCGAATCCTCGTTGAGCTTGAACGACGACGAGTGGAGATCGCCCCCACCGGAGGCCGACCCGAGCCGGAACAGCGCCCCCGGTGTCACGGCCAGGAAGTCCGAGAAATCCTCGCCACCCATGGACACCTCGGTTCCGACGACCGTGCCGGATCCGAGCGCGCTGTCCATGGCGCGAGTGACTCTGGTGACGATGCCTTCATCGTTGACGACGGGACCGATGCCCTGGCGGTAGTCGAGGGTGTAGCCGGCGCCGGTGACGGCGAGGATCGATCCGAGGCTCTTGTCGATCAACGACTGCATGACGTCCCACAGGGCGGGGTCGAGGGTGCGCACGGTGCCACGCAGGGTCACCTCGGTTGGGACGACGTTGGCGGCATCTCCCCCGTGGATGGAGCCAAACACGGTGACGATCGGTGATCTCGCGTCGATCGTGCTGCGAATAGCGGTGGGCAGTTCAGTGGCGACACGGCCCGCGGCTTCGACGATGTTGACTGTCTTGTGGGGTCTCGAGGTGTGGCCGCCGGGTCCGTGGAGCGCGATGGTGAGACTATCCGAGCTGGCGGTGATCGGCCCGGTGCGGGCACCGATTCGCCCGGCTCGGAGCGTCGGGTCAACGTGAAACGCGATGAGGCCCCTCATCCCGTCTACGAGCCCTTCTTCTACGAGATCGGCGGCGCCACCGGGGTTGGACTCCTCGGCCGGTTGAAACAGGATCCGCACGCCACCGGGGAGGTCGAGACGGCTGAGGATCACGGCCAACGAGGCGGCGATGGCGGTGTGGGCATCGTGACCACACGCATGCATCCACCCGTTCACCCCTGAGCGGGGCTCGTTGTCTTCGGGCTCGACTATGGGAAGACCGTCGAGGTCCGCCCTGAATCCGTACAAGGGTGCGTCACCGATGTCGACCCAGCCACCGGTGCCCGCCGCACGCACGTTGAGGGCAATCCCCTCATGCGCGAGAAAACGCTGGACCAACTCTGTGGTCCGATACTCACGATTGGCCGGCTCGGGGTGTTGGTGAAGCAGCCGCCGCAGCTCGATTGCTCTGGGGGTGAGCTCCTCCACCAAGCCCGCCAGGCTCTCCGGTCCGGGCATGTTCTGAGACTAACCGAGGGCTTCGATCTGGGAAGTGCCCCCTAGGGCCCGTTGGGACCGTGGGCAGGCGCCATAGGGTCTTTGGTCCCTTCGGAAGGCGTTGTCGCGGTCATAGCTTCGCAGTATGACTTCGAGCGCCATCGCGTCCAGGGCGACCGTCGACGGAAACGAAGCTGCGGCTCGCATCGCACATCTGCTCAGTGAAGTGATTGCCATCTACCCGATCACACCGGCGTCACCCATGGGGGAGCTCGCCGATGCCTGGTCACACCGTGGCAAGACGAACTTGTGGGGTGTTGTCCCCGACGTCGTGGAGATGCAGAGCGAAGGGGGCGCCGCGGGCGCGATCCACGGTTCTCTCACGGCCGGCGCCCTGAGCACCACGTTCACCGCGTCGCAGGGACTCCTGTTGATGTTGCCCAACATGTACAAGATCGCGGGGGAGTTGACGCCGACGGTCATCCACGTGGCGGCTCGAACCGTCGCAACTCACGCGCTCTCCATCTTCGGCGACCATTCCGACGTGATGGCCACCCGGCAGACGGGGTTCGCCCTGCTCGCCTCGGGCTCGGTGCAAGAGGCTCAGGACATGGCCTTGGTGGCACATCTGGCGACGATGGAGAGTCGTATCCCGTTTCTCCACTTCTTCGACGGGTTCCGAACCTCGCACGAGGTGGCGAAGATCGACCTCGTGGGCGACGAGACGATTCGCAACCTCGTCGACGAGAACCTGATAGCCGAACATCGACTGCGAGCGCTCAACCCGAACAACCCGACGCTACGAGGGACGGCCCAGAATCCAGATGTGTTCTTCCAGGCGCGGGAGGCGGTCAACCCGTTCTACGACGACCTCCCCGGCGTGGTCACCGGGGTCATGGATCGGCTGGCCGACGAGACGGGTCGCTCGTACCACCTCTTCGACTATCACGGTGCACCCGACGCGGAGTGTGTCATGGTGATCATGGGCTCAGGCGCCGGAGCCGCCAAGGAGGCCGTCGATCGTTTGGTGGCCGAAGGGGCCAAGGTCGGCGTGATCGACGTGCGGCTCTACCGGCCCTTCGTCGTCCCGGCCTTTGCCGAGGCCTTGCCTGACTCGGTTCGGCGGGTCATTGCCATGGATCGCACCAAAGAGCCGGGAGCGGTTGGCGAGCCGCTCTACCAGGACGTCGTCGGTGCTCTCGCCGAGGCGGGCATCGACGCCGACGTGATAGGTGGGCGCTACGGCCTCTCCTCCAAGGAGTTCTCCCCGGGGATGGTGGCTGGCGTGTTCGAAGAGGCCTTCAAACCTGATGCGAGACGTCACTTCACGACGGGCATATTCGACGACGTGGGCGGAACCTCGGTCGACTTCGACCCCGGCTGGTGGTCGGAGCCGGAGGATGTGACGAGAGCCGTGTTCTTCGGCCTCGGCTCTGACGGAACGGTGGGTGCCAACAAGAACTCCGTGAAGATCATCGGCGAGTCGACCGACCTCTACGCACAGGGATACTTCGTCTACGACTCCAAGAAGTCGGGATCGAGGACCGTCTCGCATCTTCGCATCTCCCCGCGTCCCATCGAGTCGACGTACTTGGTCAGCGAGGCCGACTTCGTTGCGGTTCACCAATTCGACTTCCT
>JASFVB010000082.1:0-10460 GCA_050050035.1 Acidimicrobiia bacterium | reverse complement strand
AGACGCTCGCACCGATGCTGCGCGCAGCGCGAAGGAATCCGGTGTCCACGTGTCTGGGCCGGTGCGGGAACCCGACTGCGTCCCACACCTGGCGTCTAAAGACGAGTGTCGCACCGTTGGGCGACCCTTCGACGAATCGCTCCTCCAAACCGGGACGTCTCAGGACGGTGATGTCCTCGGCGGCGACGTAGGTGTAGTGAGCACCTTTGCCCACGATGTCGGCACCCGAGTAGCAGAGGGCATGAAAGCTGTCCTCCAGGTGCGCCGGGCCATAGTGGTCGTCGTCGTCGATCTTGGCGAGGAGAGAGGCCGTGGTGTGTCTGGCCGCGATGTTGAGGCACTCGCCGAATGTGAGCTCCGCGTCCAGGGGCAACAGCGTGACTCGCATCTCCGTTCCCGCGGCGGCGCTCTCGACCTCGGCGGTCAGACCGCCTCCGTGGATCGCAACGACCATCTCCGAGGGTCTCTGTGTCTGACCCGACATCGTCTTGATCATCGCCGGGATCACTTCGGGTCGCTTGGAGACGAGAACGGCAGCAATCGAAGGGATAGGGCTCGGAGCCGAGACACCCGCCACGTCGAGGAGCTGTTGTGAGCGGATCCATGGCGCGTGGTTGCGGTATGCCCAACGGCGAGCTGCGGTGCCCGACCCAGGCGCGGACGGGGTGCCGATACCCATGGCCGACTTCTCGATCACCTCCAGGTCCACGTTCGGCAGACTCGACAGGTCGAGCGAATGCACCGCCTCCTCGGCCTCGAGTGGGCTGTGCCGACCCGGATCGAAACACCCCACCAGGAGTGTGCGGTCGAGACGTTGTGCAGTCCTCGCATCGGAGGTGATCATGATCGCCGGCGTGGGTGAGAGCTCGGAGACTTCCTCGTCTTCACCGTCCCCCCAGACCACCAGTGGTTGACGGGCAGCAGACTCTCCCCATTCCCGCAATAGGGCCCGTGCCCGGTCATCGAGACCCGAGAGCGCGGCAGGATCGACGACGACGAGGTCGGCGCGATCCAGGTCCTCGGCGTCGGCGACCTCGAGCGCGCGCCGATCGAACGAGTCCAGAGCCCGACATTTGCCTGGATCCTCGACGGCGGTCACCACGAAGACCGACTTCTGGCCAGGCCACGGATGGCCTGAAGGGGGGAAACGCCCGTCATCAGGTTCCTCGGCCACACCCCGGGCCGGCGCGACATTCGATCCTCCGGTGATCGTCTTCACCCAGCGACGAAGGGAAGCCCCCTTGCGCTGTTGTGCCTCGAGAAGCCGATTGATGCGCTCGGTTCGCTCCTCGGCGCGGTCACGCCATATGTCCGCCTTCTCGGTCAGATCATCGAGACGTCTCTCGGCCTCACGACGACGCGCACGCTCGTCTCTCAACTCCTGCTCGAGAGCCCAACGCTCCGAATCATCCACCTGCGAAGGCTAAACCGGCCCGAGCGGGTTCTCTGTCCTGCTCAGGCCCCCGTCTCCTCGATCACATCCACGATCGTCGCGTCTCCGATGCTGTCGTCGCTCGATTCGATCTCTTCCACCGGGCCGAGCTCCAGGTACGCCTGACGTTCTCCCGGTGCCGGTTGGCGCTTCCCGTTCTCGAAGAAGAGGACGTATCGACTGTCACCGTCGACATCGTCGAGCTCGGTCGCCGGGGAGTCGGGCGTGAACTGATGTGTGAAACATGTCGAGTACCACGTCACCTGGGGCAGATAGGACGTCACGACCCCACATGATCCGGCTGCGTCCTGCTCGATGAGCTCGGCGGCCTCGGTGACGATCGAGAACCCCGAACCCCGGGCTTCGGCGTTGCGGTCGGCACGGGTGGCCATGAGGAGGAACAGCGGGACCCAGAGGACGATGGCGAGCGTCAGCACGACCGTGGGCAACCAGCGCCCCAGATGCTCGACGATGCGGACGACGGCCATTGCCCCGATTGCGATGAGGAGCCAGACGGGGAAGAACACAAATCGTGGCTCCCCGTGAGCCACGAGCCCCAAGGGGACCACCGTCAGGGCGGCCACGATGAGGGTGAAACCGGCCAGACGCGCCTCGAAGGTGCCTTCCCTGGCTCCGACCCACAGAGTCACCACCCCCCAAACCACGCCGATGACCATCAAAGTTGCCCCGGCCGGTCCGGCCAGATCGAGGGGGAACAGCGAGACGTAGTCCGTCAGACCCTCCCCGACGTAGGCGCGGCCGGCCGCGTCGCCCGTGGCCGCGACCACTCCCCAGGGCGACCCTGTGACCGCATTGGCCCAGACGAGATGCGGTGCGATCAGGACGACGGTGACGCCCACCGAGATCAATAGAGGCCGGCGCAAAGCCGCCACCGTTCCCGGGGCCACGACGACGGTCGCCACGGCAATGGCCACGATCGCCAGGGCCGACTGATATCTCATGTAGAACGCCAGGGCCACCAGTGGCCCCAACATGAGGGCCAGACGGGCGTGCCGGTTCGGATCGCGCAAGACGGTCACGACGATGCAGACGATGCCGAGAAGCATTCCGGCGGCTGCGACGTCGGTGAGCAGCTCACTGCCACGACGAAGGAACGCCAGGGATCCGCCCACGGTTGCGACGGCGAGCAGCGCCGTCCAGGCTCCTCCGACCCGCCAGGCAAACGCCGCCATGGTGAGAAGGGCGCCGATCGCCAGTGTCACCGCCAGACCACGGAGCGCCACCTCAGACTCTGTGATGGCGACTATCGGAACGGCCAGAGCCGACAGCAATGGTGCCCGATGAAGACTCCACCCGGTGTCCGGTGTGCCGGCGATCCACGCACGCGCCTCGAGGGCATATGCAGATTCGTCATGACCCAGCGCCCCGCCCTCCACGACCGTGCGAGCCAACGCGAACAGGATCAGCACCATGACGATGCCGAGCAGCCACTTGGCGGTTCGCGACCGCATGTGACGCTCTACGCCCGTGGTCGAAGCGAGATCTGGACGAAATCGTTCACGATGTCCATCCGCCAGATGTCCCCTGCCTGCTCGAATAGCTGAACGAGCTCCCAGGCGCGGTGATAGTGGTGACTCCGGGTGCCGCCGCCGTCTCGTTTGGTGTAGTACGAGACCAGGAGCTGGCCTTCCGGCTTCACATACGTCAGCAGGTTGGCGGCCATTGCGTGTGTGCCCGGCTGGTCGAGGTTCTCTCTGTGGAGATGGCTAATCCCGCGTGAGAAGACGACATCGAACTTCTCGTCACCCACCGGAAGCCCTTCCTCGGCATTGCCGACGGTGAATTCGATGTCCGGGTACTCGTCGTTCGCCGCATCGATGCCTGCCGGGGACAGATCGATCCCGCGAACGTCGAATCCGTGGTCTCGGAACAACGATGTCCAGAAACCGTTGCCACATGGGATGTCGAGAAGGGTTGGCTTCGGGTCGCGTCGTCTCCTCTTGGTCCTCCCACGCAGCTCGAAGTGGTCGATGTAGTGACGCTCCACCCAATCGACCCACTTCTCCCGATCCTCTTCGTAGCCGAAGCCGCCGCTTCGATAGAGCTTCTCGTAACTCACCGCCGGGGACTCTAGAGAGGGTCCCCACTCGGAGCTAGAGCCCGAGTGACCTCACGAAGAACGAAGCCATCTGTGCCCGGGTCAGAGTCTCGGTGGGACAGAAGTTGTCGTTGTCGGGGGGATTGCAGCCGAGAGTGACCTCGTGATTCGCAAGCTTGTTGATCGAATCCTCGAAGTCACTCTCTGAGTCGTCGGTGAAGAAGTCGGTTTCGTCCGGGTTGTCGTACTCGAAAGCACGGACCAGCATCTCCGCCATCTCTTCGCGGAGGATCGGCTGGTCGGGGCAGTATTGGCCCGTCGCGCATTCAAAGCCGATCCCTGCCTCGGTGATGCGGTTGATGTCCCCTTCGAAGAGAGTGTCGGTCACGTCGTCGTAGTAGCCACCGGCGGAGTCACCGGTCAGCCCCAGTGCACGTGAGATGAAGGCTGCCATCTCACCTCGTGTGATGGTCCGGGACGGGCAGAATCGATTGCTCGCCGGCGGGTTGCAGCCAACGGTTATACCCGCCTCGAAGATCTTGTCGATGTTGGCCTGATGGACCGACGTCTCGTCGTCGTAGAACTGACCCTCGTAGTTCATCTCAGCGATCAGCAGGTAGGGATAGGGGTCGATCGGTGTGGAGTCCCAGATGTAGCCGTCGTATTGCCTCAACTCGAAGTGGAGATGGGTCACCGTCTCCGCGGCGTTGCCGGAGTCACCCACCCAGCCGATCAGCTGTCCTCTGGTGATCGGGGTCCCGTCCTCGATGCCCTCGACGATCCCCCAACCCTGGTTGTCGTAGTCGAGGTAGTTGCCGTCCTCATCCTGGCGGTCGTCGTTCATGTGGATGTAACGGGTCACCCACCCATCACCGTGGTCGATCTGCATCCGGCAGCACTCGCTCTGGTCCTGACTCACCCAGTGGGCAACGCCGTCGGCGACCGCGTAGATCGGCGTCCCTTTGGGAGCCATGATGTCGACGCCCTCGTGAGATCGGGAGCACCCGTCACGACAGGCACCGAAGCTGTCCGTCAGGTTGTATTCCTCTCCACCCACCGGAAACACCATGTCCTCGGGGTCGAATTCGGCGGCACGGGCCGTCGACGCGGGCAGCAAACTCGCCAGGATGGCCAGGGCCAAGAGAACTATTCGACGCAATCTTCCTCCAACGCGCAGGGGCAAAACCTTGGGATCGGCCGTCTCAGCCGTCTCCTTGAGCCAACTATCGGTAGCTCACTTGACTGCCACTGGGGACAATCGCCAGGTAGACGATTCCCTCCGGCAGCCCGAAGCTGTTACCCGTCGCGTCGAGAAGCTCAAACCCATCGGCCTGCGAGTCGCGTCGCCATGTCCCCACGATCACCTCACCGGCGTGCAGGACGAGCAGGTCTCCGCCCCCGATGACGTCATATGTCACGACCGGGACGTCGTTGACATCGGTGTATCCGGCAGACCGCTCCGCGGCGGAGATGACCACCAGCGTGTCATGGGACAGCTGAGACGGGTTCGAGCCCGAGGCGTCGAGGACCAGCAACGGCTCACCTGCCCTCTCGTGGAGATAACCCTGCTCGGGGTCGTAGCGGACGACTGCGCCCTCGAAGGGCAGGACGAGCTCCTCGGCCGCAGCCGTCGGCGACGGCAGTTCTCCAGCCGGCAAGCCAGGAGGGCTCCCCGACCCGGCGTCGAGGGCGTTGGCCAGGATCCCGAGATCGACGAACGTGTCGAAGGGATCGGCATTGCCCACCGACGGGAACATCGAGGAGACGACAGGCAGGAAGGTCTGGATCCCGGACGCCTCGACATCCTGAACCACGAACGGCCGCCCACCGCTGGACACGACTGAGTTGGCAAAGACGGGGAGGAGGTCGGCGTCCACCGGGCGCAACGACCTCACCGGGCCTGCAAGACCAGAGGCATCTGAAGGGAACACGGCGGTGAATCGGGAGATCGGTCCCTCGACGAAGTGCTCCAACAGCAACGTGGCCTCGGACAACCCCCATTGGGGTCTGGCGGCCCGCGAGTTGTCGATCTTGATCGCCACGACGCCAGCACCTATCGAAGAACCGGGCGACGGCTCCTCTTCGGGCTCCGGAGTAGAAGTCTGGCCCGGCTTCACCGTGGTCGAATCCGAAGGTGTCGTGGTGGTCGTGCCCACAGGTGTCTCCTCGTCACCTGAATCGCCAGATGCAGCAATCGCCACGGCTCCGACGGCGAGGAGGGCGACCAGAAGCACCAACGCGGCTGTGCGCCATGGATCGGATGTGATGGCGTTGCGAAGTCGATCGAGCACGAGGAGACGAAGGTAGTACCTTCACACGCCGTGACCGATTCCACCGACTCCGGTGATCGATGCTTGCTCTCCCTCGTCGTTCTCGCCTGGAACAACGTCGATCTGACAACACGGTGCGTGGAGAGCCTGAGACTTCACACAGCCGTCGACTACGAGCTGATCCTCGTCGACAACGGCTCTGACGACGGGACGGCCGAGTATGCCCGGACGGCCGCCGACATCGCAGTCGTCAACGACGACAACCTGGGATTCGCCACAGGCATGAACCACGGTCTCGCCCGGGCGAGCGGCGAGTTCGTTGCGTTCATCAACAACGACACCGAGTTCCCGGAGAACTGGGCAGCACCATTGCTCGAGGACTTCGAGTCGCATCCTCGCGCCGGGATCGTCCTCCCTGCCGTCACCACCGCAGGCAACCCGGTGACCGTTCGAGAGGAGCCAGGGGACGGTGTGCTCGTCCTGCTGCCATTTGGCGAGTTCCCCAGCGGTGTCGTGTATGTGATGCGCACCGAGCACATCCGTGCTCTCGGTGGCTGGGACGAGGAGTACAGGCTGGCTTCGGCCGAGGACCTCGATCTGGCATTCACGGTCTGGGCACACGGCCTCGACGTCGTATTGGACGAGAGGGTGCTGGTTCACCACGAAGGTCAGGCTTCGGTCAAGAACCTCTCGGATCGCAAGACCCTGTACAGGAAGAACCTGGAGCAATTCCTGGATCGTTGGGAGGCTGCTCCCATCCGTCACCCGATGATCGACGCCGTCGACCCGAGTGTGCTCATGGCCAACCAGGAGCGAGCACGCACGGCTGTCACCTGGATAAGAAGAATGCTCACGGCGCGGGACCAGGCCAGGGAAGAGAGAGCCAGGGCCAGGGCGGCGTCGACCCGGGAGAGCAAAGGTCGAGGCTGGTTCAGAGCCAGGTCTTGATCTCGGCGATCACCGCCGGCAACGACTGGCTCCAAGGCGGCGGCGGGGCCAGACCGGCGTCCCGGAGCCGCTCGGAGGCGAGCACGGAGTAAGCAGGTCGGCGTGCTGGGGTGGGGTACTCCTCGGTCGGGCACGGAGAGACAGCCTCCGGGTCGAGGCCCGCTTCACCCAGCGAGGCCCTGGCCAGGTCGAACCACGTCGCAGGCCCCTGGTTGGTGACGTGGAGCAGCCCCGTCATGCCCGTTCGAAGCGCTTCGAGCGAGGTCACCGCGAGATCGTGCGACACCGTGGGACAACCCCATTGGTCATCGACGACCCGCAACGGGCCATCCTTGGCTGCCCTCAGGATCGTCGAGACGAAGCTCGGGTGAGACCCGGAGATGACCCATGAGGCTCGGACGACCAGGGCTCCGGCGGCAAGCGCAGCCACCTCGCCGTGGAGCTTGGTTCTCCCGTAGGCGTTGATCGGATCGGTCGGCGAGGTCTCCACGTATGGGGTGGTCGCGTCACCACCGAACACATAGTCGGTGGAGAACGTCAACAACCGGCGTTGCTTGCTCTCCGCCCAGTCCGCCATCACCTCGACTGCGGTGCCGTTGATCAGCGTGGCCAGGTCCTCCTCCGACTCTGCTCGATCTACATTGGTGTAGGCGGCGCAGTTGATGATCACATCAGGATCGACATCCGCCAGCACCTTCGGAATCGTGTCCGTTTCAGCCAGATCGACCTCGGATCTGGTGAGTGAGATGGCGCCCTCGCCGAGCAGACGCATGAACGCAGTCCCCACCTGCCCATTCGCACCGAGAATCGCTATGCGTTCGATCGATGCTCCTCGACCACCCTCTGCACGTAGTCGCGATAGCTCGAATTCGGCATAGCGGCAACTATTTCGTCCATTTGGCCGACGGTCATGAATCCGTGGGAAAGCGCGATTTCCTCGAGACAAGCAATCTTCAATCCCTGCCGATGCTCGATCGTGGCGATGAAGTTGGCGGCTTCGAGCAGCGAGTCGTGAGTCCCGCTGTCCAGCCATGCGATCCCCCGCCCGAGACGGACGGCGGTGAGCGACCCCTCGTCCAGGTAGAACCGATTGACGTCGGTTATCTCCAACTCACCCCGCGCCGACGGTGAGAGCCCTTTGGCGACCTCGACGACCCGATGGTCGTACACGTAGAAGCCGGGGACCGCGAGATTGGACTTCGGTCGGGAGGGCTTCTCCTCCAACGACAGAACTCGTCCCCCGTCGTCGATCTCGACCACCCCATAGCGCTGGGGATCATGAACCGGGTAGCCAAAGATGACGGCTCCGGTCTCGAAATCGGAGACGAGTCGCTCGGTGCCCAGGTCGCCGTAGAAGATGTTGTCACCGAGGATGAGGGCGGCCGCATCGCCGGAGATGAAGTCCTCCCCCACGAGAAATGCCTCCGCGATCCCCTTCGGCTCGCTCTGAACCGCATAGGTGAGCTCGAGACCCCAATCCGACCCGTCCCCGAGCAACCGCTCCAGCCGCGGAGTGTCCCGAGGAGTCGAGATGACCAGTATCTGCCTTATGCCTGACTCCATGAGCGTGGCCAAGGGATAGAAGACCATCGGCTTGTCGTAGACGGGCTGCAGTTGCTTGCTGGCCACCCGCGTGATCGGGTCGAGTCGGCTGCCGGCGCCACCAGCCAGCACGATCCCCTTCACGACGCTTCCTTCAGCGGCCGCCACCAGTCTTCCCGGCGTCGATACCAGTCGATCGTCTCGTCGAGCCACTCCTCGAACGAATGGGCGGGTGCCCAGCCGAGTGCACGCAGCTTCGAGCTGTCGACTGCGTATCTGAGATCGTGGCCAGGTCGGTCGGTCACGTGCTCGATTCGTGACTCGTCCATGCCCAGGGCATCGAGGATGTTGCGGGTCAGGTCGAGGTTCGACAGCTGTGCGTTGGCGCCGATGTTGTAGGTCTCACCGGCAGCCCCTTCGTCCACCAGCATGTGAAGGGCTGCGCAGTGATCGAGCACGTAGAGCCAGTCACGCTCGTTTCGCCCGTCGCCGTAAAGGGGGACCTTCTCACCGTCGAGCAGATTGGTGATGAACAGAGGGATGACCTTCTCCGGGAACTGGTACGGCCCGAAGTTGTTGGTGCACCTCGTGACGATTGCTTGGTAGCCATAGGTCACCCCGTAGGACTGCACGAGCAGGTCGCTGCCGGCCTTTGACGCCGAATACGGCGAGGAAGGCTCGAGTCTCGCATCCTCGGGCGCGAACCCGTCTTCGACCGACCCGTACACCTCGTCGGTGGAGACATGGACGAAGGTCCCGATGCCGTGACGCCGCGCTGCGTCGACCAGTATCCCCGTGCCGACGACGTTGGTGTCGAGGAACACGGTGGGGCCCACGATCGACCTGTCGACATGACTCTCCGCGGCGAAGTGGACGACCACGTCGTGATCGGCCGTCAGTCGATCCACCAGTTCGGCGTCCCGGATGTCTCCGAGCACGAAGCTGTGCCGGGAGTCTCGATCGAGCTCGTCAACAGTCGCCTTGACACCCGCGTAGGTGAGTAGGTCGAGGTTGGTCACCCTGGCATCCGGCTCGGAGTCCAGGACGTAGCGCACGAAATTGGAGCCGATGAAGCCTGCTCCCCCGGTGACCAAGTAGCGGCGAGTCACCACGGCAACCTATGCGAAGACTTCGGCATCCCGCAAGTGAGGGGCCGAGGCGTCCTTGTCGGAGAGGATGGGATCGCCTTCGAGGGGCCATTCGATTCCGATGTCCCGGTCGTCCCAGCGTATGGAGCTGTCGTGCTCCGGGGAGTAGTACTCGGTCACCTTGTACAGGAGATCGGCCGGGTCGGTGAGGGCGAGGAAACCGTGGGCGTATCCGGGAGGGACCCAGAGCTGGCGGTGGTTGTCCTCGGTGAGCTCGACGCCCAGCCATTCACCAAAGGAAGGGGACGACCTCCTGATGTCGACGGCCACGTCGAACACCGCTCCCCTCACCACCCGTACCAGCTTGCCCTGTGCCATGGGGTCGAGCTGGTAGTGAAGGCCGCGCAAGACGCCACGTCTCGAATGGGAGTGGTTGTCCTGGACGAAGGTCCACGTGCCCCCGACTTCGTCGTTGAATGCCTGCTCATTGAAGGCCTCGAAGAAATACCCGCGTTCGTCTGCGTGCGCTCGGGATTCCAGGATCACCGGTTCAAGCGGGGCGAAGGTCTTGGTCACGGGTGTGGTCGTGTCGATCAGGGTAGATCGCGACGAGACACTTTCGGCCGACCGGATCTGTGAGGGTTTCACATCGAGGTCACGGGGTACGCCCTGACTCGACACCCGCAGACTCCGATCACCAACAGGTTCTATGAATTCGATCAGTGCACTGCCACACCTTCAGGCCGGTCCTTCGGTCCTCGCGCCGCTCAGATCGCCGGCGTCGGCTGCATTCAGATATCTGCCGAAATGCCGATAATCAAGGCCATGCACGCGCTGCGCTCGCCCTCGCGCCGCCCATTTGACCTGGCCGTCGCGTTCCTGCTCGTCGCCGGTCTCGTCGCTTCTGTTCCCCTCGCGTCGCAGGCTGCATCCGACAAACCCACGCTGCTTGGCTTCACCTCCGACGACTACATCGACGACCCGCAGGACTTCGCCAGCGAGGCCGGCCGTCCACCCGCGATCTATCAGCAGTTCTGGAATCTCGACGTGTATCCGTTCCCCGACTCATGGGTGGGAAGGCTGTCTGACTACGAAGCCCAGGGGATGATCCCGTACTTCGA
>JASFVB010000081.1:0-10491 GCA_050050035.1 Acidimicrobiia bacterium | reverse complement strand
ATGAGCCGTTGTCCGTGGTGAGCGAGCGACGGGCGGTCGTGCTCGTGCTCAACCGCAAGGCCTCCGTCGTCGTGAGTCGTGACGAGACCTGGGCGTCGGAGTCGACGACCATCGAGCTTCCGTCGGTGGTGCGTCTCAACAGATATGTGAAGGTGCCGTACCGGCGTGCAGTCCCTGTGACCCGGCGGGCAGTGTTCGGGCGCGACGGCCACAAGTGCCAATACTGCGGAGCACCCGCAGAGTCTCTCGACCATGTCAAGCCCAGGTCCAAGGGCGGAGACCACAGCTGGGAGAACGTGGTGGCGTGCTGTCGTCCGTGCAACGTTCGCAAGGGTGCCCGCACCCCCGACGAGAGCGGGCTCCGTCTCCGCAGAAAGCCAGGCCCGCCACGTCGATTTGCCTGGATCTACGCCTCGACCGGGTTCCAGGTGGACCCGTCCTGGCATCCCTATCTCCTGGCCGAGACCGCGTAGCTCGCCGCGTAGCTCGCTCCGCTCGCAGTACTGAGTACTTGGTACTGAGTACTTGGTAGCTCGCGGTATCGCTCGGTCGTCTGTGATTTCCTCGCTGGGGTATCGATGGGGGCGCGTCATCATGATGTGGGCCGAATGGGTTGACAAGTGGGGCGAAGTGGGTCATAGTGGCAACTCGTGATCCGAGAAGGGTCACGACCCCGGCAAGGGGGAGCACGGTGACAACGAACGGAAAGCGCCAGAAGTGTTCCTTGGTGAGTACTTCCACAGTCTCGACGAGAAGGGCAGAGTGGTCATGCCCTCCGGTTTTCGCCGTCGTCTCGAAGACGGGTGTGTCATCACCAAGGGTCAGGATCGTCAACTCGTCATCTACGCCGCCGACGACTTCGAGGAGAAGGCGAACGAGGTCCTCGAGCAGCCACAGGACAGATCGGGCCGTCGATTCTCACGGGCGATGTTCGCCGGGGCGGATCTCCAGAAGCCGGACAGGTCGGGCCGGGTCATCGTCAAACCCGAGCTACGTCGCTTCTCGGGGTTGGAGACCGGGAGCGAGATCGCGGTGATCGGTCTGTTCGATCACGTCGAGCTCTGGGAGAAGGAGCGTCATTTGAGCGAGATGGCCACGGCCGACGAGACATACCTGGACGAGGAGGGCTGAGAGAGCAGACACGAGGTCGGGGCTCATTGCGAGCCCTCCGGAACCAATTGGAAGGCCCCTGACTCCGCCCGCCTCTAGTTGGTACCAGCGCCCGGAGGGCTCGCAATGGACCAGGACCGTAGCGCTGAACAGGTCGGCTTCCACCGGCCAGTTCTGGTCGAAGAGGTTGTCGAGTTGCTGACACCCGTCGTGCCCGGAGTGGTGGTCGACGCCACCTTCGGAGGCGGGGGTCACACGAGACGAATGCTGGATGAGTTTGGAGAAGATGTGAGCGTCATAGGGATCGATCGAGATCCGGAGGCCGTGGCCAATGCCACCGGTCTCGGCGCGACGGTCGTGCAGGGTGACTTCGCAGACATAGCGGACATCGTCGCCGGTGTGACCGACGACCAGGTCTCGGGCGTCCTCTTCGACTTCGGAGTCTCCTCACACCAGCTCGACCAGGCGAGACGTGGGTTCTCCTATCGTCACGATGGTCCTCTCGACATGCGGATGGGCCCCGACGCCCCCTTCGACGCTCACACGATCGTCAACGAATGGCCGGAAGACCGGCTTGCCCGGATCATCCGGGAGTACGGCGAGGAGCCACTCGCCCGTCGCATCGCTGCGGCCATCGTCGCCGCCCGGCCCATCGAGTCCACTGCCACTCTGTCCACCGTCATCGCAAACGCGATGCCCGCGGCCCGACGCCGGGCAGGTCACCCTGCCCGGCGCACCTTCCAGGCGATTCGTATCGCGGTCAACACCGAGCTCGACAGTGTCGACGCCGGAGTCAGCCAGGCCTTGGACATGATTCGCACCGGCGGGCGCGTCGTCGCCATCTCCTACCACTCACTCGAGGATCGGATCGTCAAGCGACTCTTCGCCGAGCGGGCGAAGGGTTGCACATGTCCGCCAGATCTTCCGGTATGCGGGTGCGGGAACACCGCGGAGGTGAGGTTGCTGACGAGGAAGCCGGTGAGAGCAGGCGAAGAGGAAGTGGCTGCCAACAGACGCGCCCGCTCGGCCGTTCTTCGAGCGGTGGAGAAGGTGGCCTGATGACCGCCCCGGAGCCACGCGGTGCACGGCCCGACCAGGGGCTTCGACTCCTCCGGGGAAGAAGGATCATCCGTCGACCTTCTATCGCACCCTGGATGATCATGGTGCTGATAGCGATCGTGGCGTTCCTCGGGCTCGGATTCGCGCGAACGTCTCTGGACAAGTCCGCCTTCGACCTCGCCACGCTTGACCAGGCGATCGAGGAGCAGCTCGCCTTGAACGAGCAGCTTCGGCTCGAGGTCGCCCGGCTGGAGAACCCGGCTCGCATCGCACCATTGGCCGATGAGCTCGGCCTGATCGTCCCCACAAGGACCAATCAGCTCCTTGTGAATCTGGACGCACCCTCGCCCGTGGTCACGTCCTCGCCCGTCGTGGCGAATGCGGCAGTGAGCGGAGCCAACCAATGACCCGAGTACGCGCTGGGACCGGGATGACTTGCGGGGCGCTGCCCCTCCGGACGCCCTGCCGGAGAGTCGGCGGCCGTGGCATCGACTAGATCGTCGCGACTCGGTGCCTCCCGGTGGCGGATGGGCCTGATCGGTCTCGTGGTCATCGCGGCATGGCTGGGCATGGGGTATCGGCTCTTCGAGATCCAGGTGGTTCGCGCCGAGGAGCTGGCGGAGGAAGGGCTCAGCCAGCGTCTCGTCACCCGCGAGATGGCACCACAGCGAGGCAAGGTCTACGACCGCAACGGGAACCTCCTCGCCATGACGGTCGAGGCCAAGAGTCTCTTTGCCGTGCCCGACCAGGTGACCGAGCCCAGGTGGGTGGCACAACAGATCGGAGGGCTTCTCGGTGTGGACTCCGACGCCCTCTACGAGCGTCTGAGCGGTGACGGCGAATTCGTCTACCTGAAGCGACAAGTCGACGGCGTCCTAGCAGAGGAAGTGCTCGATCTGGAGATGGCTGGTGTCTTCTCCCATCCCGAGCCAACACGCATCTATCCCGCGGGGACGGTGGCATCCCACGTGGTGGGCTTCGTGAACATCGACGGCGACGGTCAGGAAGGCATCGAGCTCGTCTACGACGAGAAGCTGCGCGGTGTCCCCGGCTACGCCGAGTATGAGCGTGACCGGGCGGGGCATGTGATACCCCAGGGCCACACCAACATCGTCCCGGCAGTCCCCGGGATGGACCTGATCACGACCATCGACCTGCCCCTCCAGTACCAGGCGCAGAAAGCGACCCTCGACTGTGTGGAAACCACGGGGGCCGAGTCGTGCTGGGCCGTCGTGTTGTCCGTGGAGTCCGGGGAAGTCCTGGCGATGGTCGGCGCACCGGCCTTCGACCCGGAGACGCGAGAGACGATCGACCCGACGTGTGAGACCGCAGAAGACCCTGCCGCGTGCCGCATGTTCTCGAACTTCGTGGTCCGTGGGATATTCGAGCCCGGCTCGACGGAGAAGATGATCACCGTCGCCGCCGCCCTGGAGGAAGAGGAAGTGAGCGTCGGGACGGTGATCCCCGACGTCGCCGACGAGTTGGAACTCCTGGAGGACGCCTGTCGCTCTGGTGATGACGACGTCCATGGCTGCTACCGGGATTTCGACGATCACGAGACGGAGGACATGACCGTCCGCGACATCTTCACACGCTCTTCCAACATCGGGACGATCAAGGTCGCAGAGCGACTAGGCGAACCGCGTCTCGTGGAGTACATCAAGGCATTCGGGCTAGGGGAGAAGACTGGAATCGACTACTCGGTCGAAGCACCGGGGATCCTTCGCTTCGACGCCGGGTGCCAAACGTGCTGGGCGTCCGCGGCGATCGGGTATTCCGTGGCGGCCACCCCGCTTCAAATGGCATCCGCCTACGCGGCGGTCGGCAACGACGGCGTGTGGACCACGCCCCACATCGTGAAATCACAAGTCGACTCGAACGGTGAGACCGAGGTCGCCGGTGTCGAGACGAAGACGGTGGTGAGCCCGAGGACTTCGCTCCTCATGCGTGAGCTACTCGCCTCTGTCGTGGAGGAGGGGACAGGTCACAACGCAGCAATCGATGGCTACCGGGTCGGAGGCAAGACCGGAACCGCCAACAAGCTCGGCGAGGATGGTCGCTATACCGAGGTGACTCGCGCCTCTTTCGTGGGCATGGCTCCCATCGACGATCCGCAGGTTGTCGTGGCAGTCGTCGTCGACTCGCCGCAGTTCGAGTATCGGACTGGTGGCCTGTCGGCCGCTCCAGTGTTCGCCGAGATCATGGAACAGGCCCTGCATCGTCTCGGAGTGAGCCCAGATGGAAACCAGGGGTAGGACCTTGCGCGAGTTGGCGACCGTCGTTGGCGCCCGGGTGTTGGGCGATCCCGACACGATCGTCACCGACGTGACCCACGACTCACGTCTGACGGGGCCGGGATTTCTGTTCGCCGCGTTGAAAGGCGGTCATGTCGACGGACACGACTTCGTCGGCCAGGCGGTCGGGGCCGGATCATCCGCAGTCCTGGTCTCCCACCAACTCGATGCCACCAAACCTCAGTTGATCGTCGATGACCCCCGGGCCGTGCTCGGTACTTTGTGTGCCGCCGTCCACGACCACCCATCGCGAACGATGGACGTGGTCGGTGTCACCGGTACGAACGGTAAGACGACCGTGACCCATTTCGTCGCCTCGATCGGCGCCGGAGCAACCTTGTCGACCGGGTTGATCGGCACCATCCACACCCGTATCGGTGATAGGGAGATCCCTGCGGGGCTCACCACGCCGGAGGCTCCGGAGTTCCAACGTCTGCTGGCGCGGATGCGTGACGAGGGTGTGGCACTCGTCGCCGCGGAGGTGTCGTCGCACGCTCTGGAGTTGGGACGTGTGCAAGGCACCGAGTTCGCGGTCGCAGCCTTCACCAACATCTCCCAAGACCATCTCGACTTCCACGGCGACATGGACTCCTATCGCGCCGTCAAGAGTCGGCTCTTCACCGACTACGAGGTGGGAACGGCGGTCGTCAACGTCGACGACGAGCTCGGCACACAGATCGCGGGCGGTTTCGACGGGAACCTGCTGACCGTGGGAGCCGGGGCCGACGTCTCGTTCGGCGACCTCGAGCATGTCGGCGACGGGACGGCTTTCTCCCTCGACACCCCTTGGGGGTCGGTGCGGGTTCAGACGCCGGTGATGGGTGAGTTCAACGTGGCCAATCTGGCGCTTGCCGCAGCGTGTTGTCTGGCGGTCGGGATCGACTTCGAGAGCGTCGCTGCGGGCATGGAAGACATCGAGGGGGTGCCCGGTCGCTTCGAGACCGTATCCGGCGCCGATCCGATAATGGTGATCGTCGACTACGCCCACACCCCGGTTGGAGTCGCCCGTGCCGTGGCTGCTGGCCGCAGGCTTGCCCAGGGGCGGGTAATCGGTCTCATCGGCGCCGGAGGCGACCGCGACCGGAGGAAACGCGCGGCCATGGGGGCCGCGATCTCGGCCGCAGACCTCGTGGTGGTGACCAGTGACAACCCCAGGTCGGAGAAGCCGGAAGCGATCATCGCGGCTGTCGAAGCTGGCGTGGAGCCGGGGACGGACTGTCATGTCGAGGTCGACAGACGGCTGGCGATTCGTCTGGCCATCGATGCCGCGGAAGATGGCGACGTCGTCCTGATCCTCGGACGCGGGCACGAGACACACCAGCAAATAGACAGCCGGCTCATCGACTTCGACGACCGCGAGGTGGCGGCCGCTGCCCTCGCTGCCAAGAGGAGTTCCACGGAATCCAGTGGGTCATCGGGGAGCATGACTCCGTGATTGCCCTTCTCGTGGCTGCGGCCCTCGGTCTCGTGATCTCCATCTTCGGCACCCCCTATGCCATCCGGCTTCTCCGCAGGCGAGAGATCGGCCAGTTCATCCAAGAGGACATTCAGGGCCAGCACGGCCACAAACAGGGGACCCCGACGATGGGGGGTGTCGTGTTCGTTTCCGCCGCGGCCGTCGGTTGGTTCCTCGCCCACTTCCGTCTCTGGACGCCGGAGACGGGCTTCACCCTGGAGACCCGAGACTTTGGGCCGGGTGGCTGGCTGGCACTTCTCGCACTGGTTGGCATGGCCGTCGTCGGATTCCTGGACGATTGGGTCAAGTACACGCGACAACGAAGTCTCGGATTGTCCAAGACCGCCAAGTTCGGAGGGCAGCTGGCGATCGCGGCTCTCTTCGCTTATCTGGCCAACCAGGCGGGGATAGTCACCGAGATCTCGTTCGTTCGCCCGCTCGGCATCGACCTTGGAGTCTTCTTCGTCGTCTGGGTGCTGCTCATGCTCACCGGTGCAGCCAACGGGGTGAATCTCTCCGACGGGATGGACGGTCTGGCAGGGGGAGCGTCGGCCCTCGTCATCGGTGCCTACACCATCATCGCCTTCTGGCAGTTCCGCAACGACGTGTCGGTGGGTGGCATCTATGAGGCACTGTCCCCACTGGAGCTGGCCATGATCTCCGCTGCCATGCTCGGGGCTCTTCTCGGATTCCTGTGGTGGAACGCCCCACCGGCCAAGATATTCATGGGTGACGTGGGAAGCCAGGGTATCGGCGGGCTTCTCGCTGCACTCGCCCTCATGACCAACACCCAGCTCCTGTTGGCTCTGGTCGGCGCCATCTTCGTCGCCGAGACCCTGTCTGTGATCGTCCAGGTGGCCAGCTATCGGCTCACCGGCAACAGGGTCTTTCGAATCGCTCCCATCCACTTCCACTTCGATTTGGGTGGATGGCCGGAAACCACCGTCGTCATCCGCTTCTGGATCCTCACGGGCATCGGAGTCGCCCTAGGTCTTGGCCTGTTCTACGCAGACTTCCTCGGGGCGGAGGGGATCCTGTGAGCCGCGTTCTCGTTCTGGGAGCCGGTGTCTCGGGTGCCGCCGCCGCTCGTCTGGCGCGACGTCTCGGCATGACCGTCACGGTCTACGACTCGAAGGAGTCGGCCGGGATCGTGGCACCGGACATCGGCATGGCCTTCGGGTCGTGGGATCCCGTCCTCCTCGACGGTGTCGACCTGGTCGTGACCAGCCCCGGTTTCTCGGAGCGCTCCCTGCCAGTCACCGAAGTGCTCGAGAGTGGCATCCCGATCTGGAGCGAAATCGAGTTCGCCTACCGACAGCTCGACGCACCGGTGGCCGCGGTGACCGGGACCAACGGCAAGACGAGTGTGACCGAAGCGACCGCGGCGATGCTCGATGCAAGTGGGCTGGATGCGCCGGCAACGGGCAACATCGGCTCACCTCTGTCCGACTACACCGAAATGAGTCTCGATGTCGTCGTCGTCGAGGTGTCGAGCTTTCAACTCCGCTTCACCGAGTCCTTTCATCCCGAGGCGGCCGTCATCACCAATGTCGCAGTGGATCACCTCGACTGGCATGGCTCGCAGCGCTCATACCAGGAGGCGAAAGCTCGTATCTATGCGAATCAGACCGCGGGAGACCTGCTCGTCTACGACATCGACGACGAGGGTGCGGCCCGGTTGGCCCAGAAGGCACCGTCGCGTCTGTTTCCCGTCTCGGGCACTCACGTGCCCGACGGTGGCGGGGGGTTCGAGGGTTCCAGCCTGGTCGTCGGCGACGTCGTCCTCGACGCAAGTGAGTTCAGCTCGAGAGATCCGATCCACATGGTGAATCTCGCTTGTGCGGCAGGTCTGGCCCTGCGAATGGGCGCGACAGTCGAAGGTGTCGCCAAGGGAGCTGTCGGCTTCCATCCGGGTGCCCATCGGCGAGCCCTCGTCGCCGAGGCCCGGGACGTGCGATGGATCGATGACTCGAAGGCCACCAACCCACACGCGGCAGTGGCCTCTATTCGCGCTCACGGGCCGGTCATCCTCATCGCCGGTGGTCTTGGCAAAGATGTGGATCTCACCCCCATCGCAGAGGAGCCCAACGTTCGACTGCTGTTTGGCATAGGCGAGGCCGGTCCAGCTCTGGTGGAGGCCGCTGGGGACCGTGGCCGTCTCGCCGGGACACTGGAGGTCGCCGTGGAGGCAGCAACACAGGCCGCAGTCCCCGGAGACACCGTCCTGTTGGCCCCCGGATGTGCCAGCTTCGATCAGTTCGAGTCGTACGGCGCCCGAGGAGACCGGTTTGCTGAACTGGTCACGGACCGTCTGGGAGGAGCGAAATGACCGCCAACGTGACGTCACTCGCCAAGGTCAGGGCAACGGCTCGCGACAAGCTCGCCCGACAGAAGGTAAACGACCGGGCCACGACGACGCTTCTGGTGCTCGTAGTCGTGTTGGTCGTCGTGGGCCTCGGTGTGACGATGTCGGCTTCGTCTGCGGTGGCCTTGAACCAGACCGGCACCGAGGATCAGTGGCATTTCGTCAAGCGACAGCTGGTCGGAGTCGGGCTGGGCACGGTCGCACTGCTGGTCATGTCACGGATCCCGTATCGGTTCTATCGCAAGCTGGCCGTGCCGGCGTTCTTGCTCACGGTGGGTCTGCTCGTTGCCGTGGAGCTGAACGGGATCACCGAGGGTGGGGCCACTCGGTGGCTGGCAATCCCCGGTGTGACGTCGTTCCAGCCTTCCGAGATCGCAAAGGTGAGCGTGATAGTGGTGCTCGCCTACCTACTGGAGAAGAAGTCGAAGCTTCTCACCAACTTCGGCCACTTCGTCGTCCCGGTCGCGGCCACCCTGGGAGTGGTCGGCCTTCTGATCATCCGACAGCCGGATCTGGGAACTCTGATCGTCATCGGTGCCGCGGCGCTGGCCGTCATCGTGGCCAGTGACGCCCCGATGAAGTTCGTTCTGGTGCTCGGTGTGCTCGCGATCCTGGCGGCGACCGTCCTCGCCTTCGACGACGGCTATCGGTCCACTCGAATCGACGCGTTTCTCAACCCGTACGACGATCCGTCGGGGGAGGGCTATCAGCTCATCCAGGGCTACTACGCCCTCGGGAACGGTGGTGTCTTTGGCGTCGGTCTCGGTGCGTCACGGGCCCGTTGGTTCTACCTCCCGAACGCACATACCGACTTCATCTTCGCCATCATCGGCGAGGAGACGGGGCTCATCGGTGGTCTGACCGTCATAGGCCTCTTCATCGCCCTGGCCGCCGCCGGCTGGGTGGTTGCCTCACGAGCCCCGGATGGATTTGGCCGCATGGTCGCGGCGGGCATCACGGTGTGGCTCTCGTTCCAGGCATTGGTGAACATAGGTGGGGTTCTCGGTGTGGTCCCGATCACAGGAATCGCCCTTCCGTTCGTCTCCTTCGGCTCCACCGCCCTGGCGGTGGCGATGGGTGCGATTGGCATCCTGGTGAACATCGCCCAGAGCGGGACAGACGCGCCTTTGACGCAGTCAAAGGCACGCCGTCCGAAGACGCAACGTGGCACCAAGCCACGACAGTCCCGGGCCCCCTCCAAGAGACCGGGGTCACGGGGTCGTGGCCGGTGACTTTCATGATCGCCGCGGCGGGGACGGGTGGTCATGTCTATCCCGGTCTCGCGGTGGGTGAGGCACTGGTTCACCGAGGCGTCCCGCGGGACCATGTCGGCTTTGTCGGGGGCGATCGACTCGAGGCGGACGTCTATCCAACGAGAGGCTTCAGGTTCATGGATGTCGAGCTGGTCGGTCTGCAACGGCGGATGACGCTGGACAACCTCCGCATCCCAGCAGTGGTGTTGAGGGCACGCAGGGACATAGCGAGAATGATCGGCGAGCTCGAAGTGGCCGTCGTCCTGGGGATGGGAGGCTATGTGACCATTCCCGCCGGGCTTGCCGCTCGATCCCGGAGAGTCCCGTTCTTCAATGCGGAGCAGAACGCATCTGCCGGTCTCGCCAACCGGGTGTCGGCGCGATGGGCCGAAGCCACATTTGTCTCCTTCCCGGACACGGCCGGTCTGCCACGTGGCAGATGGGTGGGCAACCCGGTACGCGAACCGTTCTGGGCGTTCGATCGCGACGCCCTGAGGGCCGAGGGTTTGGTTCGCTACGGGCTCGAAGACGAATTGCCGACACTCGGCGTGTTTGGCGGTTCCCTGGGTGCAGGTGCCATCAACGACGCCATCGCTGCGCTCGTGCAGCACTGGTCCGGAGGTCGGACTCAGGTGGTGCATCTCACCGGGGAAGCCCACCACGACACGTTTTCTCGAAGGTCGGCGCCGGAGTCGGTCGTGTGGAGACGTGTCGCATTCGAGGAGCGCATGGATCTGTTCTTCGCCGTCTGTGACCTGGTTGTCTCTCGAGCCGGTGGTGCGGTCGCGGAGTTGACGGCCACCGGAACGCCCTCGGTGCTGATCCCGGGTCGGTTTGGCTCGGGTGGCCACCAGGATGAGAACGCCCGGTTTCTGGCGAGCTCCGGAGCGGCCGTCGTGATTGACGAGACCGATGTCGCCGGTCTGGCCGAGGTCATCGACGACCTCCTCGGGG
>JASFVB010000080.1:0-10523 GCA_050050035.1 Acidimicrobiia bacterium | reverse complement strand
TCACGGCCGAGCTCGATGATCGTCGCCGACTCCCATCGATAACGCCACCGCATGCGCAGACCCTCGGTGGTGGAGGACACCAGAGCTTCCAGCGCGATGAT
This sequence comes from Acidimicrobiia bacterium, assembly GCA_050050035.1. Classification (GTDB taxonomy): domain Bacteria; phylum Actinomycetota; class Acidimicrobiia; order Spongiisociales; family ZC4RG35; genus JANQRA01. The sequence goes on along the minus strand of JASFVB010000080.1, from coordinate 10,422 downwards.
CGGGCCCTCCGCACCTGTGCGGCCGCCGGTCATGGTGTACGGCCGGACGATACGCCCGCCCTCCGGCGGGGCCTGAGCGGCGGGGAGACTCATTCTGCGTCGACGAGGAGCGTCTTCAACTCCTGACGCACGGCGGGGGTGAGACTGTCCCCGACCCTCTGCACGAAGATCGACATCTCGAAGGCAATCGCACCCATGTCGATGTCCTTCTCGGTGAGACAGCAGATGAGGGACCCATCGCGAATGCCGGTGACGAAGAGCCATCCGCGTTGCATCTCGACGATGACGTTCGAGACAGGGCCGGCGCCAAACCGTCCCGCCGAGCCGTAGGCGAGGCCGATCATGCCGGACGACACCGCGGCGAGACGCTCGGCGGTCTCCCTGTCCACTCCATCGGACTTGGCCAGCGCCAGACCATCGGACGACACCACAACCGCCTGTTTGATCCCGGGGACCGTGTCGATGAGTCTGCCGAGTAACCAATTGAGGTTGCTGGCCGCGCTGGTGATGGTCATACGTCTCTCTCCACTTCGTCCCCGGCCTCTTCGGTGTCGGGTTCCACGTGTTCCTCTGCGGCGGCGGCGCGACGGCCACGGTCGTACGCCGACAGCGCTGCCTTCAAGCCCAGTGCCGTCTCGCCCGGGCCGGCGCTGGGAGAGCCCGACGACTCCTCGCTGAACACCCGCCCGGTTGCCCGTACCGGCAGGCCCTGGGGCTCGGCGTCGTCGGTCAGGTCGATCACCCGCTCGTCGTCCTCCGAATACGGGGCTCCCCCGGTCGCCCTGCGCAGCACGTACTCCCGGGTGGGCACATCGGTGAAGTCGCTGGCATCGGGTCGGGACGGAGCACGCGAGGTGTAGGGGCGCCCGGGTCGATCCTCCCAGTACTTGGGCTCCTTCTTGTCCACGACCTCGAGATGGTCCCGTGGCACGGTCACCTTGGCAGAGATCCCGGGGACTCCCCTGGTCAACTCGACTCGGACCCCGTGACGATGGGCCAGCTTGGCCACGACGTACATCCCCATGGTCGGCTCCACCGACAAGCCCAGGGCAGGTGGTTTGGCGAGGATGCGGTTCAGCTCTCCGATGCGGGCGTCTGTCATGCCGACACCGCGATCCGAGACGGTGAGCTGGTAGCCACTCAGGTCGAAGAGCCCGGTGACGCGCACCGGTTCTGAAGGTGGGGAGAACTGAACGGCGTTCTCCAGGAGCTCGGCGAACAGGTGGGCGATGTCGGATACGGCACCACCGGACAACCTGGCGGGCTCCAATGCGACCACCTCGATGCGCTGGTAGTCCTCGACTTCCCCGACCGCTGCTCTCACGACGTCGGCCATCTCGGTCGGCTTCCGCCACATCCGTGGCGCCTCCGAGCCGGCCATCACGAGGAGGCTCTCGGCGTTTCGCCGCATCCTGGTGGCGAGATGATCGAGCTGGTAGTAGCCGCCGAGTATCTCCGCATCCTCCTCACCGGCTTCGAGTTGATCCAGCATGGCCAGCTGACGATCGACCAGAGAGCTGTTGCGTCTCGCCAGGGTCACGAAGATGCTGGAGACACCGACTCGCAACGCCTCCATCTGTCGTGCGCCCGTCTCCTTGAGGGCCACGTGAAGCTCACCGAACGACTCGGCCAGCTCACCCACCTCGTCCTCACGGTCCGTGTCGAGCAACGGTGGCCTGAGCCGGGACAGATCTGCCTCCGGGGTGCGGAGTGTGGCCAGAAGCTCCGACACGTCGCGGGTGGCGACCTTGCGTGCCGCCCATGAGACCTCCTTGACACCACGGGAGATCGACCTGCCCATCAGATAGGCCGTGACGAGTGTGGCGATGGCGACCACTGCGACGACGACCGCGACCAACATGACCCACGTGTCAGCAAGGGACAGCCCCGAGGAGTCGGACATGGCCAGCGCCCATACGAGTCCCAGACCGCCGAGCACGGAGATGACTGCAAGGGGCAGCACAGAGAGCGTCAGCTTGGTCGGGATGGTCCACTGCCTCATCGCGGATTCCTTTGGTGGCGCGTCATCTCGCCCTCGTGGTGAGCGGCCTCACCCTCGCTCGTCATCGAGGCGGACGTTACAAGGGCGAATGTCGATCTCTTGGGAGCGTTTCCGCGAAATATGACGTTGCCGACCAGCAGAAATCGGCTACTGATAGTTGAGTCTGAGTGACTCCCAGGAGCGGCTGACGACCCCGTCTATGGCCTTGATCGCGAAGAACATGGCCGAGACAGCGAACACGAAGATCACAAACGGCGCCGCTCCGTGTGACCAGAAGGACGCGAGAGCGACAACCAGCGCGCACAACGCGAAAGCGACCGTGTGACGCATGGTGCGACGAACGCCCCGGCGTTTGGCTTCCATCCGGCCGACGCGTCGTTTCAGGGCACGCAACGAACCGGACGTCATCTCAATGGTCGGCGTGTCGGTGGGTCTCCTCCCCTTGCGAGAGCAGACCCACAGCCCGGGCGCTGCCAACTCGATCTGATATGGATCGGCGTGCCAGCTTTGGCTTCGCTTCGTCCAGGTCAACCGGCTCATGCGACGACCCCATGCTAGTCGACCGCCCGTCAGCGCTCCCGTGCCCAGCGACCCAAGTCGGGGTCGGTCTGGTGGGCCCTGCCCCGTATCGTGAAGATCGAGTCCCCGGACAGAACTCCGGCACGACCAAAGAGCCTCCCATATTGCCAATTGCTGAGACCGAGCTCCGGCGTGTTGAGCGCATACTGACCGTCCACCCAACGGGTCATCCCGTTGCCCACGAAAGGTGCATCGACCATGTCGAAGAACCGCTCGTGCTCGTCGGTGTCCTCCGAGATGAGACTTGCCCCGAATCGTGGGCTTTGCTCGTTGAAGAGACGCACAGCGGTGTCGACGTCGGGGACCACTGTCAGGGTCACCTCCGGGCTCTCCTCCCACTCCCACTCGAGACCGAGGTCGTCGCCGTCGATCAACTCGGTGCGGGGCTCGGTGACTGCGCCCTCGGCCCTGACGATGGAGACAGCCGAGAACCAGTCGTCGGGGATCATCTCCCGGGCATTCTCGGTCACGTGCAGCTTGGATGTCGCCCCGCGACTCTCCCCGGCCCGATGGAGCGCGTCGAGGAAGGCCGGCACGAGCTCGGCGGCCCGGGAGGAGACGACACACACCGTGTTCAAGGTGTTGCACACCTTCCTGTCGAGTGAGTTGTAGACCGCGGCACCGAACTCACGCGCGTCGGCCGAGTGGCCGGCCACGATCCATGCGCCCCCGGTGCCATGAAGACTCACCGGGATACCGGTCTGACGGGCGACCGCGCCCAGTTGGGAGACGGCCCCACCGGAGCCGCGGGCGACCGCCAGACTCAGTCTGGGGTCCGAGAACATCGCCCAACCTGCCGCCCGCGACGGCGAGTCGACGAGAGACACCGCACCGTCGGGCAGACCGGAGTCGCTCAACGAGGGGATCAGCGCATGCTTCATGATGGCCCGCGCCGTCCCCAGAGCGTCCGAGCCGATCCGAAAGACAACGGTGTTGCCCCCGGCGAGGACGCCGGTGGCGTCGGCGAAGACGTTGGGTCGTCCCTCGAACACGAAGCCGACGACACCTAGACCGGACCGAACCAGATCGATGAACCAGCCGTCGTGCTCGACACGTCTGACGACGGGGTCGGCCGTGATGGCGCTGTCGACCCAGTGCCGCAACCCATCGACCATGTCGGCTCGCATCCGGGCGCTGAGCACGAGACGAGTCGTCGACCGTCCCCGCTCCTTGGCCTTGGCCACATCGGCGGCGTTGGCCTCCGCGATCGGGCCAAACGCGTCGTCATCGGCGAGGTAGCGGGCGAAGGCCCTGTAGAAGTCGGCGATCTGGGAGCGATCCACCGTGCCCATCCCACCGAACGCGGTGACTGCAGCGTCGATGGCCGTCGCTGCCGGTTCCCAGTCGTCGGGTGTTATGTGGAGCAGGTCCCCGGTGTCCTGGACGACGATGAGACGGTCACCCTCCTGGAAAGCTGCGGCCAGATCGTCGGGGACGACCGTGACCTTGTTGCCGCCGTAGACGATCGCCATTCCCGGCTCGAGACTCCTCAGGACCTCACCCATGACCGAATCCTAAGCCAGCACGACGAGATCGTCCCGATGAATCACTTCTCCCCCGGCGACGGACGAGTGCTCTCCCTGGGTGGCCCGAATGTCCTTGGCGGAGAGCGCGCTGAGCCCTTTGGCGATGAGCTGGCCGTCGAGGCGGACCTCGATGGCCGCACCCGTCGCGAATGAGCCGTCGACGCCGGTGACTCCGACGGGCAACAACGACTTCCCGGCTTCGACGAGAGCGCGTGCGGCACCGCCGTCGACGGTGACGGAGCCCTCCGCCGGGGAACCGAATGCGATCCAGAGCTTGCGGGCGGACAGACTCGACTCGCGGGGGCTGACCCAGGTGCCGAGGTCCTCCCCGGCGACCGCGCGTCTCACCACTTCGGGTTGGGATGCCGAGGCGATGACCGTGGGAACCCCCGACCAGGCCGCCATGCGCGCCGCCGCCACCTTGGTGGCAACCCCGCCTGACCCAAACGTGCCCCGGGTCGAGTTCGAGCGAACCTGATCGAGAACCTGATCGGTGTGACGCACCGCCGACAACAGCTCGGCGTTCGAGGACAACCACGGGTCCGCCGAGTAGATGCCAGAGGTGTCTGTGAGGAGGACGAGCATCCCGGCTCCGACCAGGTGCGAGACGATTGCAGCAAGACGATCGTTGTCACCGAAACGAAGCTCGTCGACGACCACCGTGTCGTTCTCGTTGACCAGTGGCACGAATCCCATGGCCAGCATCCGCTCCAGGGCCTCCCGGGCGTGGAGGTATTGCTCACGTTTGGCGAGGACGTCCCGGGTCAGGAGCACCTGGCCCACTTGTCGCCCGTGTTGCTGAAAGGCCTCCGTGTACATGGCCATGAGCCGGCTCTGACCGAGCGAGGCGGCGACTTGCAGACCCGGCACGTCCTTGGGACGCTCGTTCAGGCCCATTACGGGGAGACCGGCTGCGATGGCCCCGGACGTGACCAGGACGGTGGGATGACCATCGGCCCAGGACAGCTCTACGTTGCGCACGACGCGGGCGATCGCCTCGGGATCGATCGTCTTGCCATCCCCGGTGAGGCTCGAGGTCCCGATCTTCACGACAACTGCCCGATCTCGGGGCACAGGGTGTCTCATCAGATGTACATGATCGGCGTCGCGGCACCGGATGTCACGTCGAAATACGTCTGTGCCCGTCGGCTCAGGTCACCGGAAACGGCAGCTGTGCCCACCACGGAACATCGGACGTCCGGATCTCGACAACCCACTTCACCCACCAGAACCCACGGCGACCAGGTGCGACGATTCTCGCCGGGTATCCGTGCCCGGCGCTCAACGGCCGGCCGCCCACGTGGGTCGCCAGCCACATACGGTCCAGGTCGCGAGTGGGGAATCTCCTGCTGTACCCGGTTCGGGACGTCACCACCACCGATCGGTGAGCCCCCGGGTCGAGGAGGTGAGTCAAGCGCACGCCGGCCCAACGCTGGGTTGAGTACCAGGCACTGGTGCAGTCGAGCACTGCGTCGAACGTCTCATGTGGGAGCTTCTCGATGTCGCCGAGTGTGTGCACGACATCGTCGACGGTCAGGGCCCAGTCGGTCTCTGCGATGACCTGGACCCGGTCGTCGAGCCACGACGTGACCGGGAATCGGGACGGGTCGTGTGACGAACGCTCGTGGGAGCCGGTGAAGCGCCGATCGCCCCCGGGCAGGTCGAAGACATCCAAGGCTCTCTCCAATCCGATCCAGAGGACGGCGGCGGCTCCGGTGAGGGTCCCGGCACGTAGGAAAGCTCGGCGATCGACGTCCACCGGGCGTCGCAGCCTCACGGGATGTGAGCGGTAGTGGAGGAACGCGAGGAGCAGAGCGATCACGGCTCCGCCGACATGGACCTGCATGAGGGTGAGCGGGCCAACGCCCCCGGTGTATCCGACGGCATGCATGACGCCGGTGCTCAGCGTCGCCAGAACCACGACTAGGAGCATCACCGAGACCCACCACGTCGCCCGACGTCTTCCCAACCCTCTCCGCACGATGGCTTGTTTCCACGGGGAGAGGATGAGGATCGCCATGGCGACGATCCCATGGATGACGGATGGGTGAATCGCCCAGTCCGTGCCGATTCCGTTGGCGACGAGCCCGGTGACGACCGCCGTCGGCAAGAGCAGCAGCAGGGCGAGGTTGGTGCGACGCCCCGATGATTTCCTCATTCGGGTCTCAGTCAAGCCGCGTGACCGTGTTGTGGGGCCCTGACCCTCGAACCTCCGGTAGTTAGGCCCGTATATGGGCCTAACTACCGGAGGTTCGTTGAACCGGCTAGATCTTGGGGACCTTGAAGCCGGATTTGGCCACCACATAGTCGCGCGATTCCTCGGCCGCGCGTCGCACGGCGGGCCAGTCGACGTGCTCGAGACGCCCGGCGCGCTTCATCACCCTCCCCGCGATGATCACCGTGTCGACGTTGGCAGTGTCCATGCCGGCGACGACGGCCGTCGCAGGGTCGTTCAGTGGCGTGACGTTGATCCGGTCCGTCCGCAGCAAGACGAGGTCGGCCTTCTTGCCCGGGGTGAGGCTGCCCACCTTGTGATCGAGGCCGTTGGCCTTCGCCCCGTCGATCGTGGCGTAGTGGAGGACCTCCCGTGTGCTGACCGGGTCCCTCCCGTAGACCGATGCGCGTGCCCGTTGGAGACCGAGTACCGAGCGCATCTGGTTGAACATGTCCGACGGCACGTTGGTCTCCACGTCGACACTGAGACTGGGATGCAGCCCGCGATCGAGGAACTTCTGGATGGGGGGCATCCCGTGACCCATCATCATCTCGACCGGTGAGGCGAGGGACACCGTGCCACCACTGTCCACGATCATCTGGATCTCGGTGTCGTTGAGAGTCGTGCAATGGATGTACGTGGTGTCTGCGCCGAGCAACCCGGCCTCCCCCATCTCCTGGAGCTTGGAGTCGAGCCCATAGCTCCCCACCCCGACATGCGTGGAAATGCGCGCATCGGCCTCACGGGCCAGCTTCCAGTGGTCGCGTGAGATCTCGAAGTCGGTGAACTCCGGCCCCGGCGCCGCCAGCGCCAGGGTGAGCAACTGATCCTTGGAGGAGAAGTGCTCGGTGGCCGCCCGCACGAACCAACTCGGCTGACGCTCCTCCCACTTGCCCCACCACGGGAACCCGTAGGCGAACACGGCGCGCATACCCGAGTCGTTGAGGGCCTGCACGACTGCGTCGGTGTGGGCCGGGGAGCCCTGGATGTGGGACCAGTCGAGCAGTGTTGTGATACCCGCGTCGATCGCGCCCAGGGCGGACAACAGGTTGCCGACATATGCATCCTCGGGGCGAAATGCCGGCGCCAACTTGTGGAGCACGAACGAGATGTAGCTCGTGCGACCCTCGAGAGGCACATCGGTCCCGATGTTGCGCAACACCCCTTCCCAGATGTGACGATGACTGTCGACGAACCCGGGCATGACGATCATCCCGGTGGCATCGATGACCTCTGTATCGCTCGCGCCGTTCAGCCTCGGTCCCACGTCGACGATCTCGTCGCCCTGAATGAGCACGTCCCCGACGGCCAGCTCACCCACGGTCGGATCCATACTCAGGATCGTCCCGCCTCTCACCAGCTTGCGGCCGGAGGGCGTGACCGCGAAGTCGGTCCCAGCCGGGTAGAACTCGGGCACCTCGGGCCCTGTGGCGACTTTGCTCCCGAGCACCAGGCGTCGGGCCCGGCGGAAGTTACGTTTGACCAGCTCTTTGAGATCTCCCGCCTGGAACAAGATGATGCCCAACAGGACCAACGCGCCGATGATCATCGACCCGTCGGTAGGCGTCAGCCCGAGGAACGGCAACACGAAGATGATCAGCGCCAACAGGACCGAAGCCACTGTGCTGCCGACGAATGTTGCCCTTCCGCCGGCAAGAGAGGCACCACCGAGGACGGCCGCCGTGATGCTGTTCAGGGCAAAGGTCGAGCCGATGGTCGCGTTGCCGACGGGTGACCGGCCCATGACCATGAATGCCGCGACGGCCGCGAGCAGACTCGTGATCAACAGGGCACGCACCCGCACCCAGTTGGTCCTGATGCCACCGCGCTTCGCGGCACGCTCGTCGTAGCCCACGGCCCGGACCGACAGCCCGGATCCCGAGGCCTGGAGCCACATGTCGGACAAAGCAGCTGCAGCGACTATCACGACGAAGGCGATGGGGATCGCCCCCCATTTGGCGGTGAGGAACCCCACCAAGTCGGAGCTGATCTGGCCCTGAGTGGTGGGCCGAAGCGTCAACGAGATGCCGTCGAGAATGCTGAGCGTTGCCAGAGTGGCGATGATCGAGGGGATCTTCACGCCGCGAATGAGCCCTGCGTTGATCAGCCCCAGTGCGAGACCGGCACCGAGAATCAGGGCGACGCCACCCAGGATCTGTCCCAGACTCGCCCCTCCAGGGATGAGAAACGACGCCGCGACAACCCCAAACGAGATCATGGCGCCTACGGAGAGATCGAGGTAGCCGACCAAGATGGCGTGGGTCTGAGCCATCGCTGCGACCGCCAGGGGCATCGCCAGCAGGAGGATGCTGGTGATGTTGTTGGCGCTGAGGAACCCCTCGAAGCGGGCGCTGGTGAACCAGAGCAATGCCCCGATGAGCAACAGCTGGAGGGTCACCGGCATCCAGAGCCGGAACTTGGCGAGCTTGCGCCACTTCTCCTTGTCGCGCGCATTGCGGATGACCTTGCGAGCGAGCTGGCGGGCCCGGTCTGCCCACCCGGACGCTACGTACCCGCCGGTCATTGCCCGACCTCCGCAGTCGGCGCCTTGGGCATGGCCACACCCAGTGGCGAGCGGGCTGCCTTGGACATTCCCGGGCCTCTCACGATCGCCTCGACGATCCTCGTCTCGCTGAGCTCGTCGCCGGGAATCTCCTCGACAACCGTCCCCCGTGACATCACGAGCACCCGATCGCACAGACCGGCCAGCTCGATGGGGTCACTCGACTTGACGACGATGCCGGCACCGGCGGTGCTCCGCGACCGCAGTGCCTTGTATATGTCGAAGCGCGAGCCAACGTCGACACCTTGAGTCGGCTCGTAGGCGAGGATCACCTTCGGCTCCTCCAGGAACGAGCGAGCGACCGAGACCTTCTGCTGATTCCCCCCGGAGAGGAACTCGACAGGCTGCTCGAGTGAGGGAGTTCGAATCTCCAACTGATCAACCAAGGCGCGCACGGCATTTCGCTCGGCCCGACGTCTCAAGAACCCGAAGAGGCTGAACTTGCGAAGCGATTGGATTGTGGCGTTGACTCGGACGCCCAGGATTCCCATCAGCGCCTCGTGTTTGCGATCACCCGGCAACAGGAGCATCCCGGCATCCACGGGCTCGTGAGTCGAGACGAGCGTCAACTCCCTCTGGTTGCACTCGACGAGCCCGGCTCGGGGCGGAGTCCTTCCCGACAAGGTGTCGAATAGCTGAGGCTGGCCGTTTCCCTCTGCTCCGGCGATTCCGATGATCTCACCGGCAGCGAGGGAGAACGAGACCGGCCCGAACGATTGGCCTTGCAGCCCATCCACGATGAGGACGTCACCGGCTTCACCCGTAGACGGCTCGGCCGGAGGAAACGCGGCTTCGAACGGCCTGCCAACGATCAACTCGACGAGTTGCGCCTCGGTCGTGTCCTTGGCGTCGAATGTGCCCCGGGCGCGCCCATCTCTGAGCACCGTGACCCGGTCGGCGACCTCCAACACCTCGGGCAGACGGTGACTCACGTAGACGATCCCGACGCCCCGCTGTTTGCAGGCAACGACGGTGCGATGAAGGGCCTCGACCTCGTCGGGGCCGAGAGCGGTCGTCGGCTCATCCAACAAGAGCACGATCGGATCGGTGACCAATGCCTTCGCCACCTCGAACAGCTGTCGCTCGGCCAAGGTGAGAAAGGAGGCCGGGACATCGGGGAACAGCTCCAGGTCGAGGTCGAAGTCGGAGAGCAGCTTTCGAGCCCACTTCTTGCGACGCCAATACGGAGGGCGCTTCCCCGGCGGTGCCGCAAAGTAGAAGTTGTTCTTGACTGGCTCCGGACCGACCGACGAGCCGTCTTGGTACGCCATGGCTAGGCCCAGATTGTGGGCCAGGGCCGGAGAGTCACGTTTCAGGGGTTTGCCCCCGATCCGGACTTGGCCCAGATCGGGGTCGACAAACCCAGAGGCTATGCCGAGGAGAGTCGACTTGCCGGAGCCGTTCTCGCCCACGAGGGCATGGATCTCGCCAGCGCGGCAGTCAAAGCTCACATCGGTCAGAGCTCTGACCGCCCCGAACTGACGGGACACGCCTTCGAGTTCGAGAACGAGCTCGCTGGTCACATCGACTCTCCTCT